>JADGBS010000013.1 GCA_015231325.1 Oligoflexia bacterium | reverse complement strand
GATGGTAAAACTGTGGAAATTAGTGGTATCTTGCACAATCCTTTGTGTATTCTCGTACATATCGGTATATTATTGTATTACTATATTATTTAAATCAATTATTAATATATAAAAGATCAATGAAATTAAAGAAAAATTAAAGATTAATATTTCTTTTGCATATTGTCGATAGGAGGGTATGGAATCGAAAGATAAAAAGATATTATCCATGCCTACAATAGATCAAGATTTTAACATTGAACTATTGGCAGATTTTTATAAGTTTGCGGTGGCATCATTGGATAAATTTGAAGTAAATATTTTTGAATATACCGATAGCAAAAATATTTTGTACATTGATCAGTTGCAAATGGATATCCATTCGTTGATTGGAGCAGCACTATCTGTAGAATTAAAAAAAGTTGCTGATTATCTTTATCGATTCGATGATATAATCAAGCTCAACGTTAGAGAAAAGGAGATTGATAAATATATCGACTTTTACTATTTTGTAGTAGATAAATTTCGAGCTTATTTCTATCAGTTAGAACATAAAGAAAATATAGAATTGTCTGAGAAATTAATCAATTCCACTTTAGAAAGGAAGGGTGAAAGTGAGAGATCTTATATCCTTCGTTGCATAAATGATTTAGAAGAGCAATTAGCGATTTTAAAAAAGGCCTTAGCAGAAATTGAAGCAGGATCAAATAACCCCACAAAACCTACGGCGTCCGCTGTCTCACCACCGAGTAAGTGATTCTTTTATTCCAGAATTGTTGGCACCAGCGAAAGATCTGGCGACTGCTATTTGGGCGTTCAAGGCCGGAGCTGATAGCGTCTACCTAGGATTAAAGCATTTCTCTGCGAGGGATGCGGCCACTAATTTTACGCTAGAGGAATTTAGACGTCTTAAAGAATATGCTTTAACTCATCAAAAAAAAATTTTTGTGGCACTCAATACGTTGATTACTGATCAAGAACTTCCTCTGGTCCTTGAATTAGTGAACGAATTGGCATTATTTGCAGTTGATGGGGTGATTGTTCAAGATTTGGGTCTGGCCTTTTTAATCAAAGAACATTTTCCAACATTGCCTTTACATGCATCAACTCAATTAGCAATTCATAATTATCACGGATTAACCGTTGCGCGACGTTTGGGATTCAAAAGGGTTGTATTGGCAAGGGAGTTGGATATCAATACTATTCATGAATTAAAACTAGCAGTCCCAGACATTGAGATTGAAGTTTTTGTTCATGGTGCGCTCTGTTACTCTTTCTCCGGCCTGTGTTTGGCCTCGGGGTTGTTACTAGGGAGATCAGGTAATCGTGGCAAGTGTGCACAGATTTGTCGTAATTATTTTACACATTTTACATCGGGCAGAGATAAAAGACGTAAACAGTATTGCTTTTCTTGTAATGATCTTTTCGGGGGTGGGGGGAATTTACTCAATTATTTACAAGATGCGGGAGTGAATGCCTTGAAAATTGAAGGGCGAATGAAGAGTAGGGAATATGTATTTGAGGTAGTTTCCTTTTATCGCCGTTTACTTGATGAAATGCATGGTTCTACTGAACAAAATATTTTTGGTGAGCGATTGCAACGCATGCGTTTAACTTTTGCGAGGAAATATACGAGCGCTTTCTTTTTTCAACAACAACAACCAGGTGGGCATCTAGATATTTTATCAAGTGATTATCCAGGACATCGCGGTGTGTTCTTGGGAAATATAGATAACTCGGGAAGTAATCGCCATAAATCATGGATGAAATTTCGTATGCACATGCACATGCACATGCACATGCATATGCATATTCATATTGATTCAAAATTGCAGATGGTTATCAATAGTGGAGATTTATTATTGTATATTTCTCCGGAAAAAGATAACTTCGTGCGCTTTAACGCATTTAATATTACGATATTTGATAATGTAGTAACTGTTGGTGGCCTAGATTTTTTACCGGAAGTAAAAGGAGAGATCTACTTATTGCGATGCAGCAAGCAAAAGGATTTGCCGGCATTTGATCATAAGCTTTTTCCGATATACAAAAAAGTTGTTGACGTTACTATGCAAGGTTGTGCGACTGCCTCCACTATACAAAAATTGTTGCCGAAATCAGATCTTTCTCGTTTTGTTGTGAATTTGCATCTGAAAGATCAGGTTGATTTTTTTACAAACCCAATCCCTTTGGCGTCCATAAAGAAGATTAAAAATCAGTTATATCAAAAGTTGAATCAATGTTGGGAAGAAAAAACCCAAGAGTTTATTCAGCAAATTTTGTCTACAACAAAGAAGGGGGGGCGTGATATAGCAGTCACCGCAATCGATCAGGAATTGAGTGATTTTCTTAGTCATCGAGCGAATTTAAATCCTTATCAGGAAGGAGGTTCTATGGATGCCACTGAGAGAATTATTCCTTTCTTCAGTTATGAAAAATTGCTGGCCGTTAATAGAGCTGGTAAACAGGCGTTGGCATCAATCCCTGTTTATGGCCCATGCCCATCCTTAAAATATTTTATTCCGCTTTCTCCATTGATTAGAAATTATCAGGTTGATTCTTATTTTGATACTTTAGAAGAGATACTTAAATTGTTTATTTCTGAGGCGAACTCTAAGGTGAAATATTATTTGGGAATTAATAACTTGGCACATCTATCACTGATAGAACGGTTTTCTCATATGCCTCAAGTTGCATTTTTTCTTGATTTTTATTTTTATACGTCTAATCGTTTTGTGCCGGAAGTTTTACTAAAGATGGCATCTTCAGCACAGATACTATTTGCTTATAATTGGGTGGAGGGGCAAAAAATTCCATCTCAGGTTACATCTTCATTTTTGCCAATTATTAGCATTTGCGACGAGCAGAATTTGCCGTTGATGGTGTCATGGATATGCTTTGAAATGAATCGTAGAAACGATTGTAGTACCGGTAGTGCCAAATGTCGAACTGAGTGTCGAGCTGATTGTCGACAAAAATACTGCAGTAGAATAATTAATAACGGGCAAGCTTTTCGAGTGATAGTAGAAAATTGTGCCACCTATGTGTTTAGGGATATGGAAAAAGTTTAAAAAGCTCAATAGAAAGCTAAATAAATTTTGCATTATTCCGAAAATATGACTAAAGGAGGCCAACGGTATGGTTAACTCAATTAGTCGTAATTACAATCAAAAGCAAAAGCATAGATGTATTTCTGTAAATTATTTAAAACTGCTAATTTTTTCATTATGCTTCATACTGATTTCTTGTTCCCAAAATATGAAATTAGACACTGCTGATAATCGTTTGGTTTTGAGTAATGTACATTTTGGAATTGGTAACGTTCGAGAAAATCGTTGGGAACTAGGAATAACTACCAAGGCGAAGGTTACTCGTGATATAACGGTTAGTATCAATTACATTCCTATTAGTGGTTCTGCAATTGAAACTATTAATCAAAAATATCCGATAGATTCTTTTCTAGTGAGAGTACGCAAATATGTACCTGGAAGTGGTACTTCAATTCTAGGACATACTCTGTTCCATTTTGAGCGCCAAGCTTATCAGAACTTTTTATTATTCTATTTGTACAACAAAATCGTTGTGCGTATTTCCTACGATGGTGCTTACCCAACTTTTAAGAATGCACTGTTTCCCTGTTCACGCAGTGGACACAATAAATCTATTGCGGGAACAGATGTGCTAAAGAATACTGCACCCGCTATTGATAAAATTGTCCTTTTTTCTGCCTATGGTGGTGCCTTTGACGAGGGTCAGTTTTCAAAGAGCGGAGGGATGATTTTACCAGAGTTTAACACGGGGATAAGTATGGTTGGTGAATACTACTTTGATATTGCTTTTTATAGTACTAAAGATAAGACGCTTTATTCAGATTTCATCGAAGCTGAAACAAAGGTAGTTGTGAGCGATGAGGAAATTCTCAGCTACACTGGTTGCGAAAACTACGATTTTCCTATCGATAACAGTACGAATATGTACAATCTTTTTAAAATCTACGATTGATATTTATATGATTGACATTTATATGCCATGGTCATTTGTGATTAAATCACTTCCTACAAAAAAAATAAATTGGCCGCAAAGCATTCCGCCCAAAAAATTATTGCAACGTAGTTACCGATACATTAATCGTTATTGCCAAGAGTTTGGCACGGATACTAAGAAGATTTTTGATAAGCAAACTGTTTTTACGTGGATTAAAAACTACAGCATGTATTTACAGCATATTTTGTACAGCAAAAACAAGAACAGTTTTATTGGTTACGATGCTTATCGAGAAACTTTTTTTTTAATAAATAGATCAGGTGCGGTACAAGATATTGTTGCAAATAGATATTACGATGACGCCTTATTGTCAGCAGCAACTTTAGATTGTGCACCACATGAAGTTGCCCAATTTAGGGTCAAGACGATCTCTACTGGACAATTATTTTATTCTGAATTAGTCCACGGTGATTTATTTAGTGTTTCCAATATTGATAAATTGGTTAGAGCTTTAAAGAAAGTTCTTTTTGGGATTAAAAAGATTGGTTTAAAAGAAGAAGTTATTGAATTGGGACATGTTCATCCGTCGTTGGAGCTCCTTGCGTACTGCGAAAACGAAGACATTATCAGGTATATCATGTCGCCAAATAGTGCAAGTGACCTGCTGATAGCAAAAAAACTGGCCTCATTGAAAGAAAATGATGAGGCCAGATTTTTGCTTAAGGCAATAACTCCTAGTGGTGTTAACTATCAGGTATTTGTGTAGCTAAATATTGCTGGAGCTTTCGCTTTCGTTCCTCTTAATGATTGTTCCTTGTTATTATTCTCGTTCCTGATTATGCAAGCGCTCTATAATCGTATCACTGTGTGCTTGCGCGGAATGCTTGGCAATTTGACTGATTATGTTGTACTGCAAATATGGGTCGCCATCGGCCTTAAATTCTTGAGTTCCTTTACCCGCGGTAAACCACAAGAAATCCATATTGTTTTTTCCGGGGACAGGTAGCAATTCGCCTTCTACAATTTCGTTTTCGTCAGTAAGATAAAGATCATAGATATAGCTTTCTCGTTTTGTTCCAATTTTATCTGCGGCGATTAACGCTTTAGTTGGACGATTAGCGTATTCCATTTTTAGTTCGGAAAGTATTCTGATTTCGGTTTCAACACGCATAACTTTCGTTGCCTTACGGACACGCTCATAATATGAACGAGGATTCTGCCAACTCAATTCACCTGCAGCAGCGTTATAATCAACAAGATTTTTCTCTTGCAAGGTTTTTTCCATTTTCGCAATTATTTTTCTTTTCTCAAATTCACGAATCGGCCAAATGTTTTTTACTACTCTTTTGAATCCGATTGCAGTTACGTTATTTACCATATAGTTATTATGATTATCGAATACAAATGGTACTTTGTATTTCATAAATAATGAGCGCAAGAGAATATCTAAAATTGCTGGGTTAGGATTAGGATCGTGTCCTACAACGTCGTAAGTGCGGTCACCTAATTGTGCATATTTGTCATTTTCAACGTTAAAATATGTGGCCATCAATAGTGCTTTGGAGTCTAATGGCATAAACGTTAACACCTTTCCTAGTTCTTCAATAGGCATGCTAACATTATGTGTCGGTTCGTCAAAACGGTTACTTATTCCGCAAGCTCGGTCGGCGTTGCATCGTCCTTCCCAACCTCTAATAAAATTGAAGCTCGATAGCCATGGTAGATGTTTAGAGAGCAATGCCTCCGTAGCGTTTCTATTTTTTCTTTTCTTACCTTTATACACTTTCTCGAAATTAGTGGTACGAAAATCATAGAAACCGTTCATAATGTCGTATTTTTCTGTTGGCGATAATTCATCGAATTCTTTCTGTGGCATATCGCGTAGTTTTTGCTTTATCACTTCTATCGCTTGTCCTTTTGCGTCATCGTAATGCAACAACTGATAACAGTCGGTCTTTCCCAGCACCTCATCCAATTTAGTATGGATATGCATCAGGTCAAAAAGTGCGGGATAATGTGCTGCCAGATCTTCCACTTTTTTATCTTGTACATAAATTTGTTGCTCGATAGCAGTTTTTTCTGCCCCATGAAGATTGTTCGATACCTCCATTGCTCTATCGATCTCTCTCTCAATAGATGTAATTTGTCTTTTTGCATTGTTAAGCTCAGAACAAGAAAGCTTCAATTGATGCATTTCATGTTTATCTAAGTTTCGAACACTGCTCCAAGTTTCCTTGCTGAGTTTTGACCAGCTTTCTTCAAAAAGAGTGTAGTAATCTGCAAATGCACCCCAGAGACTTCCTGCCCAACGGCGAGTTATTCCACCGTAGTTATCAGGGAAATAATTACCTCCGTAAGGTACTTCCGCGGCCGTAAGATTGTACTCGATTACTTCACCTTTCCGTGGATTTACCCTCTGAGCATCGAGAACTATCTGATGAGCACCACTTTGTTGTCTACGCCAAATTTCATTTTCAACCACAGTTGGGTCTTGGTCTTTGTCTACCCAATATCTGTTGGTAACCGCTAACTCTTTCATTGTCGCTTTTCGTGCTTGTAATAATTCGCTTTCATTACCTGGTGTTCGTAACCGTGCTAGCTCGGCCGCTCCTACTTTGGTTACCAGTGCCGTGTCTATTTCTCTGATTATTTCTTGACGAAGTTCTTCTTTTCCTAGCATGGGCGCATCCATGTCTCTATATTTAGACTCAGGAATGGTGAAAATCATTGCTTTTTTTAGTTGTACTAGATCATCGTGAAAGCTTTTGCTTTTGTACTCTGCTGCCACTGCTGATCCTATTGTTGCCCCCAATAGTGATAATGACAGTGCTGATCCGAGGACTGTTGATCTTAGAAGTAAAGAAAAACTTGAGTACCTGGAGTGCGCAGCGCATGTACTCTGTCCATGTTTGTGTCTCCCTTGAAAGACTTTTTCCATATACTTTCTCCTTTGAAAGCTTGTTTAAAAGCTTAATTAATAATCACTTATCAGATCCGTAGCTGACAGGTGGCGGCGATTGTACATGAATTAAAGTTATTGAAGATTATTATTTTTGATAAAAATTTTAAATACTTTGGTTATGGTCGGAAGTGTGTTTGGATAGTGCCATTTGATTAACCACTTGCGCCTATGTGCGCCTACCAATTCAGAAAAATAAGACAAGTAATAATTTTTGATTTGATGCCAACAGATTCTGTCACAGCTTTTTTTTGAGGTGCTTGTTTGGAAATAGCTCGGTTAGTGTTGGTGAGTTTCTGTCTTTATCCGAGATAATACACATACCGGTACTTTTTGTTGTCATCTGCAGAAAGTAATCTTTGATCTGAGAGTTGCACAATGACCAGTCGAGGTCTGGCGACAGTGGGGATATTCCCAATTCTCCAGCAGGATTGTATTCGCAAGTACAAAAATATTCGATGGCACTTTCTTTGAGGAAACATACTCCATGAGCAAAACCAGGGGGTAACCAGATCCATTCACTAAAGTTTTCTTTTCTGGCGCTCTGACTATCTAGTCCATTGACCAAATGGTAACCAACAATTTTTCCAAAATTAGAAGAATCTGGACGCACGTCCATAGCAAAATCAAACATCTCTCCAAAAAGCACGCGAACTAATTTTCCCATGGGAGGATTTACTTGAAAGTGTAGTCCTCGGATCACATTTGGTTTGGAGTAACTTTCATTTACTTGGAGAAATTGGACACCTTGTAAATCTTTGGCCAATTCCGGGTGTGATAAAAGATCACTATTGCGAAAGGTTTCGGTAAAATAACCGCGATCATCACAGAAACGGGCAAAACGAACGACTTTTACCTCGGGCAGCGGTAAGGAAGTTATCTGAATAATCTTCATTTAATCTCACACTATTCGGTTACACTCTATTCTATTTTCTTGTACTGCAATTTTTTTGGATTGTACACATCTAAATCCTTTTGCTCCTAAAAGTTAAGGGTGTACATATTGGGTGTAATCGTAGTAGAATGTTTTCCATTAATTTTGTTGTCTGATCGGCCGTATGTTCAAATCTTGATCTTTATCTTGGTCTTGACTGATTTTATGCAGCCGTTATATTCTGCGCGGCAGATTTTATAGTTTTTGATGACCTAATAGGATGATCTAATTGGGTTATCTGTAAGAAATTGTTTGATAAAAGATTAGTATTTTCAGATAGTTAATTGGCGCTTTGTCCTATAAGCTGTTCCCTGTGTAGTTTTTGACAAAATTTATCATTAAATTTAATAGTGAATTTTTGCCGTTAATATTTGGCAATGATTTTTTGGTCTGCTTGAGAGTGGGATTTTTGTAGTCTCACTTTCGAAATGTAATAGGAGGGTAAGGACAACTCAAGTGGTTGGTCTTTTAGGTTATAGTTTTAATTTTTTTATTACGCTGGATATACTTTTGTTTTACCTAATTTTCGCTATTGCAAAGGTAATTATCAGATAATAGAATTTTGATATGGGTTCTTTTTTTGCGATGTTTCTTGTGGCGTTATCGCATGAATTGATTTTATTTAATTTGAAATAGGGAAAGGTACAATATCATGGACCTTGCGTGTATCGTTGTGTCTTTGTTGGTGATACTTTTTGGTGGTATCGGCGGTGCAGATGCCAGCATACCAAAGGATCTAGGGCTCCTGTCAACAGCTTCACTAAAGAATACTTTTGCTAGTGAGAGGATGGAACTTTCTAAGGTTATCATGGATCAGGGTATATTGCCTGACAGTATTCTTCTAAACAAAAAGAGATATAAAATTAGTTATACCATTGATCCAATGTATACCGATTATTTGGCCCGTCTATTAAAGAAGTACAGTGCTGAATATAGTGCAGTGGTAGTGGTTGACAATGCTACCGGGGAAATTTTGGCGATATCTGGATATGAGAGAAAAAAATCCCGTTTTAATAATTCGATTGTGTTTAGTAGTACTCACCCTGCTGCTAGTTTAGCAAAAATTATTACTGCTGCGACACTTTTGGAAAAAAGTGAGATTAGTAATGACACGTTATTCACTTATTCAGGGCGGCCACATGCCTTCCAAAAGAATAGGGTGCTGGCAGAGTCAACTCCGATAATGAGTAGTATGAAAGGCAACTATGTGTACTCAGAACGAGGAGGGAAAAAGAAAAATAAAAGGAAAAGAATTCGTCGTGTCAGAGAGCGCTTCCAGACATTAGATGAGGCATTTGCTAGTTCTAATAATATTGTATTCGGAAGGGCCGCAATAAAATACCTTGCCCCGCATGAGCTCTACGATATGGCCGTACGTATGGGGTTTAATCAGGGAGTGATGAGCGATCTATTCACTGAAAAATCTAGTTTTTCTGTTCCAACGGATCGTCTGTCTTTAGCGGAACTGGCGTCTGGATACAATCAAACTAGCACTATCAATCCTATTCATGCGGCCATCCTTTCTTCTGTTGTAACTAACAACGGAATTATGAAAACGCCGATTATTCTTTCTAAAATTTTTGAAGTTGATACCAATAAAGAAGTATGGGCACCAGCTGTCATAGAACGAAGAGTTTTTTCCGAGGAAGTTGGACGTCGTATAAAACAAATGATGGAGTCTACTATACAAATCGGCACAGGCAAAAAAAGCTTTGTCAAATTAGATCCATCGATTAAAGACATATTTGATATGGGCGGGAAAAGTGGCACTATCACCGGCGGTGAGCCATATGGTAAACGAGACTGGTTTACAATGTTCGTTGCTCCTAAAGATCAACGTTTGGGAAAAGGAATTTCTATTAGTATTATGAACATTAATTCTGGTAGCAGCAATAGATCTTCACTGCTGGCCAGAAAATTAGTAGAATTTTATTATTACAATAGATTCAGTAATAGCAACAACAATACTGCAGGTAATAGTGCCCATGGAAATTCAAAGCATGGTGGCAGAAATCTTGTTCGTTCTGATAAAGTCTGATAATGTCTGATTGAGTATTATGATAATGCCAAATAAATGATCGTCTCAAAAATTTGCTCTGCCGCTCCCAACGCATCCCCAGTGTACCCGCCAATTTTGTTTTTGTAGTATTTTTGTAACAAAAAAAATGCCAATAACAAAACTATTAAAATAGTGAATATTTTAGTAAGGGGAATGATAGCGATAAAAATCAAAACAACAACCTGGATGGAAGCAACCAACAAATCTTGAAGCAGTTGTCTGGAATTTGATAATTGAGTAACTAGTGTACTGGATTTACTTTGAACCTGAGAGTTAACATATTGACCACGAATTAAAAAAAAGGTCACAAAAAAACGTGCTAACGAGTTGGCCATGATAAAGGCGGTTATCACCGCGGCGGTTGCCACCGATACGGTGGCCGATGCCATTGTCGTTCCTGCCTCCCCGACCCCTTGCCCCCCCGCGATGTTGATTTTCAGTGCCAATGATTTTAGTGCGCTCAGTTTTAATAGTAAGAAAAAAAATAATGCTAACGCGCCAAAGCTACCAATACGCGAATCCTTCATGATTTCTAATATGCGTACGGGCCTATCCCCTCCACCGAAAAATGCGTCGCAACTGTCTGCTAGGCCATCTTCATGGAGGCCGCCACAGAGCATAGTTATACTCATTAGTGATAGAACAAGGGCGGGTTCTAGGTTGAGCTTAAGTAGTGCAGTGGAGATAAAAAAAACTAGGCCTCCGCACGCGCCGATTAAAGCTCCCACTAATGGAAAATAGCGATAAACGCGTCGTAAAAGCGAATGATCATATGGAAAATCAGGAATTCTTATTCTGGTGAGAAAGGTGATGGCCAAAAATAGGATCTTAATTTCTTGCTTTATTAGTCTCATAGTCTCATAGTCTCATTTTTCTCGTGAATCAGACTATTTTACTTGTAGGGGGATCCCTGCAATCATGGAAAAAAACTTGTCTGATGATCCCGCCACCAACTGATTAATTCTTCCTGAAACGTCTCGAAATTCCCTGGCCAATTTATTTTCTGGCACGATGCCTTGGCCCACTTCATTAGATATTATGAACGCTTGGATGGAGGGACTAGTGGTTTGTTTGATTATGTCCAAAAATATTCCAGTTTCTTCTTGTATTTCTCGTTCACTCATTTTATCTAGCATTAAGTTCGAAATAAAAAGTGTAAGACAATCAATTATCACTATTTGATAGATGCCCTCGTCTTTGATCTGTTGCAATAGCGGCGACAGCAAAGAGATCTCCTGATAGGTTCTCCAGTGTGCAGGACGTTCTTGTTGGTGCTTTCGCACACGTTCTGCCATCTCCTCGTCATAAGGATTGCAGGTAGCGATAAATGCCACAGTGCGCTGCTGTGGCATTATATCGGCCACAGTCAGTAATTTAGCTTCTTCTTTTTTTGCGAGGTTAAGGGCGAAAGAGCTTTTTCCACTTCTCGCCCCTCCTAGTACGAAGGTTATAACTCCCACTTAGATCTGTTCTCCTAAAACTGCAAACATTTCAGTAGCAGTACTTTGTAGATTGCTGTTGATAATTCTGGCCCCAAGAGTTGCAGCAAAACCGGAGGCAGAAAAATTTCCGACATAACGAACGTGCGTACCTATAACATTTCCTTGTGCATCTTTTTTATCTGAGATGGTCCAGGACACATTAGTGTAATCGAAGAATGCGAAATGGGGAAGACCTGTTTCGCGTTGCAGGGTAGCAACAGAGTCGCTGTTAGGAAAGGTACTTCTAACAACAATTTTGCCGTCTTCGCCTTCTTTTATAGTAACGTAGTTAAAATATTTATACGTTCTCGAATCATGAACGTACGTCCAAGTATAAAAGTGATTTTCATCTACCTTTTTTACTATCCTCATTTCGTCGATACCAGATAAGTGATATTTGTGTTGAGGTTTCTGTCCATAACTGGGATAGTCGAGAAGAATACTTTTTATTACATCTTTATTACTAGTGAAATCACCGCTGCGATCGATGTAAAAATCACGGGCATTGGCGGTAAAACTACATAAAGCGCTGACAAAGAGGGCGGATACCAATAACAAATAGGCCAATTTGCATGAAGCATTTACTGAAGCGTTCGTCTGAGTTTTTGTTTGCATTTTGAAAAATCCTTTTAAGAAATAGTAAAAAAATAAACAATAAACAATAAACAATAAACAATAAACATTAAAATAAAATAACGAAACGCGATTCTAAACCAAGCGAGACTCTAAATCAAAAAAAATATTCTCGGATATGCTTAAATTGTAAAAATTTCTTGCTTGTGCTTCTTTGTTAACTTGTACTCTTTTGAAAAGAAGATACAATGAGAGTTTGGACAAGGGGACAAAGTGACACTTATTACAACTATTCTATAGGATTTTTATGTGGGCAAAGGTTTATCGTTCGTCGCAGCGAGTATTTGAATGCAAGTTGTTGGATGTGGACTGTGCGGACAATGGAAAAATTGTTAGTGCTACCGCGCTGGGAATGCTTTTGAAAGAAGGGGAGATCGTTACCGGTGATCTTGTTGAATTAGAGACAAATAAGGGTACGGGAACATTAGATTCTGATTACGTGATAACCAAGGTAGCTGAACGTAAAAATCAAATTTATAGAATTTCTCAGAGAGAATCGCGAAAAAAAATAACTGCTGCTAACTGTGATTATGTGGCGGTGATCACGTCTGTATCGCTTCCGGTTTTTAAACGGGGGATTCTTGATCGTTTCATTGTACGTTCATTTCAATGGAAAATTCCGGCAATTGTAATTTTTAATAAGATGGACCAATTTGTCGAATATGAAAAAGAATTTGATCTGGCGTTCGAAGCGAAGAGAATGACCTCACTGAACGTTCCTTGTTATGAGATTTCTGCGCATCAACCGGAGTATGTTCCCCGCATTATAATAGAGGATCCGCTGCAAAGTTCATTTTTTCATTTGCAACAACGAATACGTGGAAAAACTGTCGCTTTTTTAGGTCAGTCAGGTGTAGGAAAAAGTCGAATCATTGGTGCACTGACCGGTGGACATATAAAATTAAAGAGTCAAGATATTAGCAGGGCCAGCAAAGGGTCACATACCACTTCTTGGTCGGAGATAATCGAATTTGATGATTTTTGCATGATCGATTCTCCTGGCATTCGTTCTTTCTCTTTGGAAGATATTTTAGAAGAAGAACTGATAGATTATTACCCAGATGTTAGTGAAGTTGCCCGTAAGTGCATGTTTAGTAATTGTCAACACCATCAAGATTCTAAAGGATGTGCATTTTATTCCCATGATTCTGGTGCTGGTGCTGGCGCTGGCGCTGTTTTTACCTCGGACGAGGAAAAAAGAATATTGATTTCTCGCTTGGAATCTTATCTACAAATCAAAGAAGAATTGGCCAATCAACCAAGTTGGAGTAAAAAAGATCGATATTAAAATGGCAACTTATCAGATAATTTATCAGTGAATTTGTCTAGACATTTTTATCTCGGATTCTCGCTATATCTTCAAGTGACATTCCGGTTTTCTCTGCAATTGTTTTGTCATCCAGCAGATCTAAAAGGCCTTTCGCTAGGTCCAATTTCGCTTTTGTCTCGCCTTCGATTCTTCCCTTTTCCAGTCCTTTTATTAACCCCTCCGCTAATCCTTCATCTTTTCCTTCGAGGTGAGCTCCTTCTAACATGCTGGCAGCGTATCGCTGGTTTTCTTGGTAACGACGATATGCCAGTTGTTCGTCTTTTGGTAATTTGAGGATAGAAAATTTTTCTTTAGCAGCAGATAGTCCTTTTGCCTTGAAATTATCCGGGATCTCTTCGTGACGTAAAAAATAGATCCACTCATCTAAGGTATTTTGGGCCAATTGATTGAAATTGTTAATTTTTATGAGGTAAAACTCTGGATACACTTCCGCAATTCGTGTTTTTTGATAAAGCCTTTGTTGATTATGAGTGAGTTTTAATTCGTCTCCATAATGAATACCACGCATTTCCATGTTCCCGTGGTAAACATAGTCGGCACCCATTCCAAAGTCGAAATAAACGATACTCACCGAGTAGACTTTCTTTACTTGTTTGTAAGTACTTCCCTCACTCATATGCTCGCTGATGCATTTGGCCACCCCATAAAGTATTCGGGTGAGGTAGTCAGGTTCGCTTTCTATCTGTACTTCAATGATGACAAGTTCACCGCTGTTCTCCTCTACAAGGATATCAACTTTGTTAAATTTGTCATTGCGATTATCTTTATTGCTCTCACTTTCGAGAACACTACGAATTTTGACATCGCGTTCCAAAAGTTCGCTCAAAAATCCCTCAAGTACGTCGAAGTTTGTCTTGCTTCGAAGCAGTTTCTTCATTGCCCAGTCGAACCCGATTAATAATTTTCCCATAGGCATTAACTCTTTTTTTTTCGCCATAATTTAACTCCCGATTTTCCGGTTTTATCCGGTAGTGTTTGTCAAGTTAGCGATAAGTGCAAATTGACGGCCACTAGCACAAGAGCTAATTATGCGAATAGTAAGAAACAAAAAATTATTATTATCCGAAGAATAAAAAGAACAGACCATAAAACCAGAGGCCATTTCGATTGTAGGTCCCAGATCCTATGGTCTGCAAAAAACTTATTTGGCTGGGGAAGAGAGACTCGAACTCTCGACCAATAGATTAACAGTCTACTGCGCTAACCGCTGCGCCACTCCCCAATATAGAGTCAAAGTAAAGTTAAAAATCTTTCTTGAGGTCCTTAGTAATGTATAAGGTCAATTATAGATTTTGTCCAGAGTTTTATTTCACTGTGGCCTAAACTTTTTTTTAAATGATTCGATAGGAGAAAAGAGCTGAACGCCCGCACAAAGCGCCCGCCTAAAGCGGCTGCATAAAGGGCCGGCGAATAATGAGGCAAAAGAAAGGGGGATTGATGAGAAAAGTGATTATTTGGGTGACTAACGTCGCGCTCAGTCTGCTGGTTTTGTTGTTTTCTGCGCCCGCCATAGCGGCCGCGAATGCGGCCGGCGGTATAACCCCAGAGGGCACTTCCTTTACTAGTTTTAATGGTTTTAATAGTTTTTATAAGTCGATTGAGAAAATTGGTTATATTCCTTATTTCAAAGAGTCTAGTCCAGATTTTGCTGGAGCAGGAGTGGGTGCGATGGTAGGTGGGCCACCTGGCAAGATGGGAACAATTGCTGCTCCAGAGGTATGTTTCTATGCAATGTTCTCTGCCTTTCCGCCCAATATTAATATTAGGGGAAAGGGAGAAGATAAAGTAAGCGTTAAAGTTAGGGTGGAAAGTGTGTGGGGCGATCTGCTAAACTTCTTTCGACTCCATAAACTGGGGAAAAATGCTAATAAAAATATTTTGAAGACCAGTCCGACATTTTATAATCTGGATAGTGGTAGTGGCAATAGAGTTCATAGTGTCGTTATTGATTTCCTTGGATTACGTGAAAAGAGAATTGATGTTTCTCAGTTTGGGGAGTTCTACAAACGCATGCCAGAAGGTTGTAAGCAATATTTTAACCTAGTGCCATTTATTTTGGATGAACTACTTGCTGATGAGTTAATAATTAGTTTTTATGACAAAGATGGGAAAAAAATTTTGCTCGATTCCAATAATCATCAAGCGTTTGTTGACATTGTTGATGGGGCAGAAATAAATACTAATTCTGAAGGGGCCATTTCTCTTCGTGATAATCACGGGAACGGTGGATGGCATCTTGGATATCGTCTAGGGAGATTACGTTCGAATAATGAGAGCAACGGATTATTGCTTTACGCTTTAAGTGATGTAAAATCGACAAAGCTTTATTTCAAAAAAATTTCTGCTTTTGAGGATGGTATAGACGTAGACAATGAAGTAAATAACGATGTACGTAATGAAGTTGGAGTAGCTGGCCTGGGTGAACTCGGTGAACTGGATGAATCAGGTGAACGGAACCTGGGAATAGATCGCCAGGGAAGTAATGGTAACATTGAAATTAGAGACTTAAGTCCGACAGATCTTATAGATATGTTTTCTGTTTTCGATTAATAGACTATGTTGGTAAAAAACAAAAAACAAAAATAAAAAATAAAAATCAAGGTAGAAATGAACATGAAATCATTAACTAAAGAGTTATGGATGGATATCCCTGTCCGCAGAAAAATTGTTTCGATTCATCGCGAGGTCGAAGAATTAGTTGCCCAAAGTGGAATAAAAGAAGGAATATGTCTAGTCAATGCTATGCATATTACTGCGAGCGTTTTTATTAATGACAATGAATCCGGACTACATCAGGATTTTGATAGATTCTTAGAGCGGTTGGCCCCCCATGCGCCGGTGTCTCAATATGCGCATAATGGATATGAAGATAATGCTGATGCGCATCTTAAACGTCAGTTGATGGGCAGAGAAGTGACAATTGCAATTACTGAGGGAAAAATGCATCTAGGGCCATGGGAACATGTTTTCTATTATGAGTTTGATGGTCAGAGAAAAAAGAGAGTATTAGTGAAAATTATTGGGGAGTAGATGCGATCATTTTTTCGATCTGATCCATTATGCTGTTCATCTCTTCTATCGCTGCGTTGAATGGTTTACTGGTAGTCATATCCACGCCGACCCCTTTTAGCAACTCGATGGGATATTTTGATGATCCAGAAGAAAGAAATTTTATGTAGGCATCGCGTACACTAGTTCCTCCCTTTTGGGTCTCCTCGCGCATGGCCTTGGCGATGGCGGTGGATGCCACCAAGCTGGTTGAGTATTTAAAAACGTAGAAATCATAATAGAAATGTGGAATGCGTGCCCATTCTATGCCATAGATATCATCTATTTGACAGATCCCTTGATCATGCCCATAGTAAATTTTTAATAGCTGCAGATAAAGTTTACTGAGCTGCTCATCCGATAGGGATCCTTTCGCTTCGACTATTTCATGTATTTTTAATTCAAATTCTGCAAATAGAGTTTGCCTGAATAAAGTTGTTCTGAATCCTTCTAGTTTACTTCCTAACAAAAATAGTTTTTCCTGATTGTTTCTAGTAATATTTTTTAAGGCATAGTGTGATAGTAGATTCTCATTAAGCGTCGATGCTACCTCTGCCACAAAAATGGAATAGTCACTATTGATATATGGTTGGTATTTGTTAGAGAAGTAAGAGTGCATGCTGTGCCCACTCTCGTGTGCAAAAGTTGATACATCGTCATATCCGCCCATGAAATTCAGCAGTTGATAAGGATGAACATCATAAGCTGCACCATTGCTATAGGCACCAGATCTTTTTCCGGTTGCTGGATAGAAATCGGTCCATCGATTATCGATTCCTTGTCTAAAGCGCTGGTGTATTCGTTTCCTAACAATGACACGGATTTCATAGTTAAATCAATTGCATCTTCAGGAGTAAAGGACATGGAAACATCCTTCACTAAGGAGGTATAGAGATCTTCATATCCGAGTTTCTCTAATCCCATCATCTTTTGTCGCAGTCTTAGATAGCGGTGGAGTGTAGGAAGATTAGCGTGTACATCTGTAATTAACTGCTTGTAAACGGCTTCGGGAATATTATCAGGATCTAGTGATGCGGCCAGGGAGCTATTATATTTTCTTACTTCCTTGTTGAATACATGTACTTTAATTTGGGAGTAAAGAACTGTTCCTAGAGTTCGGGCAAATTCCTTATATTTTCCAAAAAAACTTTTGTAAACCAAAATCCGATCATCTTTATTTGCCACCGTACGATACTTTGTAAAGGCCGCTGGATCTAATCGGACGGTTTCTCCGGTGCTGAGTTGTATAGTAGGAAAGGGGATGTCGGCATTATCGAGTATTTCATTAATGTTTTGTGGTGATCCTCCCATTTGCCCAAGTGCTGCCGCTATTATTTTTTCATTATCTGGAGAAAGAATGTGACTTTTCATCCGTAAGATGTTGTCCAGGTACATTCTATATTCCATTAAACGAGGTTCATTTTTTAAAAAAGTGCTAATTTTTGCTTTTCCTATTTGCACGATTTCTGGTCGAAAATATGCAGTCGCAGAAGCAAAGTCGCTGCTGAGTTGTTCAGTTATTTGTTTCATAGCTTGGTGTTTAGCGACTCGTGTGTCCTGATCAGAGAGTTGTCCCGCATAAACGCTTAACCGTGCAACTTCTTTACGTACATCCATTTCTGTGGAAAGTGCCTGATACAGATTTTGTGCCGAAGTGCCTAGATGTCCTTTGAAAGCTGCAACCTTAGGAATTTCTCTAAACATCCTATCTTTGGATGTCTCCCAATCTTGAATAGTTGGATAGAGGTCGTTGAGATTCCAGGTGTATTTTATCGGAATGTCTGAACGCTCATCGCCGATAGCAATAGAACTGTCAGTAATACCGATGATAAAAGGTGCACAAAGTAGGGAAGCACAAAGTAGTGATTTGCCAAATGGCCTAGTAAACATAAACGTTCGCATCAAAGAAAGCATTGAAATCATTGTTTTGCTCCTGATCTGTGGACTTCCGTATTAAAGATTCTGCGGAAAGTCCAAGTTGATTAGTGTTACTAAGTTACTAGAAGTTACTAGATTAATATAAATTGTCTATATCAAATTTATCTTTCTCAATTTTATTCTTCTCAGTCAGTTATTGATGATTATTGTTGGCCGACATAGTTGGCAGAAAATCAACAAACATATTGAACGTATTGTTTTTTACGGTGATTATCCCGAGTGTATTGGCATATGCACTGGACAGGATTGGCCGATGCTATTTTGGGTGTATGAGCTTTGCTGCATTTTGAAAATAGACTATAATCGTATGAAGTGTCTGGTGTCGATAAAAAATTTTGATAATTTTTAACCAAGGAATGGGGAATGAAAAAGAATAAGAAGAGACAAGTTGCTGGTAGGGTTTCGAAAGTAAACTTAGGGGATGATGATTTCGAGAAAAAAGGGAGAAAGAGAGAGAAGGAGGTGGTGGGGCTTGAATTTCAATTAAAGACAGTCAGAACTAAATTGGGTCTAAATCAATCTGACTTAAAAGGATTGACTCAGCCAGAGGTATCAAAGATAGAGAGGAGGAAGGATTTAAAAATATCTACTCTGAGTAAGTACGCTAAGGCCATGGGAATGAGTGTTAAAATATTCCTTACATCTGATGACAATAAACAACCACGTCAAATTCCTGTTTACGGATGATTCTTGTTCGTATTAGATACATAATTGAATCGGTGCCGATGGACTAAGTAGCATTGATTTGTCATGTTTGATTAACAACGCTTTGTCTCATTCTAAAAACTGAAAATCCGATACTATTACCATAGTATTTATATAGTATTTATTCCAAATTATCATAGTAAACACCTTCTTCAGCAGAATCTACCTAATATCTCTGCAATTTATACAAAAATAAGTTCCGTTGGTTAAAGTTTTTAGTTCACGGGTCGATACTAGCATGTGGTTGCAACAGATCATAGCAGACCAAAACAGTACCTAGTTAATATTCTGGGAATATGAGAGTGTTCATTGGGGCTGCGTCATAAAGTTATTACAGAGAAAAAAGTATGAAAAAAATCGTTATTGCTGGTGGCGGAACAGATTCACTTCATTGTGAAAAAATTCAAAGCGTGAAAGTATATGGTAATTAGAAATGCTCCCCTCATACTCATTATTGATGACAGTCAGGATAATGTTATTCTATTGGACAAATTTTTGAGAGAAGCGGGAATGCTCACCGTATCTGCTGAGGATGGAATTCAATGTTTTGAGTTAGCGAAACGATATAAACCAGATTTGATCTTGTTGGATATAGTGATGCCTCAAATAGGTGGATTTGAAGTATGTAAAAAAATGAAAGCAGATCCGGAATTGGCAGATATCCCAATAGTGTTCCTATCGGCCCTGGATGATGTCGAGGATAAGATTAAAGCGCTTACCATCGGCGGAGTAGACTATATAAACAGGCCCTTTAATGGTCTGGAGGTGCTAGCAAGAATTAGAATCCATCTACAAATTAAAGAAGCGTTTAAACTCTTGGTCAATCAGCAAAGTAAAAAATTAGAACAACTTAGAAATGCCGTAAAGGAAATTCTAATTGATCCTCAGACGATTCCTCAAGCAAAGTTCAAGGTGTTCCACAAACCGCTAGAAGAAGTCGGTGGCGATTTTTATGACGTTTTTTATATCCCTGAAGATCTCTACGGATACTTCGTTGCTGATTTTAGCGGTCATAACATTCAATCATCGTTTTTTACTGCTGCGCTTAAAAGTCTATTGCTACAAAACTCTGGACCACTATTTACACCGATTGAAACCATGAATCTCATTAATAAGGTTCTCCGTTCGATAATGACTCCCGGACAACATTTGACTGCAACCTATATCTTATTGAATAGGAAATCTCTATCATTATCATTAATAAATGCAGGGCACCCTGAAACGATTTATATTCCAGTTGAAGCAGACACTAATAAAGTAATTATCGATAAAATCAACAAAATGGGTGGTGGTGGTGACATATTAGGCGCGTACGATACTACGATACTTATGCAAACTTCAATGAAGGTTAAACTTGGAGATAAATTTATTCTTTTTACTGATGGCCTTTTGGGAAACAAAAACTGTTTGAACATAGATTGCCTAATCAATGAAATAAAAATCATCACAGAAAAAAACAGAACACCGACAGTAGATTATTTACTTAACTCTTTGGCCGATAGAATTGGATTGATATCTAATGAGGGACAATTATCTAAACAACAAGTTCAAAAAGATGATCAATTATTACTGGTATTTGAAGTATGAAACTAACGGAGACCATCTTTGCGGATTTACATAATGTCGATACCTTCTGTATGAGAATTCGCAAATATTATAAAGATGTTATTGATAAAAGAGATTTGTTTGTCGTCGAGTTACTACTACGCGAGTCCCTTAATAATGCAGTAATTCACGGAAGTAACCAAGATCAAAATAAAAAAATACAATGCCTCTGTCTTCTCGTAAATAATGAATTTATCATTGAAGTAGAGGACGAGGGATCTGGTTTTGACTGGAGAAATAAACTAAATGATGAAATAAATGCTGACCCTTTTGAACTTCCTTCACGTGGTCTGCTAATTTTAAATCAGAATGCCGACCAACTAAAGTTTAATCAGCGAGGTAACAAATTATATTTAAAGAAAAGCTTACGTGCATCTACTACATCTATTATTAATGTCAATAAGAAAAATCAGTGAGGAGGGGCCGATGATAAATATAATTAAAAACGATAAAAAAATTGTAGTTCAGGTTGATGGAGATATCCTGGCAACAAATGTGGAAATAATACGTGTTAACTTTAAAAATATTTTATCAGAAAATAATTTCGATGAATTTGTGATAGACCTCTTGAAAACGACCATGGTGGATTCTGTTGGAATTGGGCTCCTTGTTGCAACTCATAATTCACTGGAGAAAATTGGTAAAAAGTTATTAGTTAGGAATGTTTCTTCGGAACTTCTAATATTGTTCAAATCTATGCGTATTGAACAACATTTTAGTATAAGTGGAATGGAGAAATAATTTAAATAATTTTTTCTAAAAATAATTTTTCTAATTAGTAGAGAGGACTACCTTCATGGACAACGATATCGTTAGTGACTATATTAGTGATTCATTAGAGCATTTAACTAATATTGAAAATGATTTACTAACAATCGAATCACAGGGGGCCAGCTTAGACAATGATTTGATAAATAAAGTTTTTCGGGCGGCCCACAGTATAAAAGGGGGTGCCGGCTTTCTCGGTTTGCACAAAATAAAAGAATTATCCCACAAGGTAGAGAATGTTTTAGGCCTAATGCGAACAAAGGAATTATTCCCTTCTCCGGAAATAATAAATATCCTTTTAGCTTCATTTGATATGCTTCGCAATTTAATCAATCATCATGATGATATTGAACAAATAAATGTTGAAGATTTGGGTAATGCATTATCTAATCTAATCTCTTTAAAGGCCGTATCTACTCCTGCTGATAGTAGCGGCGGTACCTTTGATTTTAAAGAACTGGCCGCCCACAATCTCTCAACTGTCGATGAATATGAGGTTTTTAAGGCACTACAAGATGGTCATAACATCTACGCTCTGCACTACGACCTAATTCACGATCTGCAAGAAAAAAATAAAAATCCCATTAAGGAAATTAAGCGACTTGCCGAAACAGGATTGATAATTGACAGCTATGTGGATATTAGCGCAGTAGGGTCTTTAGACGATGATTTTGCTAAAACATTACCCTTCACAATCGCTTATGCATCTCAATTATCTCAAGAGGACTTAAGTAAAATACTTGAAATTCCGATGCAGCAAATAATTCTAATCTCTAATTTTGGAAATAAAAAGATTGTTCCCAGTATTCAACAGACTGGGGGACATGAACTGGATCCAGAAAAAGAAATGATAGTAACACCGGAAAAGAGTATGGAAGAAATTAAAATGGAACCAAAAATAGGGCCCCAAATAGAACCCAAAGTAGAAACCAAAATAGATAATACTGAATTCAACCAACAGCAGCAAACAGAGAGAACCTCTTCCTCAGGTGTTACTGTCGCAACGACGACATCGCCATTCACAACCGCAGGAAATATTAATGCCGAAAACACTCTACGTGTAAATGTTGATCTTTTGGAAGAACTAATGAATCTTGCCGGAGAACTTGTTTTGGGCAGGAATCAATTAATGAATGCTGTGGATAAATCTGATATGCGTTTAATTAAGGCCAGCAAGCAAAAAATAAATCTAGTTACCTCCGAATTACAAGAAACTATCATGCAAACACGAATGCAACCGATTGGAAATTTATTTAATAAGTTTCCCAGAGTTGTTCGTAATTTAACCCAAGGATTACACAAAGAGATTAAATTAGTGATCACCGGAAAAGAAGTAGATATTGATAAATCAATTTTGGAAGGATTGTCTGATCCTTTAAATCATATGATAAGAAATTCCATCGACCATGGAATAGAAACCACCGAGGTCCGAAAGGCACGAGGGAAAAATCCCGCTGGTACAATTAAGTTGAATGCCTATCATGATGCTGGTCAAGTAGTGATTGAGA
The DNA here is from genome assembly GCA_015231325.1 of Oligoflexia bacterium. Lineage (GTDB taxonomy): Bacteria > Bdellovibrionota > Bacteriovoracia > Bacteriovoracales > Bacteriovoracaceae > JADGAN01. Next base: position 15,070 of record JADGBS010000013.1, on the reverse strand, counting down.
TTGATGATGATGGAGAGGGAATTCAAACAGAAAAAATAGTCAAAAAGGCCCTAGATAAGGGAATAATAAACGAAGAACAATTAAAAAACATGTCTTTTAAAGATAAAGTAGATTTGATTTTTCTTCCTGGTCTTTCCACTGCCGAAAAAATTACCGATCTCTCTGGTAGGGGCGTGGGCATGGACGTAGTAAAAAGTAATCTCGATCATCTTGGCGGAAAAGTTGAAATCCAATCGGAGGAAGGAATAGGAACCCTTTTTAAGATAAAACTACCACTCACCTTAGCAATTATTCCTTCAGTACTAGTTTCCATTAATCGTTCAAAGTTTGCTATCCCACAGGTGAACGTTATTGAATTAATCCGGATTGCAAAAGAACAAATAAGCGAACGTTTGGAAACGTTAGGCGATTCGGAAGTAATTATCATTCGCGAAAAATTAGTTCCTATAATTCGTTTAAATAGATTCCTCATAAATGAATCTCCTTCGATCGAAGACATAGCTGAAGTTAATGATTTAAATGTGGTGATCGTCAACACTGGAGTCCAAGAATATGGAATCATAGTAGATGCTATACATGAAACACTAGAAATTGTAGTTAGACCATTTGGAAAACATCTAAAACACCTTAAAGAATATATGGGTGCAACTATTCTTGGAGACGGAAGAATTGCCACGATACTAGATGTGCACGGGTTGGCAATTAAAACAAATATTCTTTCTTCCTCAGGTTCTTCCAGATGGAATAAGCAACTTGAGCAAAGTTTAATCAGCACTAAAGAGGCAGGGGAAATACCTTCTTTTCTGCTATTTAAAAATTCTATCAACGAAAACTGTGCTGTCAACTTGGGCCTGGTCTCAAGAATACTATCCATCGAACGTGATAATATTTTAAACCTTGGAGGAAAGAGAACTGTTCAATATCAAGGAACCTCTATCCCATTACTATGCATAAAGGATGTGGCCAACGTTGCAGATTTTACGCCAGAACAAAGTTTGGTAATGATAATATTCCAACTGTATAACAAAGAATTTGGACTACTCGCGGCCAGACCACTAGATATCGCAGAAATAAGCATTCAATTGGATCAATCGGTCCACACGCAAAATGGAATTTTAGGATCATGTATTATCAATGACCAAACAACACTGATAGTAAATATCTTTGAAATTGTTGAAACAATTTATCCCCAGTGGAAAAACAATACTCTTAACGAATTACAAAAAGTTCATCAAGTACATAAGGAAAAGGGAGGGACCCCCACAACTATTTTGCTAGTGGAAGATTCTCAATTTTTCCGTGAACAAATTAGAAAATTTGTCGAAGAAATAGGATACAAAGTGGTAACTGCCGAAGACGGTCAAGATGCTTGGAAAGTACTACAAGATTTAGGGAACGAGATCTCACTGGTTTTAACCGATATAGAAATGCCCAAGTTAAGTGGTCTGGACCTTGCTAAAAAAATCAGAGCTGAGAAAAATATTTCTCATATACCTATCATTGCCCTCAGCGCGCTTGCCGATACGGCCGATGTTGAAAAGGGCAAAATTGCAGGAATCAATGATTACCAAATAAAATTAGAGAAGGAAAAATTATTATTATCTATCAGGCAGATGTTGTCCTCAACGGGACAACATCAACAAGAAAAAACTGACGAGCAAAACGTCGCACGGGAGGCAGCATGATACGAGATTTTTTAGAAAATATTAGGATTAAAACAAGACTAATGGTTGGTTATGCGATTATTATCCTTTTCATGGTTATTGGCATTATTCAAGAAGTATGGCTGATCAATAATTTTACCAATAAGTATAATCGGATAATGGTGGTGAATAATAATAAAATTAAGTATGCTAACACTATCAAACAAGAGATAACCCATATATATTTTTCAATGGCCAGACTTGCTTTTCTGAAAGACCCTACCGCACTCAAGCAAGCACATGATGATATTACAGAAAGTAGAACAGAATATGCAAAAGCATTTGAGGAGCTTACTAAACTTGAAGTTCTCGAAGAAGGACAAAAAATAATATCCAAGTTCAAAGAAAATATTATTAACGCCAAAAACAATAATAATGCTGCATTTGATATGATTCAAAATAATAAAATGGAAGAATTTCTTCCTTTTTTTAACAAAGCAGTGTATCCGTCATTTTTGGAAATAAACACTGTTGCAGACACTCTCATAAAATACCAAGAGGATAGAAATGCATTCCGTTTTAGTGAATTAGCAAAGTCTGGTGATGATTCGATTAGAAACGTGATTATCTTGCTGGTTATTATGATAAGTTGTACCATTATTATGGGTATTCAAATCGCTAACAGCATCACTATCCCTATGGATCGAATGACTAAGCACTTGCAACTAATGGCAGAAGGAGATTTTTCGGTTTCTGTGTCCAAAAGTGCCCAAGTCCGCAGCGATGAAATGGGAACGGCCGCTAAGTCACTTCATGCGATGAATACAAACATAAAAGATATTATTCGGGATGTTACTACTAGTGTACATACGCTGGTCTCCTCTTCTACCGAGCTAGTTGAAGTTTCCGGTCAAATGGCAACCAACACTCAACAGACTTCCGACAGATCGTCAACAGTTGCCGCGGCCGCAGAAGAAATGAGTTCTAACTCGATTTCGGTGGTGGGTAATATGGAAAATGCCAGCACTCGCCTCACCAGTATTTCCACTGCAACTGAGGAAATGACCTCTACCATTGGGGAGATAGCCAATAACTCGGAGAAAGCGCGACAAATCACTTCCGAGGCAGTTGACCAAGCAAAAGGAATCAGTACTGTGATGAAACAATTAGGTCAAGCAGCGCAAGACATCGGCAAAGTGACAGAAACAATTAACGGAATTTCGGCCCAAACCAATCTTCTGGCATTGAACGCAACCATCGAGGCCACTCGCGCAGGCGCTGCTGGCAAGGGTTTCGCGGTGGTGGCCAATGAAATCAAGGAACTGGCACAACAAACAGCAGTTGCTACCGAAGATATTAAAAATAAAATCAGCAGCGTACAATTATCTACTAGCACCGCCATCTCTGATATCGATAAAATTTCACAAATTATCAAAGATGTAAGCAGCATCGTCGCCAGTATCGCCAGTGCAATAGAGGAACAATCGGTGGTTACCAAAGATATTGCTAAAAACATTTTCGAAGCATCTAAAAAAGTGGAAGTAGCAAATCAGCAGGTCAGTCAAGTTTCACAGGTTTCTCAGAATATGGCGAAAGAAATCGGAGATGTGAGTGTCTCCGCAATCAATTTAAAAAATGCAGGAGAGCAGGTGCAAGATAGTTCTAGCGAATTGACAAAACTATCCGATCAGTTGAAAACATTGACCTCAAAGTTCAAAGTAGCATAACTGTATAACCCATATGAAGGCGTAATCAAATATGGAAGCAATTGCCAACACCCCTTCTGTAAATCCACCTATAAGCGACACAAAGGTGGTAATAAATAATGTACTCTCTTTAAATATTGGAAATTCTTGCTATGGAATAGATGCATTTCGTATTCAGGAGATTATTAAATTTTCAGAATTTACAATGGTCTATCATGCACCCATCTACATTTTAGGAGTAATTAATCTTCGGGGACGAATTATTACCGTTATAGATTTGGCATTAAAACTAGGAATTTCTTCTGAACAAAAAAAATCGGGAGAAATTATTATTGTTGAATGGAAAGGTGAAGGTGTTGGCCTAGTTGTTGATAGGGCCGCCGAGGTTATTCCGCTAGAAGGAAAGAATATCAGAGGACTTCCTCCCAACATTGATAAATCCATTAATAGATTTTTATCGGAGGTTTACAGTTACAACGGACATTTGATCACTATTCTCAATATCGATGAACTATTAAGAGAAAATAAAGAGGGTGATGATAATTAAGTTTTATGATAATTGAGTCTGATTATAATTGAGTCTGATGAAAATGCGTTCGTATTTTCCTTTTCTGGGGTGTGAGTAAACGCTTGATCATGTAATTTATTGGAGAAATTATTTTCATGAAAATATTAGTGGCCGATGACCAAAAAATTTTCAGAAAAAGTATCACGCACATACTAGAGGAAATTTCTGGAATCGAAAGTATTGATTATGCTGATAACGGTAAAACTGCTCTAGAAAAAATCATCTCCCTAAAACCAGATTTAGTAACCCTGGATATTGAAATGCCAGAACTCTCCGGAATCCAGGTACTGGAAGAACTAAAAATACAACAAATCAGTTCCAATGTCATCGTTCTAAGTTCACACACTACCCAGGGAGTAATGGTTTCGGCAAAAAGTTTATTGTTGATTAAGTCTACCAAATAACCAGCTGCAAATACCCCAATAAATAGATACATCAGATAAATGATGGCCAAGGCGATAGGAATACCTGTCTCTAAGTGCATACACCAATGGGAAAATTTTTCAAGATAAGAGCTTTTGCGACGCCCACGCTCCTGATAGATTTCAGCAAGAATTTCTTCTGCCCTTTTATTAAAGATATTGGTGAGCAAAATATTAACTGGAATTTTTTCATCTCTTAGGTTGATGGAACGTAAATCTCTTATTTGTAATAAAGTTTCCTCGCCGAAAGTATGTCTAACATATTCTTCCGCACTTTTGTCGGCAACTAGCAACAGTAACGCCATCCCCCGAGAAATACATACTTGACCAGCATCATAAACATCACTCTGGGTCATCGTACTAAGACATTTGTTTAATATTTTTTCAGTAATCCGTATAAAATCTTCAATTTTCTGTGGATATTTAATTAGCTGATGAGGGGTACGTACTGAAGTTAACTTAGCTTTAATTTCTTTTATGCCTTCGCCTTCAGTGGCCACCGAACAGCAGACATCAATTCCTAGAATATCGGATAAACGTTGATGATCAATTACAATTCCACGACTATGTGCCTCATCCATCATGTTAATATCTAAGAGCATAGGCACGCCATATTCGGCGTATTGAACTGCCAGAGCAAGAGAGCGTTTCAAGTTTTTAGCATCCGCTACTAAGATTGCCGCCTCGATACGATCATTTTCGAGACCGATATTTCTAATTTTTTTTATCTGATCAAAGGAGAGAAAAAAATCGCGGGAGACTCTCTCATCCTCACTGTGAGTGAAAATCGAGCAGGTTCCGGGGGTGTCGAATGCCAACTTTTGCAATCCTTTTATATTTCCGGCAGCGATAGAAACGGTGGTTCCAGGATAATTAACGCTTTTAACCTCGGTTCCACATAACTTTGCAAAGAGGGTACTTTTTCCCACACACATATTCCCCACAATCGCTACTCCGGGAATAGTGCGCTCTCTATGCGCGCGCTCTCTGTGCGCACTGTGGTCTTTGTGCTCTTTTCTAGAAAATAGATTTAGAATCATTGTGGCCTATTTAGTATTCATTAGATTCTTTATTCATTTATTCGTTTTTAGAATATTTGATATGAACATTTGCATCGAATAGACATTCGCGAACATCTGAGAGAGCATCTTGATAAACTGAAATTTTTCGTTTTAATGTCAAATTTTTAGTGTTGGCATCAACAACTCGTTCATCAACTTCCTGTAGAAGTTTGGACATTCTTTTTTTCTTTTTAATCGCTTTGGGATATGCCGATTCAATCTCTTCAAGAAGTCCGTTGATCTCTTGTTCTTTAGAACTCATATCTTTAAAAAGTCCTAACAGCTCGGAGTTATAGTTCCAAAGCTCACTAGAACTGGATTTAAGGATATCTAACTCATTATTAAACTCTTGAAGTTTTTGCTCTAACCCTGGAATCGCTTCTGTAATAGAAAGCATCTCCTTTTCCCGTGCAGCGATTTGTTTGCAAAGATAGTATTTTTCCCCACTTAACTTATTTTGTTCAGCAACTAAGAAATCATAATTGCCCTTAAGCTCCGAGTTTCGTCGCTTAAGAAAGACTAACCGCTCAAAATCATCAATAAAGCGAATGGCCTTAATTGCAATTAAATCAGAAAAAATAAGATGCGCTTCCCCAGGTTCTAACGTAAAATAGTGACTGATTTCTTCAACGTTCTTTAGGCCATCAATATAACGCAAAAACTCTGTTTTTACTGGATCTCCTTTAACCGGAGTCTCATCAATAACCATCGGATAGCGAACCTTAATTTTATCCCAACTTTGGTGGATTGTCTCTTTAAGCGTAGTTGATTTATTATTCACTTCTTAGTTCCTTATGAATTTCCCTTAATGCTGCTTTGCTATCCGCCAGTTCCTGCGCTATTTTTTCTTTTTCGGCAATTGCCTCTTGCACCTTTAGTTCTAATTGTTTTATTCTATCAAATTCATCTCCATGATAATGCTTACACTTGTCTTCCAGAATAATGATCTCCTTATGCGCATCCTCGATTTCTTCTTTCCTTTTATCCAACAACTGATTTTGCAATTCAATATTTTTAGATAAATTCTGGTTACGCAATTCTACTTCTTGATAGAGATCTTTGTATTTTTCTCGTTCTTGCAGTGCCAGTTCCATCCTTTGTTCGATTTCTCCCAGTAAAGGAGAAGTATTTTCTAAGCAAGAAAGCTTTTTTTGTAATTCCTTGTTAGTACTAGTCACTTCTTTAATATGCTGTCTACTTTCTTGTAATTCGCCTCTAAGTACCGTGTTAAGCTCTAGCGTTCCTCGATAATTGTTTTCTAAATCTTTGATGATGGCGAACATCTCGGTAACATTATTTTTAAACTCATTTTCACTCGAATCTAATAAATCAGAGGGCCTTAATTTAGAAATCCGCTCTAACTGTTCTTTTATTTTTCTTTTGTCTACATGATCGAAAGTTTTGATTTTTAAACCGTTTAAACCGAGAGTGTTCTGTTCATTTTCTTGTTCACTTTCTTGTTCTCTGCCGATATTTTCTACCATGGGTGTTCCTAATTATTTAATCATTATTTGATCATTACTTGATCATTATTTAATCATTTTTGATAAAATATCGTTTTGCCTTTTTTTATAGTTTCACTAATTTCGGATAGAGCAGACTCTAAGGATCGCTCAGTGTCATCCAATTTATCTCCCAACACACGACCACACTTCAATGCATCACCCAGTAGTGAGTCTAAGTGATCTAATAGATCCTGCGAAAAAGTGGTTTCCCCTTTGATAAAATCGTAGCTCTTTTTAACCGTCTCGATGCGTCGTAAGATTTTCCCCAGTGACAAGTGTTTCTCCTCTGCCTGAGAAGAAAGCTTTGTTCGTTCTTCTTTCAAAAAAGCAATTTCCATCGCTAAACGGTTGCTCTCAATTTGTGCGGTGGTGATTTTATTCTGTAAGTCGCGCATTAGCTGGATCTTTTCGAGATACTGTGGATAAATCTGATCACTCTTGTTCCGTAGACCTTTATTCCCTTCAATTAATATATTATTTGCAGAAGAGAGATTCTCAATCTCTTTGGTTAACTCCATATTTATCTTATGCATCTCCAGAACTTTAAACCCTAGCTCTCTTTTCTCTTTTAATTGGCCATATTCCTGAAAAATTGCTTTCAACTCTAGGATTCTGCCAAATGGCATATCCAGAGTATTGGCCAAATCCAAAGGGTCACTGCGATTGAAGTCATTTTCATTCATCACTCCATGCTCTTTTAGCAGGGTGATGTCCTGATCGCTAATCGGCGAAAATGTTTTTAGCAAAAATTCGAAATGAGATAGGTGACTCCAAGATGGCGATTCTGCTAGATTTTCGAGAGAGATTTCATTTTCCAGAAGTTTTTGAATCAGCAAAACCAGCTGTTGCGGGAAGAGACTGGCCAATTCCTCAAGTTCTGCAAGCAACTCTTTATGAGAAACATTCGCGGTATCAAGTTTGGCCGTATCAAGTTTATTTTTTACGCTCTGGATTTTTTGGATAATCCCTTGCTCGTGGTTAAGCTTAGAAACCTTCAACCAAGTTTCTGCAACATGCTGATAATCTTCACGAATAAGTTCAATAGGAGCATTAGTTTTTATTTGTAAAATAATCTTCTTAAGCGGTTTTATCGGCCCACTTGCAAGCAATAAATTCTCTGCCTCGGAGTAGCTAGGGCCGGCCACTCTGCCTTGCACACTATCCATGCCGCCTACGTTACCGCCTACGTTTTCCCTATTTTTCATCCGCTACCCCATGCTTTTCTACACCATGTTTCTTGCGTAAATACCAATCTTTAAACTCGGCTATTTCTCGAATTCGTTCTGCCTCATTTGCCTCATGGTTAAAAGGAAAGTTGTCTCCGGATATTCTTTTCAGTGCTTCGATAACTTTTCGACGAATATCCTGTTCATCAGTGTTTAATATTCTAGACAAAGGCAGTACTGATGCTTCATCACGAATATTGGCCAAAGAGGATATGGCGCTTAGCCTAACTCTGCGATCTGGATCCACCGTTGCCTGTAGCAGTGAGGGAACTGCTGATCGTGCATCTAACCAACCTAAAAACATGGCAGCAGAGTTTCTAATCTCAGCATTTTCATCTTGAAGCGCAGAGTTTATCAGGGGAATAGATTCTGGTTGATTGGCCTTATACAGACCACGTACACAGGCAGCGCGAACAGCAGCATAATCGTGCTTTAGGAAGCTTTTACAAATATTGAAAATATCTCCGTCCGCAAGCTGAATTAAGGCATTGATAACCTCAGCTTGCAGCTGATGATTTTGGATCTTCAAAACCTCTTTTAACGCTATAGCGGCATGTTTTTCACCAATTTTGGCCAATTGACCAACCGCTAGTCTCCGAATGTCAATCTCTTTGTCTAATAAATCGTACAAAACTTTTTGATAAACAATAGCATCGGACTTCAATGAAAATTTTGCTTTTTTAATACATTGAGAAATCGCCTGTTGTATCTTTTTATCGACACCTTCCAATAGTTCTTCATTTTTGATCGCGATATTTACTTCAGTCAGCGGAACATTTTTTCTTTCCAATTCTTCAATTTCTGCCAAGTATCTATTCAAAGAATTGATCTCTTTTTCATGCTTTTCAATTTGCACCATGATGGTTTGAACTTCTCGGTTGTCGAAAATATTTTCCTCGCTTTCAATTTTTGATCCAACCTTGCCCATTTCTAAGTAGAGATTGTTTATCAAGTTTTTGAGAAGGGTTATGCGCTCTTTAACCTCTGATTTATTAATTCCAAATTTTTTCCTTAGCCCACCGGTAAAAAAACCGGATATTTTTTTGCTATCAAAGTCAGCAACTGATGGCAACTTAGGTCGTTTACAACTACTACAACAGGAAGAAATCTTGCTGAACAATCCCTCTACACAATCAACCGATTTACCGATCGACTTGCCAATCGACTTACAAACCGATTTTCCGATGATATTAGTTAAACATAGGCCTTTTTGACATACTGCTTCGGTGGTGTTTTTCATAATGTTGCTTGCTTTACACATAGCGGACTCCATATTTAAAGCATACTTGAAAGCATACTTGGGTTATATGCCTGCGTGGATATATGCCTAAGTAGATATCTGTCTACTAATTAACGGCTTCGGCATACCCCTCGAAAAAAGAATTTTTCACCTGAGTACCAAAATTCTTAATCGAGTTAAGCATTTCAGCTCCACCTCTCGTTTTACGGACCAAATAAATTCCGCCAAGTATAATCAAGATCCAGCCCAAAATTCCCCCCAAAACTTTCAAAGTTATCATCGTAAGCAACCTCCAAAATTTGAACACATTATTAATTGAGCATTAGAACGATTTTCATGTTACTACAACCAGAGTATTTTCGGAAGGGAAAAACCGTTTCATCTAAACTAATACTCAGACAAATTTAAAGCAATCTTTCGTAGTCGCTTAGCGTTCTCTGATTGTGGATTGGTCATTATAAAAGGAATCATCTCGTTTATCGAATTTTGGACATCTCTGCTGTCACCTAACTCGCCTAGGATGGTCGCCTCAATTTCCAAATATTCCTTAACCAAGTTTTTTAGTTCATACACAGTATGTAACTCTTTTTCTCCATGAGTCATATTTGCCAATATCCACATCTTTTGCTTTTTAAGTACTTGAGCAAACTTATTATGTAGAAAATGTTCGGAAGGAAGTTTCTTAATTGCCTGAACCAAACGAAAAAGATCATTGTCGATGTGTTGCAAACAGATAGACATTTCTCTTACGCTGCGCAAATCTTCCATAAAGGTGGATTTAGCAAAACTATAGGCATTTTGCAGCGAGGTAAGTTGGGGGGTAACTACCATAATTTTTTCGTCGGCAAGATTATACAATTCACAGTGCTCATTACTAATTCCTGCACCCAAATCCAGCAGTATGAAATCAGCGAGTATCTCCCTGATCTGTTTTTTTAGGCCATTAGTTTTATAAAGTGCATAATCAATCTTGTTCATTCCTCCGCAAATTAGGTATAAATTTTTAAAATTGGTTTTCAATATCAGATCATTTAAGTTTGCATCTCGGACAAAAAAATCCTCTATGGATTGCTTAACTTCAGTTATGCCTAAAAGGGTATGTGCATTGGCATTTCCAAAATCTGCATCTAAAATGACTACTCTTTTTTCAGTTTCCGTCAGCGCTAGGGCCAGATTAACAGTGACGATGGTTTTACCCACCCCACCCTTCCCTCCGCCGATGGCCCATATTCGACTAATAAGTTCCTTCCTGTTGAGAATTTTCTAAAAGTGAAAATTGTAATGCTAAGGCAACCACCCGTTCGTTTTCTTTTATAACCCTGACCACTCTTCCCTTGAGGGGTAATTTGCTCCTCGATGAGGTGTCGACCAGATTGAAATCAAATTTATTTTTATCCAACACTTTTGCTACGATCTCTGATGCCCCCCCTGCCGCGACGGCCCTCGATTGCAAGTCCAATAGTATTCCCCTAGCAGAGAGATTGGCAATTTCATATAATTTATCTTCAAATTCAAATGCCGACCCAGAAATAGTAAAACGAGTATGTCTTCGCTTCTCTATTGGAAATGTATCATAGTCCACATTCACAATTTCACTCCTAGTCTAAATCATTTAGAATATACCAACGCACCTCTGGCCGTGGCACGAAGTGGATCGGCGGCCATTCTAGTTTCCGATATTTCCAACGGTAATTCTACATATCTTAACATTTTATCAAATTTAGTCTTGAAACCATTAGGAATGCATGGTCCACCCGCCAACACCAAGGGAATCGGTTGACTAAGTTTCGGCAAGTTACTACTTTTAGAAAAGGTATTGGCCAAAGAGTTAACAATCTTAGACAACATATCATCATAGTAGATGTGCAGTGCTTGTTCCAGATTATTCTTCGGTGCCCGACTGAGGTCCAGCGACTCTTCCTTGATTACCCTTACTCTGGTTATTGATTCATTAATTACTCTGGAAACGCTCAGATCAATGAGGTCACCACCGCAGGGCAAACCATAAGTTATAACCGGGACGGAGAGGAAGGAGAAACAGACGTTGCACATACCCGCCCCAATACTAATGCCAATTCCCGTATAATTTTCGGATGCCAATTCAGACAAAATTACTGCCAAACCTTCATTAACACTAAAAGCATTGTACCCCAGTCCCACAAAAAATTTCTTTAAAATCGCCTCATGAAAAACAAGATCACTTTCCATTCCTGCCCTTGGCGAAGGAATAGAAAAGCATAATTTTTGTCCCAATTCACGCGGTTTTTTTATCAGTGAAGTGATAATTTCCTTTATCATGTGAGTAGCATTAGGCTCATCTGCCTTTAAAAGCCCCTCTTGCATTGGATGCAGTAATTCACCATTAAACATATTTGCAAAACGCTGTGCATCATATCCAAAAACCACCAACTGATTTTTGAGTTCAGTGTAATGCATTCCATTTCGCTCTAATATTTCCCTAGTCATAGGAGAGAGTGGAATGGAAAAGAATGCATTTAATTCTGATTGCGAAACTTCCTTGCGATCAGTACCGATTTTACAACTAACGATTCGGCTAGTTCCAATATCTATACCTATAGTATTTGTCGTTCCACCTGCCGTCTCTTTGTTAAGATGATCTTCACTGTTACTCGCATTTTCTACATTTCTAACTACACTTTCTTCGGCCTGACCTTCACTATTTACCTCAGGATTTTTATGCGCATTAAATAGCCTTTGCATTATATTGTTATCCTTCTTCGTTTCATCCATAAACCATCCTCCCAGTTAGTTAATTGTTTGCAGTTCCCCCCGACAAGCATAGAGTTCAATTGATTATAACAAATTATGCCGATTAAATCTGGGCGACGCCTTTCGGAATTTTTTACCGTTTTTTTATAGTAATAACGACAAATGTACCTGGCTTCAAAATATAGACACTAAACTGTATTTTAAATTTACACGACCAAAATATTTCAATTTGGTGATCAGCATGCTGATCACCAAATATCCATAGGAACACCTATGCTTATTCACTTTTAGACCGATTTGTTTTAAAATTTAATAAAAGTACTATAATTCTGTCGAGTGCTATAATACTTAATATCGCACTAGCAAGGACAATTGATAAATGAATGAAATTCTTTATGTAGATGATGATGATGATTTTAGAGAATTGGCCACCTTGAAAATAGAAGGTACTACAGAATTAGAAACATATGAATGCAAATCTGTCCAAGCAGCGATAAAATTCATTACGGAAACGCCTAGTATACAGCTAATTATCAGCGACTACGATATGCCTGGAGGGAATGGAAATCAATTGTATGAATATATAAAAAAAACCAGGCCCATTCCTTTTATTCTCTTTACTTCTAAAACACTTGCACAGATTGATAACTTTGAGTGTTTTCCTGCAACAGAAAAAGGAGAGGCATATCTACAAAAACCGGAGGGTCTGAAATCTTTAGCTGAGACAGTGCTCAGTGTATTAAATAAATCAAAAGAAAATGGAATGAAAGAAGAAAAAGAAGAAAAAAAAGCTGAAAAGCCTATTGAATTTTGTAAAATCGGTATAAAAAAATTACTACGATTCAATTCCATCAATTCCGACATCTTCATAAAAATGAGTACGAATAAGTATCTAAAGATTATCAATAAAAATGAACTCTATGACAAACAGCTGATCGAAAAATATCAGGATAAAGGCATTAAATATTTTCATGTCAAAAAAGAAGATTTTAGTTCACTTTTTGATTATTATGCCCAGGCATTCGGATCCATTCTATGTAAAGAGAATATTACCATTGAAGAACGTATGTTTTCAGAGGGAGAATGTCTACGTTTAGTAGGAGAAATTCTCCCTTACATGGGAATCAATGAACAAGTTGCTAAAACAATCAACGAACTCATCAATTCCAATATCAAGGTGATTCGTGGAAAACCAAATATATTTGAACTCCTCTCCAAAATGATGAATAATCGTGACTATATCTATGAACATAGCATTTTAATCTCCTATATATCTGGATTGGTCGCATCAAAGATGTCTTGGAACACCGAAAATACCCTCGAGAAATTATCTCTGGCAGGACTTATGCACGATATCTCACTAGTAGACGAACCCACATTAGCAAAAATAGAGAATATCGGTGAGGAGAAAACAAAAACTATGATCATTCCCAAGCAGCACATTGCTCTAATTAGAGATCATCCCCAAAAAATTTCAGAAATGATCAGAAAGGCCAATTGCTTCCCACCAGATATTGACCAAATTATTATGGAACACCATGAAATGCCAGACGGTAGCGGCTTTCCAAAAGGGTTGTCCTCTTCAAAAATTTCTCCACTGGCCAGCATTTTCATCATCAGTGAAAAATTAGTAAATTCAATCTATCAAAAACAAATCAACAAAGAATTATTTGAAGGAATAATTGATAACATAATGGTAACGTACAACTATGGTAACTTCAGAAAGATCATAGAAGGTCTAAACAAAGCAGTCGCCGAAACATTTAAAAAACCCTAGGGGGGACTTTAAATAATATTTAAAAGAGACCCTATTTTTTCTTTGGCGTGCTTGATAAAATTTTTATCTCTTCTTTGATCGTCCCTAAATTTTTTTCCATTCGCAAAGTTTTAAGAATCAGCTGCACTAGTTCTCGTTTTTTTTGATGATCTTCAACCCCTTGCTCTTGATTATTCATCAATACATCATTTTCGGCACGTGCAGTCCTCTCAAAATAAACATCATTTAATTCAATTAGCATGTTATATGCAACATTTAGGTGTTCCAATAATTCAATATTCCGCTTTTTCAAATACAAATGTTCTGCTCCTTTACTAATTGCCTGCTGCAATTCATCCATCTCGAAAGGCTTTTCAATAAATCGATATGCTCCATACTCAACGGCCTTTATTGCAGAATGCTTATCACCGTGTCCTGTAACCAAAATAAAACAAAAATCTTGATTTTGCTGAGCAATAGTTTGTAAAAAATCAATCCCGTTTTTGTTGGGCATCATAATATCAGAAACCACCACATCTGGCATTTCTTTTTTATACAGTTCAAGGCCCTCATTCCCGTCAGCTGCGGTAATTACCTCATAGTTCGCACCTTCTAAACAATATTTAACGTTCTCCCGTAATTCAGGTTCATCATCGACAAATAATACCTTGATTTTTTTACTCATATTTTTTTACCTCCGTCGGCCGGGGCCCCCCGGCCGGCCCCCCTCCACATGATTGGCCTCTTTTATCATCCTCGCATCGAGAAAACAGCTGGTTCTTTTAATTGATAATATGTCACACCTAGATAGCGCTTCGATTCAATTTCGGGACAAATACCTTCGATGCTTTCTGTTGAACCTATTAACAGCGGAGAATTCCCTTTAAGCATTTTGCTGATCTTGCAAAATACTTTTTTCTTATCTTCTGCTCCGAAGTAGATGGCAACGTTTCTACAGAATATAATGTCAAATTTACCAAGGTAAGTGAAGTCCTCCATTAAATTAAGCTGCTTGAAACTGCTGAACAAACGAAGCTCATTTCGGACTAGCCAAAAATTTTTTTCAGAAGTTTGATCGAAATATTTAACCAATATCTCTTTGGGAAGACCACGTTCTATCTCGATTGGATTATATTTACCGATGGTAGCATATTCAATGGATTTTCTAGAGATATCTGTACCCAATATTTGTAAATTAAGTTTGTATGTTTCT
>JADGBS010000139.1 GCA_015231325.1 Oligoflexia bacterium | reverse complement strand
TGTTTGACAAAAATCTGTATAGAAAATTATACATCATCTTTTTAACTCTATAGACTCTATGGCCCAACAGGGGCAACGGATGCCGCTTTGCAGTCGTCACAATTTTGCGGTCGTTGCAATTAAGACCCATGAACGGAAGATAACATTCAAACGGATTTGGTCAAAGTATTTTTTTTTGATGCGGTACAATAATGATTTTATGCAATAAAAATACCTTATTTTTTTGTCAGTATCGGCATTCAAGTAGACAAGATAAAAAATTTTTTATACCATTAATAGTATGTGGAAAAAAATTTATTATATTCATTGTTTACTATATTGTTTTAGTGTAATTTTGCTTTCTTCCTGGTGCTCAACATATCCAGTTATTGCCGAGGAAGTTAGTCAGGAGTATTCGTCTCCTTCTTGGTACAATGTCTCACCACCAGGTATTAGGAATCTTTCATTGTTTCTGGGCATTCTAGGAACGGTCTTCACCGTTTCTAAACCAGAACATCCCCGTCCATTTGCCAAAGCTCCGGATTTTGATAAAAATGCCGATCGTATGGAGTGGTCAAAATGGGCCTATGATCTCGGTGATCATACTCCAACTATAGTGACTGTGGGGCAATATCTTTATTACTTCATATGGCCCGAAAAATATCGCTTTGAGCGAGCTGTGGTTTTTACTGAGGCATTACTAATTATGCAAGGAACTGTTGCTTTTACGAAATATACTATTGGCAGACAGCGTCCTGATGGCTCTAATAACGTATCTTTTCCTAGTGGACATACCGCTCACACTTTCACTTGGGCATCATATCTGGCCACCGATATTATTAGAAGAAACTCTGGAGCTGCCAGGTGGATATACTCAGCGATACCCTATTCTGTTGCAGCGTTTGTAGGCGGTTCTAGAATTTCTGGTAGTAAGCACTATTTGAGTGACGTCACAATTGGGGCATTAATTGGAACGTTCATTGGATATACCCTTTACGATTTTCATTTTAATGACAAAGGGGAATATCGATTTACTGAGAAGAATAAGATTCACCTATCCATCAACGTTCTACCATCGAAGGACCTATATGCAATGTCGTTGGGTAGCAGTTTTTAACCTTGGTTTTGTTATTTGCTTAACGATTGTAATAGTCGTAGCTGCCGCGGCCGTGAGTGCTAATGCGGCCGCTAATGCGGGCGCTAATGCGCCCATGTCGACATTCCACAAAATGAATTTGTGGGATTTAAGTTATATACCGTCGCAAGGAAATGGCATAGTCAGTATCAACAGCGAGTATGGTCGATATGATCTGAAAACCGATTATGAAAAGACCGAAGCGTCTGATTATCTGACCACGCTTGCTCTATCCTATGCCCCAAAGAATGATCTAGTGATTAAATTGGGAAACACTTTTGTCAGTAAGTCGGCGTTAGTTATTCCCCAGTATCCTACCCAATACCAAACACATACTACGTTTACTCTCTTGCCCAGCATAAGTGCTTTATGGAGGGTGTTTTCTTCTGATCAAGAGGATTTTAGTGTATTAGATGTTTATTGTGTTTATGCGCCTCCTACCAGCAGGTTATATGGACAAAATTTATCTTTGGGCTCCCGCTTAGGATTTTATCTTGGAAAGTTTGAATTCATGGGCGACATAATGATCTATTGGCAATCGGAGGTAAATGATCGCAACAGTATACCTAGTTTGCGCTATAGCATTAAAAGCTTTGATGGGGTGTTTTTACAAGCAATTATCCAGTATGATTTTTATAAATCTTTTTGGATACAGGCCTATTGGGGCGTAGAGATAAATGATCATCGAAGGTTTGATTATCACGGGAAAAATGGAATAACATCCAAAGAAAATACTGCTTTTTATCAGATACAATTAGGAGACGAGTTGGTCAAAGATAGATTGTTGCTCTCTGTAAGTTATCGTTACGAGGTAATGCGCTCTACATGGATATTACCAGAGAGAAGTATAGATCAAATTCAAAATAGACAAATAATTATGATCTCCGCGACACTTGCTTACTAAAAGATTCTATCCTCATTGTTTTTATTATTATTCTTATTCAAGAGGTAGAGGTTCCAATAGACTTTTTTTGAAATAAATGCTTATTTGCAACAAGTACCTTTTTTATATTTCGAGGAGGGAGAAAGTCATGTCTATTAACTATAATTCTGATAAAAAATACCGTGAATCAGTATTGCCAATTTCTTTCTTTTTCATCCTATTTTTTTTGCTTTGTTTGCTGTTTAATGATTGCATTTTCGCTGGTACACAAGAGGGTTGGTTTAATTGGTTCAATCGTCGGATAGGGGCCAGTAAGGCATATAATGTTATTGAAATGCTAAGAGATTGTGGTGAAGAAAAACAAACGAATAGCTGTTCTAATATTATGGGCATGCCCGCGGGGAAGGTTGTTACTCCAAGAGATGCAAAAATTATGGCGGGGTTGTTAGGGAAAATCGTTCAAGAAAAACATAGTACTGTGGAATTGAGACAAATCATTGCTAGTGCTGGGGAAAAGCAAGTATCAGATTTGAAATCCCAAAATGTTGATATTTTCAAGACAATTTTGGAAAAATTAGAGAATGATGGGCATTTTAATAAAAGAGAATATAAAGGAGCATATACCGTACTTAAAAAAACGGTTGATTTCCAGGTGGAGACATGGAGCGGGATAGAAGATGATATTACTGAAATAAAGCAAATCTGTTGTTCCAAAGGAAATATAGATAGCGAATATCAGAAAAGGATGAGTAAGCTCTTTGATAAAATTGAAAAGCTTGTTAGTAATAAAAAACTTTCGAAAGAAAATAAAAAATCGTTGCTATCAAAAATCTCTAGCATGGAGTTTGATGGAACTAGGTGTGGATGCGAAGCAGAAGGACAACAACAACCATCTAATGAGTGTTTGCGCGCCATCCGTATACCAACGCCACCAAATGAATTATTTGCGGCAATACCTCCCGGAACATTTTTTTTGGAGGCCCGTTCACGAAAGACACTAGTACCGCAAAAGTTGTTGGCCGATAACTTGGCGTCGGAAGAACCATTGTCCATGGAAGGCAATTGTCCGAAAGATCAAGCATCCTTATCTCAATCTCAAGATCAAGACCACAAAATTGAGATTCAATATCCTGGAAATGCCAGTGAACTTAAGACCAGCTTGGCGCAAATACCTAAAGTCTGGGAGCGAATACCCCCAGGTGGAGGAATTAATTGTGAGCAGATTTTTACCTTTACTGGTATTCAACCCGAATCCGTACTGGATTGTCAAATTATGAGGGGGGAAGGAAAAAGAAAAGATTTTATTAGTGTTTTTGTCTTTAAAAAGGCACAGCAAGGAGATAAGGCAGAGGCAGAGGGTACTACTAAAAAATTTACTAGGGGCGAAAGGATTGGATGTGTCATTGTCAAAGATACAATGTTGCAGTGTGCTACGCCAGAGGGAGTTGCTAAGTTGGATGTAACCAAAAAAGAGTTGGTCGTCGGCATGCGTGATGATTTAGACAAAACAAAACTTATATCAAGCATCCCCAACAAAAAAGGAGTTGTCGGTCCAAAAAATTATGGGCAAGTGAAGTCTTGTCAAGGCGATGGTGTTACTACTATTTATCAAGAGCTATATGATGGTGGAAGTTTAGAAAGATTAGTTGAGAAAGTTGGATGTGAGTTGCATTTAATGAATAGAGTTCCCCTCAATAAAGAAGAATGCCCCGCCTTGGTACAAGTACGAGGGGCAGATACATTTATGTTTGATTCATATGACTATGACCCAATAACGAAGACAGTTGTCAAACAAGTAACAGGCCTTGGTCAGGAGGGAATGATGACTAATGATGCTTTGTTATCACTCTTCAGCGAATATCATATATCCTTCACCAATCAAATGTCACCAACATTAGATAAGAGTACATGTAAAAAGCTTTTCGAAAATGGTATTCATATAAAACCAAAGCATTTAATACCTGTATCTCCAACTAAAATTCACGACGCTATCTCAATAGCAATGGAACAAATTAGTTCAATGCATGCTGGTGGTTTAGTTCATTTAGATATAAAACCTGACAATATATTGCAAAAAAAAACTGGAAATCCTTCCATTGCTGATTTTGGGACAGTGCTGAAGGTTGATCAGCAGGGACATCTATTGGTAGGATGCTATTTTCATTTATTGTCACACAAACCGACAATTTTAGAATTGAATACGGTGAAAAAATGTGAACAATGTCCGGCAATCTCATCAATTGGGGATCAGCTTTATCTCTATGCTATGAAAGATAATGAACTATCAGAGACTATTTTGAACAATGAGATAAAACAAAAAATATTTCAGCTTAAACCGTTACCATTTCAAAATGGGAAGGATTTTCTTCCCGAAAACTTATGCACTGAGATTGATCCTTTGCTGGTACCAAATTACGTTCAGACTGATTTAGTCCTTGGAACTCCAGGTTTTATTGCACCAGAAGCTCAAAAACTAAGAGAGATGCAAATTGATTTTGAACAATTTTGTTACCTAAATGGAAAAGAAGTGGCCCGAGAGATATGGAAAAATAGTGGGTGTGAAAAACGGAAAAAGGAACTTTTGGACAAGATACAGAAAACCGATTTACGAAAAGCAGATACATATTCTAATGCCATGACGATTGCTAATTTTAGAGGAAGCTTAGGAATTAGACCGGAATTTTTAGTAGGAAAAGGATGTGAAATTCACTTTCGACAGGCCCCCCCTGAATCTATCAAGGATTGTCCTGCTTTAGTTATGCAACAGGATGGAAAATGGTATGCATATAATTATGATTTTATGAAGAGAATTACTTCATATCCATTAGTTTATCCATCAGCTTCTAACGTTCGACCAGAACAATTGCAGCGACGAGGAGATAATGATGTCGTTCGATTGGATAATAATTTTTGTGATTTGATTGCCATAAATGGGGGGGCCACAATTCCAACGAATATGGAAGGGAAGTGTAGTGCAAAATACGATGCTACCGATGCTAATGAATTTAATGCTATAGAATCTTTAATCTATAGAATGTGCCGCGCAGATCCTTCAAAACGAATTGATATGAATGCTGCCATAGAAGAATTTAAAAGAATACAAATTGTTCCTATTCCCGATGAAGAATATGACAAGTTCGCAGAAGAAGCTGTTGTTAGACAAAAATATATAAGGGATGAGACATCGAAGAAAGATCTTGAGAAAAGAAAAATTGAAGAAGAAGAGAGAAAAAAACGTGAAGAAGAGAAGAGGAAAAGTGAAGAAAAGAATGGACCATCTCCAGAAGGATCAGAGGAAAATCCAGATGCTTGGATGGATGTCTAGAGAGCTAATAAGATTGTACGAGGCCTAGAATTGGAGGGGAAGATTTACCAAATTTTTTAAATGATATTTTTTTGCGACAGACACTTCCCGTCGTTTTTTTTGCAATTCATTTCGGGTAGTAATATAATGTATTAATGATTATGGAGTCCGCGACATGAATAGTTTTAATCTATTGCACCCACAGACGTTTTCGCTCGAAAAAAATAAGCTTCGTCTTTACCCCAATATCTTGCTTCTGAGCAAAGATCTCAAGTTAGAATTAAAATTAAGTGAGATTTTCGTGCCCCCTTCACATTTTTTTACGGTTCATGCTTTGGGTAGCGCTAAGGAAATGTTGAAAAGGAATATTCCTATCGACTTTGCTTGCATTGACGAAGAATATTTTTTAAAAGAACTCGTTCACGATCGCGGCGAGACCGATCGTGGCGAGACCGATCGTGGCGAGACCGATCGTGGCGAGACCGATCGTGGCGAGACCGATCATCCATTAATCAGCTATTACAAAGAATTAATCAAAAGCAATCCCAAGATGATTGTTGTGTTATTTTTTGCGGAGCATTCATTTCTTTACAAAAGATTTACAAAACTGAATTATTCAACAATTTCGCTTACTAAAAATAATTTCTCTTCCTCACTAATCTCGTTCATTCAAGAAATTTTTGGTCGCCGGCCTTATCGTTCTCTTTTGGCCAGAGATTTTAGAGCAAATGACAGTTTTCCTGTTGATATTTATTTTTATCGACCAAAAGGCCAAGAATATTCCCTTTTTCTCAATAAAGGTGAGGCGCTTTCTTCCAACAAACTTTCTGCACTTTGGTCGCAAGGGATAGGACACTTGGAGGTGAGAGACCAAGATTTTAGTGAATTAATAAGCTATACTTTGCCTAGGGGAATGTTGAAACGTTCGGAGGAACTGCACTATATTCGTAAACAATACAAAATTTTACTCGGCGAAATCTTCGACGATTCCAAAAGTGATTACCGTGTTCGAGGTGAGGAAATTTATCAGTCAATATTGAGGATAACTGAGCGATTACGCTCGTTAATTAATCTTTTTCCCGCCCCGTTGGAGGCCCTCAATGAACTGCCTTTTACTGACGATAGTTTTTTAGGGCACGGAATTAATCTTTGTGTTTATGCGTTGGTAATAGGAAAAGAGTTGGCCAAGCATAGTAATAATAGAGAGGACATAGTAGTGGCATTATCAGTGGCCGCAATTTTGCATGACGTAGGAAAGGCATATGCCTACAGGGAATATTCTCATCAGCAGTTTTCGCTCTACAAAACTCATCTCAATGCCGGATTGGAATTAATACAACAGAGAAAATTGCCACTTACCCCTCTAACTAGTACAATTATCCGCGAACATCATGAACAACACAATGGACTTGGATATCCAGAAGGTATTTCCGCAGATAAGTTATGTATGGAAGTTAATTTTTTTAATATAATTAACAATTTGGACTATTTTCATCGAGATGCCTTAAATCAGGAGCATCGCCCATTTATAAAATCTTGGGAACAATTTTATATTCAGGAGACTAATTGTGAATGGATAAAAAATAAATTTAATCCACAGACGTTGCATACAATGAAAAACTTGCGTACACTGAACTGATATTGAACTATTAATCATATAGTTGAACTGTAATACATTAGGACAGACCGCAAATTTGTGGATTGACATGTGTGCCCTGTGGGGCGAGTATGTAAAATGTAGTGGATAACAGAATTCACAAATAAAGAACAGAACATATAAACTAAGAACATATAAACTAAGAACATATAAACTAAACACTGAACTTTTATAAACAAGGATTATGCCTTATGCCAATCATTGTATCGCTGGTAATTATCCCTTCGTTGATGGCCATTACTCTCTGGTTAATTAAAAGGGCCTCGCTGCAAAGAACACTAGTCTTTGCCTTTGCTTTCTTTATAATCGTGATTACCTCATATTTCACCTCGCTGGCACTTTTCCCGGAAATGTTCTCTAGGTTTTTCCCATTCCTTTATCCCCGAGTTCTGTCTCTGTTTCCCTTGGCACAACAACTTTCAGCTATAGAGTTCAGTACGTTACAACAGCACTTCCTATTTGTTGCAGAAATTCTAATTAGCTGCCTGATATTTTATTTTGGGGTAAAATATCGACGATATTCTGTGGCAATACTTAGCGTGGCTCAATTGGCCGTCACTATTTATATCGAAGTAATGATCAAAAATTTTGCGACAGGTACGCCTGGTTTGGTAGAGGGTGGGATGCCGTTGGCACTGACTATGGCGCCTTTTTATTTGGATAATCTTTCCCTAATAATGTTTTTAATTATTGGGGTTATTGGAGGACTGATTGCTATTTATTCCAACGGATACATGAAGGTTTATCATCAACATTTGGAAGAGGCGAAGGTTCGTGATCCCGAGTCGCCCAATCCTGATTCGCTAAATAAATTTTTCTTTTTGATTTTTCTCTTTCTTTCCGCCATGTTCGGGATAGTGATCTCCAATAATTTATTGTGGTTACTTCTTTTTTGGGAAGTCACTACCTTATGCTCATTTTTATTAATTAAATATAAGAGTGATAAAGAGTCGGTGGCCAATGCTTTCCGTGCTCTAATTTTCAACATGGTGGGAGGGCTTGCTTTTGGATTGGGAATTGCTATCCTTTTTGCGCATCATCACACATTGAACCTTGACCAACTGATTTCGCTAGGTAGGGGTGGTTTTCTTTTTCCTGTAGCTTTGCTTGCAATTGCTGGATTTACTAAATCGGCGCAGGTCCCCTGTACCTCGTGGCTCTTGGGCGCAATGGTCGCGCCTACTCCAGTTTCAGCACTACTGCATTCAAGTACAATGGTTAAAGCGGGGGTATTTTTGATTGTTAAGTTGTCGCCTGCACTTGAACATAATTCCTTAGGTTTGTTGGTGGCGATGATTGGTATCACTACTTTTTTGATCACTTCCTTTATCGCTGTGTCACGTCAAAATGCTAAAGCACTATTGGCATATTCCACTATCGCCAATTTAGGGTTGATCGTTGTTTGCGCAGGAGTAGGTGGTCCCACCGCTGTCTGGGCGGGAATAACCATCATTCTCTTTCACGCGATATCCAAAGGCCTTTTGTTTTTGGGAGTAGGCGTTGTTGAGCATCAAGTTGGTAGTAAAGAAATCGAAAATATGGACGGGTTGGTTGTCAAACATCCACGTTTGGCCTTAGTGCTAATCATCGGTATGGCCGGAATGTTTTTGGCGCCATTTGCGTTGCTTATTAGTAAGTGGATGGTGCTGAAGGCCATCATCGACTTTTCTCCCATTATCGCCATCCCGCTGGTTTTTGGTAGCGCTGCCACCATCTTTTATTGGAGCAAATGGATGGGAAAACTTTTACAGCAGTACAATTACTCCCAATCAACAGACAAGTTACTCACCCAAAAACACGATGTTCATCACGATACTCATCATCAACCGATTTCTTCCTACGAATGGTTTGCTCTTTACCCCCTGGCCTTGCTTACTTTTATTTCCATTGCACTGATCACAGTTATTTCTAAGGAAGTAATCGAACCATACTTAATGAGTGAGTTTCGACAGACGTTTCTTATTGATAATGATGCCCTGAAAATGATGCTATTGGTATTGTTATCAATTATATTACTCCCCTTTATTAGCAAATATATTTTTGGTCTTGGTTATAAAAAGCGTACGCGCATGGTTGGTCCTTATCTTTCCGGTCTCAATCTTGATCAAAAAAACTATTCTTATAAAAATTCCTTTTCCGAAAATGTCGGTGTGCAATTGAAAAACTATTACATAAATGAGATATTTTCAGAAAGGACTTGGTACAATGTAGGAATTGGTGCTTCTGTTGCACTTTTGATACTGATGATCTATATTTCCTGGATTGCTGCTCCGTTAATGTGACTAATGTAACTAATGTAACTAATGTAACTAGTTTGATATTTACGCTATAAACAATAACAAGGTGGATTGATATGTCAGTATTTTCTACGTTAGCATTCCCGGTCACTGGGGCGACTTTGCTAAAGGTTTTTCTATACTTATTTTTAGCTCCAATATTCGGTGGATTGGTTGCCGGTGCTGACCGCATCATTTCTGCTAGGTTGCAATCGCGAGTAGGTCCACCGCTACTACAGCCATTTTATGATGTAAT
>JADGBS010000138.1 GCA_015231325.1 Oligoflexia bacterium | reverse complement strand
TGTATGTATGCGCACCCCAAACCTTTGAGGCGCATCTCTTAACCAACTTCTGCATTTGTAAAATGCCTCCTTGTCAATCTCGAACCTGTTTTTACAAGCTCGCTTCTTTAGGGGCGAGTGATTGACCAGGATTTCCAATTAGATTTTCAAGATATTAAAGTAAAGATATAACTACACCAACCACTACAACTATTGCTAATGAAAAAAACTAAAATGTAGATTCTTTTAATCGTGCAATTCTATCTTCCAGCGGAGGATGGGTTGAAAAAAAACGCATAATACCTGCAGGGCGACTAGATATTTTTAATGTCTGCATTGCTGGTGTCGCATCGGTTTCAACTTCTTCAAATACCCTATTGAGTCCCTCTAACGCAGCAATCATGTTACTCTTTCCGGCCAAACGGGCACCACCCTTATCTGCACGATATTCACGAAATCGTGAAAACCAAGCAACAACTATTGAACCTAAAATCATAAAAATTACTTCTAAAACCATTTGCACGATATAAAAGGTTAACGAAGGTCCACCTGTAGTACTTTCTTCACCCTCTTCTTTATCGCGACCGATGGTAACTGCATAAGCAATTACTCTGGCCAAAAACATTACAAAGGCATTTACCACTCCCTGAACCAAGGTCATAGTAACCATGTCTCCATTAGTAATATGGGCCACCTCATGTCCGAGAACGCCTCTTACCTCATTTTTGTTCATTCTTTGCAACAGACCACTGGAAACTGCCACCAGTGAACTAGACTTCGTTGGCCCAGTAGCAAAAGCATTTATTTCTGATGAATTGTAAATCCCAACCTCAGGCATTGATGATAGTCCTGCGCTTTTGGCCAGTTGATGAACTGTTTGTACTAATTCTCGAAGCTCGAAATTGGAGTTATTTGGATCGATGATTTCTACACCCATCATCCACTTGGCCATAACCTTAGACAACGCCAAGGAGATGAATGCTCCGCCCATTCCCCATATGAGGCAGAAGACAACTAATGATGAATAATCTAGTCCGAATTTTGTAAGGTAAGGTTTTACCCCGAGAATATGCATAATAAATGATAGGGTAATAATGATTAAAAAGTTAATTAGTAGAAATAAACCAATCCTTTTAAACCATAACATATGATACCTCCGAATTTTAAAGGCAAATGACCCATTAATATTAATCGATAATATAAATCGAGTTACATTATCGCCTAAATCGGCCATATTATCGCCCCAAAAAAGATATTTCTCAAATAGATAATAGTATTGACTTGTATAGCTTAATACAATATCTACACCATATCGTTATATCATTGCAAAAGCAAAAACAAGCGATCCTTCGAAGGTATTTATGAATCCATGGATTAATTATCACCATCTTTTTTACTTTAAAACTATCGCAGAAGAAGGCACAGTGTTGAAGGCAGCGGAAAAACTTCGGCTGGGACAACCGACACTAAGTGCGCAGCTCAAACAATTTGAAGATACTATCGGCATAAAACTATTTGATCGTTACCACAAAAAATTAGTTCTAACAGAGCAGGGAAAGGTGGCGCTGGATTATGCAAAAAATATTTTTAAAATGGGTAACGAAATGTTCGAGGTATTGCACGATCGTTTAGTACCTTACAAACCGACAGTCCATTTGGGAGCAATCGATAGTATCTCTAAACACATCATTCTTCAGTTGGTTAAATCGGCGTTCAAATTCTCGCGTTGTCAAATAACCTTATCCGAGGGTAAACCCGACGAGCTTCTTCGTGAACTTTCAGCACACAAGATTGATCTCGTACTAACTAATTTTCTTCCAATTGGAACCAGCGCAAAAGGAATTTTTCCTCGGAAAATATCAAAAAAGCATGTCTCTTTTTATGCCGCAACAAAATTCAAAAAACTGCGAACTGGATTTCCAAAATCGATGTCTGGTCAACCACTAATAATTCCAACCTATGATAGTAAACTAAGATATGATCTCGATCACTGGGCAAAACTCCACGATATTGAACTAAATATTATTGCCGAAGGACAAGATATTTCTGTAGAAAAATTAATGGCAGTAAGTGCATTAGGCATTATTCCAGCTGCCGCCCATACAGTGACTAAGGAAATCCTGGCCGGTGAACTTATTGAAATAGGACCACTTCAAGGTGTATATGAGGAAATTTATTTACTCTCGATGCAAAGAAAAATTCCTAATCCTATAGCGATAAAACTGATGGAATCATTCAACATATAAGCATATCGATTAAAGCTATTCAAGGTAGTCTTTTTATCTATTTTAACAATTCATAAATATCGACTACTATCATTTTAGTGAGTAATTTTTGATTTACTCGTTAAAAGTTAGTGCAGAACCAGGAGATTGTGTATGATGAAAATTATTTTTAAAAATCTTGAAAAATCTGAACTTGCTAAAGAATTGACCCAAGAACGACTCCACACTGTTTTTGAACGTTTTCCCGATCTACAAAAAAGTAAAGTTACAGTCACTCTCAGTATGGAGAATTCTCCACAGCAGGCAGGAGCAGACGTTTTTACGGTAAGATTTTATTCTCAAGGAGGGAGATATCGGAATATAGTGCTGCAAAAATCCGCTTCCAACTTATACGCGGCACTCGCGGATGTAGTTGAGCATCTTTTAGAAAAACTAAACCGTTTTGGCGACAAGATACGGGTTAAGCAAAGGAATAAAAATAATTATTTAGGAGTTGACTACGATGGTATGGGCGCTCTTGGCCCAGTAACATTATAAAAATATTATTAATAATTTTAAATATACTCCATTTATCTCAGTATCGTCTTGAGTCTGGAATTAAACAAAGGGGCCAGTACAAAAATGTGATTCTATTTTTTTAATCACTAAGTAAGGAGGAGGAACATGTCGTACATTTCAAAAAAAATGGAAGATGCGTATTTTTTAACATTAGAAATGGAGCAAAGACAAAAGGCCAGGGCCCAAAAAAACGATCCCGAGAATAGGTCTAACATGGAAAAAAATGATGAAAAACCATTATGCCCTCATTGTAAAAAAAAGCTTAGTGAGGCCGTTTACCAGACAATAAAAATTGAAAGCTGTGTGGACTGTAAAGGGGCCTGGGTAAAATTTAATGTTTTAGAGAAATTGCTCGATGGTAACCAGCAAAATAAAGAGAAAGGTCTCTTTGTATTTCTAGATCGTCAGAGTAAAATCGTCCAAGGGACTTGATCGACAATGACTAGTATCCAATTAAATGAAGGATTATTCATGTAGTAATATCATCGTTATTACTTTAAAATATATCCCAGTGATCTCTGCATCTCTGGGATGAAGAAAAGGGCAGGCGTAGTAGACAAATTTTTTTCATAGGAACTCCTTTTGTGTCTTATCGTTTCATACACTTTTCCTAAACCTTCCCTTTTCTTTATTTATAGTGAATCCATATTTATATTACTATTCTTGATTTTTAACCAACAAAGGAAAATTGATGCTCGTTCCATTTATAATAGTTTCAGCATGTTTAATTTTTAATGCACTCATGTCCTGTGCAGAGATGGCATTTGTAACAGTAGATAAAAAGCGCATTCGTAGCAAATCCTTAGGAGGAGATAGTAGCGCAAGCATCATTGAAAAAATGCAACTCAATCCAGAAAGACTTCTCTCTGCAATCCAAATAGGAATAACTTTGGTAGGTGCCATATCAGCGGCCGTTAGTGGGGCGGGCGCAGAAGAGACACTAGCACCACTTTTATCTACTTATCTTAACATCAGTGAGTCATTGGCCGAGATAATTGCCCTTACGCTAGTGGTGATTCCACTAACCTTCTTATCCGTAGTTATTGGGGAATTAGTACCCAAGTCAATTGCACTAAAATACTCTCTTCCTGTTATTTTAAGGCTTGCACATATTTTAAAAATTACTGAAAAATCTCTTGGTCCACTTATTTCTCCCATAGAAAAGGCCACTAAATTTATTTTGAAATTATTAACTCGCTATAAATTTCAAGATGAAACAGAGCACGAAATTGATGACGTCTCTTTATCAGGCCTAAAAAAGGAACACAAGCAATATGTGTTAAATTTAATAGATCTTGAAGCAAAAATAGTGGGAAACATTATGGTACCATGGAACAAAGTTAATACTATCTTGTATGAACAAAGTTCCATGGAAGTGTTGAATAAAATTTCAGACAAACGCCACACCCGACTTCCAGTCGTAGCTAATAAAGAAGTTTGTGGTTTTCTGCACGCAAAAGAGTTTTTAAATCTATTCAAAAATGGGGTCGCGGATAATTGGGTGAGTTTTATCAGACCACCTCGTTTCATCGATAAAAAAACAAATGTTTTCGATGCTTTAAAAACTATGCAAAAAAATCGAATACACATTTTAATCGTTGGAACCGAAAATAACCCAGAGGGAATAATTACCCTTGAAGATGTTTTGGAAGAAGTAATCGGTGATATTATCGATGAAGATGAAGACAACACTGTGAAGCATTTTATCCGACGTAGCTTACTGATTGAAAAAAATAAGTTGTCGTAATTATAATCAGATGTCACAAAATAGGTTCAAGTATTAACTACTACTTAACCGTGGAGTTTTTACGATAATTCCAGAAAATAGGCAAAAAACAGGTACATGCAATAATTCCCAGGAAGCAAACTGTACCTCCTATAAAGGAAGACATACCTATCCAAAGATTACTTGTTCAAAAAAATTCAGTCGTTTATACAACAAAACGCTATCTAACAAATTTCACCACAGAGTTGTCTCCTCCTCTTGTTGAGATATAGTCTTCCACTACGAAAAGCAACACCTTTAGTTGGTCAAAGAAAAATAATTCCTATCTCTATTTGACATCCTCATCTGACTTTAGGCAGGTGAGGATGTCAAATAGTCCCCCATATCCATTTACAGAGAGGTCCTGCTAAATGAAAAACAATCATTCCAGCGTAAGTACCAAACGCGTATCCCAGTAGTCCTAAAATAATTCCCAAAGTAATTCCCTCTTCTGATTTTTTTGCCTGAGCAATGGCCACTGCAGTTGCTGGTCCTCCAATTAAAGTCTGAGAACAAATTGCACTTTGTAACGGATTGGTTTTGAGGAGGCAGATGCCTAAAATCATAAAAAGTGCATGAATTGTAACGATAATAATCGGCATAATTACAACATAAAAAGAAACGGCCGCAATTTCTTTGAAACTGGAAATTGCACCAATAGAAAAGAAAAAGAATATAAAAATAATTGATCCCATGAGGTACGATAATGTAATTTTAGCTTTTAAATATGTAATTTGCCCAACCAAAAGGGCCAACGAGGTCATCAGTAATATTCGATGAATTCCCAGTTTTGGTGATAAATATTCCGAAATAAAATTGATGATAAAGGCGATGCTTAGGGTGATTAAGAAATCAGTTAAAAAAAATGGGGCCCCATCAAACCGATTAATTTCGGTCTTTTCCGCACCACGATGATTAGATTGTTTTTCTTCATTTAATATCGGCTTAGCAAAAGCGAAAGTTATAAAAAACCAAGCGGTAGTTACAACATTATCAATTGCGAAAGTTGTGACGAAGATCTCATTTTTTGTTTGTAAAATTTTTTTTATGGCCACGGCATTCTCCCCTCCTCCGATATAGCTTGCTGATAACTGTGCCGCTATCTTAAGCGCATTGTCTCCTAGGTGGGGATAAGCGATAATGGCAGCAATCAAACCGCCAGTTGCTGTTCCAATGGCCCCGACCAGAAAGATCCACAAAACTTTTTTGGGGAGTTTTTGAACATCTTTAAAACTGAGTCCTAGTGACACGAGTATTAACGCCATTGAAACTGGAACTCCGAAGACAAAGTCATAGAGTGGGTGATTGGTAGGAATTATTCCTAAATTAGAAAGTAGCATGGCCACAACTATGATCAAGCATACCCCACTTACGTAGGTCATCCAAGTAAAGTTGCGCTCAAGCATCAACGAGATGCCTCCTGTTGCACATATGAGAAGTAAAAGAAATTCATTAGACATCATTATTACATCATCATTTTATCTGATCATTTAATATTATTATATCATTGTTATATTATTATTATATCATTACTGTATTTTTTTGATCACTTATCCGATCATTTATAAAGGCCTCAATTTATTTTCCAAAAAATCATGAATTGCATCTTCTGCACTCATATCGATGTTGGGATAGATAGCAACATTTAAGTTTTTTAACTCTAATGTAGTGTCACTACTTAGTTGATTTGCAATAATTGCGTCGCCCCCGTTATTCACTAAAAATTGCGCGAACACGGATCCATCTCGTGGGGGCATCTGGGGATTAGTAATAACTTGAGTTTTATTGCTATCTACTTCTGCCCTAATGAAGTAGCGGGCACTCTCTGCCTGGTTACTGATGTTAGCGGACTGATGGGGATGATTTACTGGAATTATCAATACGTTTATCTTGTCGGTGGCCAGTGCAACTTTATTGATACTACCCATACTACCAGGTTGATTACCAGCTTGGCCGTTGATCTTGGCAATTAAGGTTCCTCGCTGATAAAGTTTAACAGCATCCGCGGCGTGGCCAAAAACTCCAGCAAAAACTTTTATCCCTCCTTGCTGTAAATACAAAAGATCCGATTGATTGACATTACCAACAATCAGGTTACTTACCTTTAGACTGATGACCCAATTAGAGATCTCACTATTCGTCGTTCCTTGATAGGGATTTTTGAGCGCGAAAAAAGTATTATTACTAGTATCATAGACAATTAGATAAGAGGCATTGGTAAAATTATGGGCCATCGGTGAATTTAGATCTGGCCCCGTGCTCATAATTCCCAATTTATCAGGACTAGATGATGTTAATAGTTGTTCATCAGGTATATTAAATTTTATATTTCTGTTCTTGCGTTTATCTTTTATTACCGTTAATTTAATTTTATCTCCGATATTTTTGTCTGCAAATATCAACAGCATTTCTCCCATTTCAAAGACTGCTTGATCGTTAATCTCTTTAATAATATCTCCTTCGATCAGGCCGATGTTGTTAGCAAAGGAATTTTTTTCTACACTATTTACCAATATTCCGGAGGTTGTCGGCAGTTTATATTGTTGGGCCAATATTGGAGTAATGGTTATGCAACTCGCTCCCCAAATATTTTTTCCTATATTGGTGTTAATGTATGTAACCGTTGTTCCTACACCATTTTGATTAGTGGCAGGTGTACTCTGATGACATTTATTACAAACTCCCCAAAAAGGGTGGATTAAAGTTGCATTGGTCGCGATTGGTGGGGAGGGTATTGCTGCTTTTTTATTGCTTCCCACTATCTCATGGCATTTGAGACAATCTTGTCCGCGATTACCGTGTGGCATTCTTGCTCCAATGAGGAGAGGAACTCCGCCTGCGACCACAGTGTTAAAATGACCTCGAGACTGCACTGGAATTTTAGCGGACTGACGAACGTTAGTATATAGCACCAAGGGAAGAGTCGTAACCAATATACTGAGCACCAAGATTGATAGTGCCTTATTTGTTAGAAAACGTTCTTGAAAAATTATCCATCTCTCATTAAACGGCATATCTCCTGCAGCTGGTAGATCAAAAAGCGGTTGTATTTGCAAACCAACCCAATTGCCTGCTAATGCACAAACTATCCATAACCAAGCATGAAGACTACCAGAGGCGACACCACTAAAGAAAGCACCAATATTACAACCATACGCGAGACGTGCGCCATATCCTAAAAAAATACCACCAACGACGGATGCGACAAGATGGGGAAGAGGTATTCGCCACTTAAAGTCGAAAGAACGTGCAAGTGAGGCGGCCATCATCGCACCAAGGATAATCCCAAAATTCATCACCGAGGTAACATCAGCAAATATACTAGATGCCAGTGCTTGTTGCCGAGCAGGGGCCATCCATGACGCCCATTGATCGACAGCAATTCCTGCTGCTTGTAATAATTTTGCTCCCCAGAGACTATAGGCCCCACTTACTCCCCAAGGTTTCCCAGAGAGATAAAGGGTCAGGAAGTTCAATAGCGCCAGTGCTACAGCGCCAAAAAGCAGTGGCCAAGGACCATGCAGCAGGATTTGTGATAACTTTCTCTCGTCAGACACTTCATCGATCTTGCTGATGGATAAGAGGGTTCCGTGTTTAGCACGCTCCATTGTTATAACAATAATCCAGAGGCCAGCAAAAATCCCTATATTGAGAGCAAGCGCCACTGGCCAACCAAATAACGTGATTGTTGAAGTTGGAGGAAGGGAAGGCAGTGATTGCCAGGTGGCAAAATGAGCTGTTCCTATCACTGATCCAACAACGAAGAAGGCAAGGGTCACCAGAGATCGTAAGTAACCACCACCGACGGAGAAGAGCGTTCCAGAAGCACAACCGCCACCAAGTTGCATTCCGATGCCAAAGATAAATGCGCCGAAGATAACCGAAATTCCTATCGGCGCCACATTACCAAATACTGTCCGACCAAATAATGTACCGCTGGCGAGAACTGGGAAGAATAGTAGAGATGCTAGTCCCAGCATTATCAGTTGAGCACGAACGCCATCACTACGTCGCTCAGTCAGTAGCATGCGAAAGGCATAAGTGAAACCGAAACTTGATCGATAGAGTGAAAGTCCTAGCAATGTGCCGGTTAAGAAAAGCAAGGCGAGGTTGCTTGACACTGTTTGCCCAATGACAATGGTAAGCATAACAATTAGTGCCAATGCAGAGGTGAGGACTCCAATTTGCGATCTGTGCTCTTGCTTAAGAGACGGTGTAGGCATGATAACTTCCTTATAATATCAATATTAACGTCAGCGTTAGGGTTAACGTTAATATTAATGTTAATGTTAAAAATTAGCATCAACATTTTACTGATTTTATTAATTTTACTGAAGGATGTATTGCATTGCCTTTTCAATATGAACTTGAATACAATCAATTAATAACATCTTCACCATGTTTTGGGTAATTGCCATCGGTAATTCTGTGCAACCCAATATGACAGCATCAACATTTTGATCGGCAAAACCATTAACGCATGTTTGAATTTTTTGTACAGATTCTTTTTTAAAAATATCTTTTACTAATTCTTGATAAATTATCCTATCGACTTCATATCCATTATTTTCTTCAGGAACCACTACCTCAATACCACGAAAGGCCAATATATTTTTAAAAAAGTCTTCATACATCACCCTTTTAGTCCCTAAAAGACCAACTTTAGATATTTTTTTTTCCACCAAATACTGAGCAATCACTTCTACAATATTTAGTAATGGAATATTTATACGTTGCTGAACTGCTGACGCCATCATATTCGTGGTGTTTGAACAAATGAGCAGAATATCGGCCCCAGCTTTCTCCAAAGTAATTGCGTGTTCGATAAGAATTTTTGTTTCTTTTTCATTATAGTTGGTTAGTTTCGACGATATTCTCCCATTTCAAAGACTGCCTGATCGAAGGAGATATTATTAAAGAGATTAACGATCAAGCAGTCTTTGAAATGGGAGAATATCGTCGAAATTAAGACTGGAAAGAAGGATTTTCGCAGAACTATTCCCCGCAAAATACTTATTAAC
>JADGBS010000137.1 GCA_015231325.1 Oligoflexia bacterium | reverse complement strand
TTCAGGCAAAGTCACAGGTTGATGGTCGAGGGTAGTTGGGTAAAAAATCTAATTTAGGTTTTTTTTGTTCACAATGGATCGCCTGATTATACCCCACATGGTCACTAATATAAACGGAAGTACTTGCTTCGATTGTTTTTTCCAGTACCAAAAAGCATGGTTGGTCTTGGAAAAACATTTGCAAATTCGTTCTGTCCAACCACGGCCCGTAAACTATCAACTGTTTAAAAAATTGCTGTTGATCCAGTTTACTTTTAATGGATTGCGGGATAGTTTTACCTAACGTTCAAGATATAATGTTCAATTATTCGATGTACTTTCTGTATGTTGCTGGAGGTGGTAAAAGGATGAGTAAGAAAGATATATTGATTATTAATCCATATCTTTCAGATTTAATACCCAGGGCCGGAGGGTGGTTACCACCACTAGGAATATGTTACCTTGATGCGTACTTAAAAAAACATGGATATCTTTCGGAAATCATTGATTGCACCGGTCAAGGGATAGATCATTTCGATATTCGACCCTTGATAATCAGTAAATCACCAAGGGTAGTTGGGATAAGTTCTACTTCTCCATATATTGAAAGAGCTGTAGAGTTGGCCAAAATTGTAAAAGGTATAAGTAAAGATATCGTCGTAATATTTGGTGGATATCATGCTACTTCATTGGGAAAAGAACTATTGGAGGATGTTTCCGAAATAGATATCGTGGTGAGGGGCGAGGGGGAAGAGACATTCTTGGAACTTGCAGATTTATACATTAACCAGCAAGGAAGTCTAGATAAAATCTCAGGAATAACCTTTCTAAATATGGGGAAAATTCAGAAGAATGTGGACAGGAATAAGATCGAAAACTTGGACCAATTGCCTTTTCCAACCCGCGACTGCGTGTTCTATCCCAATTACGACATGCCCACAAAGTGGAATTTCAAAAAACCATTCGCCACAATTATTACAAGCCGTGGCTGTCCTTTCAATTGTATATTTTGCGACATTCAGAGCATGATGGGGAGAAGTGTTCGGTTTAGGAATGTCGAAGATATAACATTGGAAATCAAGGAATTGATTCATAAGTACGAGATACGAGACATTATTTTTTATGACGACACATTAACAGTGAGCAAGAAAAGAATACTGGAGCTATGTGATAGAATAATTAATGAGAAGTTGAATATTTCCTGGGGGTGCTATAGTAGAGTAAATGCGATTGATAACGAGATAGCACTAAAAATGAAGCAAGCTGGGTGCAGGATGATTTCCTTCGGTGTCGAGTCTGGTTCGGATTTTATTTTAGAAAAGATGAAAAAAGGCATAAAGGCCGAAGATTCCATCAATGCTGTGAAGATTTGTAAAAAACATGGAATAGAAACCTCGGTGAGCACAATTTTAGGTTTTCCCGGAGAGACGAGGGAAACAATGAAGATAACGAAGGATTTTTTGCTGAAGTTAAATCCACTGTTTGTCACCGTGTTTCCTTTGATTCCGTATCCCGGTACTATTTTGTACGAGAAATACCTAAAACAAAATAGGATCGATAGATTACCAATCCCTGCCTTTATTGAACTCGGAGAGGTAAGGAGCCTGAAAATAGATGGACTTTCATCCCAAGAAATCAATAAGTCGGTGTTTGATATCTACAAAAAATTTTATTTTAGACCAAAAAAACTGTTAGAACATTTTATACGAGTGATTACTAATAGAAATCTAATAAGGAGCTATGTACTGGCCGTGTACTGGCTATTTTTACAGAAAATACACAAGAACGGTGTTTTGAAATAATAGGCCTGTTAAAGCAAGCGAAATTGGTTAAGTAAAAATAGGTGTTTTCCCGAGCTAGTTGCTCTTGTCCATTATCTTTCCGCTTTGCCTGAATTATCTTAACAAGAAGTGCTTAAACCATGCTCTCGACATTTCAGGCAAAGTCACAGGTTGATGGTCGAGGGTAGTTGGGTAAAAAATCTAATTTAGGTTTTTTTTGTTCACAATGGATCGCCTGATTATACCCCACATGGTCACTAATATAAACGGAAGTACTTGCACCTTATTCCGAACAGACATGCCCATGTTTACATGCAGGAACGGTGCGAAAATAAAAAAAAATGTCAGTGTGTACACAAAATAGTATGTTTGAATGCTTCTATAATTTAGTGGGAATTTTTTCCATTTAAAAATAAAATATGTCCCACAACCAACAGAAAACAAAAAGATAGCTTGTAGGGGAATGTTGAGTATGGCCGCCATCAGAAATGTGGACGAACTGGTTTTGGTGACTTCAAAGAAAAAAGGTTCGAGTATTGTAAGACAGAAGTAATAGGGAAACGTAAAAAGATACCCAATAAAACCATGGAATTGGAACGGAGCATGGTATGAGCCTGTCGGTGAGTATTGGTATCCGCTGTAAATATCGTTGGAATACCTAAATATTCTAAACATAGTAAAATTGATCTCATCAAAGAAGATAACAGTAATTAGTATTATCGGAATAAATACCAAAATGCTAAGAAAGGCATTTCTCCTACGAATAGCAGCAAAAATAAGCAGTAAAATATATGCTCCTGTAGTTAGCAATAAGACGTATGCTATCCACCATCTAAGCAAGTGACAAAATGCCAGGAGTACCAGGCAGAAAACCAGGTGTTTAATTTGACGAAAAAAAATAAATTCATAAGAAAAATATAAGTAAGCGGAAATGGGGAAAAACAGGAGTGTCTCTTTGGACATTACACTTAGCCAAAAAATTATTGGAGGAAAGAACAACAGGAAGTATTTTAGGGTTGTTTCACCTTGTATTTTTTTAAAGACAAATATGTAGCCGAGCATTGGTAGAAAAGCAAAGAGCATTTCGTGTGCTCTGAAATATGGAGTTATTTTGTATAAGATTGCCTGAATATCAAGAAAATTATATGGAGCATACCCACCCCAGGTGATAAAATTTGCCAATACTCGAAGAATAATTATGATAGTTTCCTCGGAATTGCTTTTGTTGATGGCTGAATTAAAAATTCTAAATAGGTCTAGCCCATTAGCATGCGAGTAAAATTCATAAAAGATGGGTAACGCAAATATGACGATAAAAATCTTAGTAATCCAGCACAAAATCAGTGGAACTTTGTCTTTTTTATTTGTAAAAAAATTTAAAAAAATTGTAAAAATTAGTAGCTCAATTGATAAATGAAAGAGATACATCTTTTCGTGATTCCTCGAAACACGGAAGCTAAAAGAGCGTCCCCTTTAAGTCCAGTCGTCACATCCGTCTTGCTAAAATTCAGATGAATTTTGGTAAAAAGTAATCTATTATCCCTTATACAATGAGGAATTTGTATAGAAAAGTGGCATAAAAAAATTCAGGAGTTGAGTACCATCTCTTTCCAAAAACCACCTGAATAGTTTTTTACAATTGAGTAATCAGGATGCTATTTAACTCTATTAGTTACTTTATTTTCTTTCCAATAGTCGTAATTTTATATTTTCACTTGCAACATAAATACCGTTGCTCTCTGTTGCTAATTGCTGGCTGTATCTTCTATATGTGGTTCCTCCCAAAATACATCCTGATTTTGGCACTATTAATCGCTATTGACTTTTTCGCAGCACTCCTAATAGAGCGTTCGGATAAAAACAGAAAAAAAATTTACTTAACAATTAGCATCACTAGTACTTGCCTGGTCTTGTTTGTTTTCAAATACTTTAATTTTTTCTCCTCCAATATTACCGCCCTGGCGCAATTTTTAAACTTAAAATATTCCGCACATATATTTGAGATAGCACTCCCCGTTGGCCTCTCATTTCACACATTTCAAAGTCTCGCCTACGTTATAGAAGTTTACAGAGGGAAACAAAAGGCCGAAAAAAATTTCTCAATATACGCTTTATATGTACTCTTTTTTCCCCAATTAGTTGCTGGTCCCATTGAAAGACCATACAATCTCCTACCCCAATTGAAAAAAGAACAACGATTTTCGATTGCCAATTTTTTTATGGGATTAGAATTTATTATCAAGGGACTGCTAAAAAAAGTGGTGATTGCTGACCATGTAGCAGAAATAGTAAACCAGGTTTATGGCGATCCATTTAGCTATACTGGAACACCCCTCATTATTGCTACCGTTCTATTCTCAATCCAAATTTATTGTGATTTTTCAGGATACACGGACATCGCTATTGGTTCCGCTAAAATCCTTGGTATTGATTTAATGAAAAATTTTAACCATCCATATCTGGCGATGGGTATTGCTGATTTTTGGAAACGCTGGCATATATCGCTTTCTTCTTGGTTCAGAGATTATCTTTATATTCCGCTAGGAGGCAGTAGGGTCGATAAGCTATCTAGATTGTATCTCAACATCTTTATAGTATTTACGGTTAGTGGTCTCTGGCACGGGGCAAAGTGGACATTCATTATTTGGGGGATTTTACATGGAATTTACTGGATAATTGAAGATTACGGCAAGCGGCTTTTTAGTGGCAATCATCTAGCATCCTCAATATTCAAGCTTCACATAATAAAAATATCCTCAATAGGTGTAACTTTTAGTCTTGTTTGTTTTTCGTGGATATTTTTTCGCGCAAACGGCCTATCAGATGCCATTCACATTGCAACTAATCTATTTAATTTTTCTGCCGGGTTTAATTTTTCTTTAAGCACTTTTAAATTTGGATTTATCGAATTTAATACAATTCTAATAATCCTTGCTCTTACTTTGCTCAAATATTTTCTACAGGAATGCTTTCCAACGCGAATTTCAAATCTAAAAAATAATATCTCTTTTGTCCGGGTTTATTATAGTTTTCAATTAAGTTTGGTTTGTCTTTTCTGGGTCAGGAACAGTGAATCGTTTATATATTTTCAATTTTAGTAAGGCCGTTTTCTTCTCCATAGTAGTATTTCTTACCGTACTGGGCGGAGCACTTTTATTTTTTTATTTTCTGTTATTGCGGCTCGGTGAGCACAATGATTATGATGCTATTTTGGACGCACAATTAAAAAATGGAAGTGTATACCGCTCAAAATTGCATTACCAAACTGTAGCATACAAGACGGCCGCAATAAACCATTTACGGCCAGACGTCATCCTGTTAGGAACTTCAACGGCCACGACTTATCAACAGGAACACTTTTTTTATCTACATTTTTACAATGCTTTCTGTACCCAAACTGAGGGAGGAACGCTCGAGGGTTACTACGAACTCTTAGATGGAATAACTCCTAGTTCGGCCCCCAAAAAAATTCTCATCTCGCTAGATTCATTTCTTTTAGCATTACCTCCTAATCAACCCAAACAGTATCCGCGGTCTTTTATAGGT
Source organism: Oligoflexia bacterium (assembly GCA_015231325.1). GTDB lineage: Bacteria > Bdellovibrionota > Bacteriovoracia > Bacteriovoracales > Bacteriovoracaceae > JADGAN01. Next base: position 4,246 of record JADGBS010000137.1, on the reverse strand, counting down.
AAAATTGTATCCTGTTTGAAAAACCCAGACCCATTAAAGGTAGACTCCAATATAGTAATTCTAATCCGAAAATTGATATCTGAACCAGAAAGTTTTTTAAACAGTCTCTTGGCGGATAATGGAAAGGTCATTGGTTTCATTAAAAAACGTAACTCTGGCGCATTTCGAATTGACGGAAGTGGTGAAATTTCAACAAGCACCACCTTTTCTTCAGAAGCACCGATAAATTTAAACGACTTATTCCTCCGACCTCCAGAGAAGGGAATTACGTTATTGAAAAAAATACTCCACAAAGGGAAAAAGCTTGGTGCAGAAGTGGTGGTATTTTTTCCGCCCATCAACCCCCTATCACTTATCGATAATCCCAATTTTGTAAAATTCATTAAATATGCTGCTATATCAGAGTATGTGACCCTTCTAAAGACAATCTCTGCCGGATGCCCCTCTCAATCCAGTTCATTCTTGTGCGAAAATCCTACTTTTGTAGGAATGTGTAACAAAAATTTAACAAATTATCCTCTGCGTTTTTTTTCTAATTATTTTTATTTTAGCAATAGAGAATGTAATAATGAATCTTATTGCGTTGATAATATGAGAAGGCAATTGAAGCTAAAAGACTTAGGTACCTACTTACTTATCGACAGTAGAAAAAGTCTACTGTCGTCTAGAAATGCCGGTATCGCTAGCTCTCCGGAGGCGAACCAATTGTGTAAGATCATTCAACAAGAAGGGGCCACGTGCAAAGACTACACAACTCTCCCAGGCGTATCATTTTTGGACTACCGAGACACTATACACTTTGGCAGCGCTACATCTTTGTTAGTAGCACGGAATCTTTTTAATCAGTATTTTTGATACAAGCTATAACTACCAATCTTTTCAATAAGTTTCGAAGTTGACGGCCCTTCTAAAACGACAAAGCTACGCTTTGGTTGCACACCTGGCTTCCCATCAACAATGCAGGACGAATCCCCAGATAAATAACAATTTATCCGATTAAACTTAAGATACGATTGTAGGATAGTAAATCCCAAATGAGGATAATTGATTTCATCATGTTTTTGTAGATGTGTCGATATACGAGCAGAAACCTTATCTATGCCTGGTAGAAAAAAGACTAACTTCTCGTTTAAAAATAGTGTCTTCTCCTTTAAAAAGTGAGTATGGATAAAAAGAGATCCCAGCACCAATGTTGTAATCGATAAGGGGTGAATGATCACACTCATTTTTTTACTTGCATGACCATTGGCCAATTTTTTCACTGTAAAATAAACTTTTTCTAACAAAACTATGATTCCGAAAGATGCGCTTAATATATAGAATGGTAGCATTGTAACCAGGCACCTGTCGGGAAGTGGGTAGCGAAGAAATATTGTTATTACGATTAATGATAGTATAAATGGAATGAAAATGGGAAAACGGGGGATGTTACTTTTTTTATAGAAAAGTAGGGATGATACAATTCCTACCAGTAGCGTCAATTTAAAAAAGACGTGCGTGGAGGGGTAAATTCCGTTCCAAAAATTGTAAAAAATCGATGGTAATTGCTGGATAAATAACCAAAAAGGCATTTTGACAAGATGGCCATAAAAAAAGACGCTCAACCCTCTGGCCAAAATTACTGGTAAGTTAAGTAAAAAAATTAAAAATAGCATAGCGAAAACGGAGATCGCAAAATTTCGCAATAGGATAAGGCCATCTGCTGTCATTTTCTTGTTTAACAATATTTGTAAAAGCAGAAAAATTAAAATTCCCCCAGTTACATACAGTGCCACGGCAACGGTGTAAGCTCCTAAAGCATTAATGATCGAAAAAAGTATCCAAGGCGCCAATTGTTGACAATTAGATATCCTGTGGGCAATTAAAAATGCCAAAATAACGAAGGTGGTTCCAAGTGAGTACCCTCTTGCATTGTACGAATAAAGCAACAAGAAAGGGGTGCATGAAATAATGAAAGCAGTTAGTAGTCCTGTTGCTCTATTGTAAAGTGCTCTCCCACAAAAATACCCTAAAAAAATATTTAGAGCTCCGCCTATAAAAGCAGGGAGTCGAACCGAGACAGCGGAATCACCAAATATTGCGGCAGATATTTTCATCAACAGGCTATTAAAAAAATGGTTATTTGTTCCGTCTTGCTGGGTAAGTGTTTTTAACAAGTTTTGGGAGGAAAAGTACACATAACTGTAGGCCTCATCGTAATCCATTTCAGCAGTAAAAAGATAATACGCCCGAAAGAACACTCCAATTAACAAAATTAGGATTAACCCTATTGAATAAATTCTTTCTTCTTCTTTGAAATAAGTAAGACAGTCTACAAACAAGCTCTTTATAAATAGAGAAAAATCATTGAAGAATTGACGCAACTCTTCGCGTTTTTTAAACGCAAAAATGGCCATCAAAATACTCAATAAAGCCAATACAGCAACGCATCCCAAAACGTCAAGGAACAGTTCGGGAGTACAGATCTTGCAATTACCACTTAAAGAGATATTATCTAACGCATTTTTTAAATTTTCATAGTGAAAAAATTTCAAGAGAAAAGATTTGAAAACTTCCATAAATTTCTATTTTGACCTTTGTTTTAGATTATTACAGGTACGATTCTCCACTCTCTCTTTTCCTTATTTCAACACAGGGATGACCGTATGCCACAATCCCATCTCCAACATCTCTAATCACAAGAGAGCCAGCACCAATAACTGAATTTTTGCCGACTTTTATTTTATGAATTAAAGATGCTCCAAGAGAAATTGCAGAGCATCCTCCGATAGCACAACTTCCACCCAGTGTCGTCCCAGGACCGATACTAGAAAAATCATCAAGAAAACAGTCGTGATCTACACTGGAATTGGTATTTATAATCACATGCTTTCCAATGAGAGACGACGTATTGACCACCGATTTGGCCATGACAACAGTTCCTTCTCCAACGGTTACACCTCTAGCAACAGTGGCCGACGGATGAACAAGCGTTGAAAATTTAAATTCAGGAAGATGAGAAAGTATGTTTTCTACTTTTTTATAACGAGTCCAGTTGTCTCCAATGGCCACAACCCCCCTATTTATTCCCATACTCCAAAAATCGGCCTCGACCACACATTCATAACCAATAAACGAATCAAAATAATATTTGTCACTAACAAAACAGGCAATCCTAAATTGATTCTGAACTTCAATGATATCGGCCACAACTTTTGCATGTCCTCCGCAACCAAAAATTGCCACTTCCAACATCGTTACCTCCACCTAAAACTAATATTTTTGATAGAGATCGATTATTTCACATATCCTATGAACCTCATCTACTTTTAAATCGCCGAAAAATGGCAATGATAAAACCTCATCTACAATCTGGTTTGCAACCGGAAGATTTGATCTATTTGCTGAAGGAAGCTGGCGGTAACAGCTATACTCGCTACAAAGGGGATGAAAATATTTACGAGTAATCACATTGGCCGCTTTGAAAACGGCGTGTAGATCATTTCGAGATTTACCATACTCTTTTTCCACCACCCGTATCACAAAGTATTGATAGCTATTTTGGGAACATAAGTTATTGGGAAATAATTTTATACCAGGTATTTTTGATAACTTTTGAGTATAAACATCTAATATCTGCTTTCTTTTTGCTTTCTCTTCATCATATTTTTTCAAAACCAGTCTACCTAATACTGCCTGAATCTCATTCATCTTACCGTTGATCCCTGGCATAATAACTTCGTCTTCGCTTTTGATTCCAAAATTTTTAAGCAAATCAATTCGTGGTTTTAAATTAGAATCCCTGAAAGTTAGAGCACCACCCTCTGCAGTATGAAAAAGTTTTGTGGCATGAAAACTAAACATAGTGATGTCACCAAACTGACCTATCCCTTGATCGTTGATTTCAGTCCCAAATGCGTGGGCAGCATCATACACAACACGCAATCCATACTGATCGGCAATATTTTGAATTCGATCAACGCTACAGGGAGTTCCAAAAACGTGAACGGCCAATATACCGCTGGTTTGGGGAGTGATCATGGCCTCGATTTTGTTATGGTCAATATTTAAAGTTTCTGGATCAACATCACAGAAAATAGGTTTAATATTATTCCAAGACAGTACATGTGGGGTCGCGGGAAAAGAAAAGGGGGTAGTGATCACTTCTCCCGTTAATCGCAGGCCCTGGATTGCTACAATAAGGGCGACTGTGCCATTATTAAAGAGCGATAATTACGGCACTTTCAGCCGCTGAAGCAATTCTTTT
>JADGBS010000136.1 GCA_015231325.1 Oligoflexia bacterium | reverse complement strand
GAACACGCTGAAGAATTATTATACATCAATAAATACGGCAACGATGCTGGGCAAATTAAAGCTTATATCATCAAAGAGAGAGTTAGTGGTTATGCAGGCAAAGTAGCAGATGGAGCTGGATACCAGTTCTATATACCTGAGGGTACTCCTCTAAGTGAAATTTTAGAAGAAGTAATGTTATAGGAGTAAATCATAAGTGAATTTTGGGCAAAGGATATAGTAAATGCAAGGCTGAAGTTCAAAGAAAGAAACTTTGATGAAGGCATCGTGATCCTAGAGAGTTTATTGACTAGTCAGAACATTGATTGCGTGAGAGAAAGTAAAAAACTTCTAGCAAAAACATTACTTCAATTTGAGGATAAGAAGGATATTGCGAGACAATATCTAGAGGAACTTTACAGTGAAAAGAAGGACATCAAATTAGCAGTTGAGCTGATGACTCTATCGACTGATCTAGGTGATTTAAAAAGTGCAAACAAGTACTATAAAGAATCAATCGCTTTGATAGAAAATGGGGCAAAATTTAATCTTACATTGCTTAACTATCTCTATTTTGCATCTCTAGTTTATCTTAAATCTACCTTTGATGAAGCGATGGTCCTGTTTCTTAAATTAATAACGGATTTTAAAAAAATTGGAATATTAGACTATCACTTTCTGGTAACTAGAAATCTTCCTTCTTTTTACGATTTTTTAAAAAAAGTAGAGCAATTATATTTAGATAATGGAAAAAAATTTGAACTTATTGAATTCCTTAAATCAGAACTTCAATGGGTTGATGAATCAGGAAAAAAAGTAATCAACGAGATCCTTACAAATCACAATCTTAAGGATATTTAGCAATGCTAGAGATGAGATGTTTTTGTCTTAAATATAATTCTCAACTTACCAACGACAAGGATGTCCATGAAAGAAGATCTCATGCCACTGAGATCAAGAACTATTTAGTCGCTGTCGCGTAACTCAAGAGGATTTAATATAAAATGACAAATGGTCGTCCCTGTATAATAATGTTCCAATCTATAACAAAAGAAAAATTATGGATAAGGGACGACTTACAAATGAGTATCGATCAAAAAGTTCTCGATGGCAAGATCAAGTCTTGCTCTATTACCACAAAAATCATCGATGATTATCAGGGCGGACCTACAAAATTGACAATGGAGCAGGAACAAAAACTTGATGCCAAGGAATGTTCTCGTTAATGATGTATCACTCAAGAATGAGGCAAAACATATTTTTACCAAAGAAATACTAGTAGGCCATTCCCAATAAACCTGATGATTATGCCTCTTGATAAATTTTGTTACATCGGTAACAATAAGACTTTCCAAATGTTTTCACAGGAGGTTTTTTATGTCAGCATTTATGGCGGAACTAATTGGTACGATGTTAATTGTAATAATGGGTGGCGGGGTAGTTGCAGGCTCATTACTAAATAAGAGCAAGGCCAATAATTCTGGATGGATTGTGATAACTTTTGGTTGGGCAATGGGAGTTGTTTTGGCCATTTATGCTGTAGGTAGATTCAGTGGTGCCCATCTGAATCCCGCGGTTACAATCGCACTAGCATCTTTAACGAAGTTTCCTTGGGCGGAAGTTCCTAAGTATCTTGCTGGTCAAATGCTCGGTGGTTTTATTGGTGGGATCGTTGTCTATTTCCATTATCTACCTCACTGGCGTGTTACTAAGGATCGGGGTGCTAAGTTGGCCGTTTTTTCTACTGCCCCTGCAATTCGTTCAACGTGGGCAAATTTGTCGAGTGAGATACTTGGTACTTTCATTTTAGTGACGGGAATACTAGGTATTGGTGCCAATAAATTTGTGGAAGGATTTAATCCGTTTTTTGTGGGTTTGTTAATTTTAGGAATAGGGTTATCTCTAGGAGGGACAACAGGATATGCGATAAATCCAGCGCGCGATTTAGGTCCGAGATTAGCTTTTGCAATATTGCCCATAAGCGGAAAAGGTAGTCCAGATTGGGGTTATTCTTGGATTCCAGTTGTTGGTCCTATCATTGGTGGTTTTTTCGGTGCCCAGTTTTACCAATATTTTTTTGAAAATGGTGACGGATTATTGTTTTGGCCATCGCTGGTGATTGTTGTTTGGGTTAATTTTATTGCCTTCTGGAAAGAAACGGTCAAAATTAGTGCCAGCGATGCTGAATCTAAATTGATAGACGTTATAAATGTTGTGGAAAAAGATTGATTATTTTCCTAAAAACAAAACCGTTGCGCCGGAAAAGGCGACGAACGTCCCAATAATCGCTGTTTTCCCCACGTGCTCTTTTTCAAGGTAATGGGTAATAAAAAGTAACATCACCGGAGTGGTTTGACTTAACGTTGAGGCAATTCCCACGGAAATAGTAGATATGGCATATAGCAAAAAAATTACTCCAGAGACTGGTCCGAGCAATGATCCCAAGAGCAGTTGACGAGCAGCACGGCGGTGAGTGAAAACTTTTTTTAATTGAATACTGACTCTTTTTAGATACAAGTGTATCAAAAATGCACCAGTTGTCGCAGCGACAATTCTTATAACGTTTGCTGATGATGCTGAAATGCCACTTCCTTGCATTCCCATTTTTGATAGAACAATTCCTGCTGCCTGGCAAAAAGATGACCCGATTGCTAAAAGAATTCCTGATCTGCTCCATCTCTGCTGCGAAGCAGGCAGCAGGCAAAGGTGTTTTGGATGTTGAAATTTTTTTCTCCGGTCATGCAATACTAGCAATATTCCTAAAATGACTAGTAAAATTCCTGAAAATTGAAAATAATTTAGTCTTTCGTTGAAAAAAAAGTACGCCATTAAGAGAGCAAAAATTGGAGAGGTGGTTTGTACAACTGAGGTTGGGTGTGCTCCTAATCGCAGAAGAGCTTCAAATCCCATTGAATCGCCAATTACATATCCTACTATCCCTGAGATAGAAAGATAAAACCAAGCTTTAGTACTTGCGTCATAAGGAAGAATATGTCCAAAAAGACAAAGGTGAATTAGTGTATTTAGACCGAACGCAATCCACAATCGAATGTGAGTGACTCCATCTGAACCGATATATTTGCCCGCGTGGGAAAAAAGATATGAGTTAAAGGCAAAACATCCGGCCGCTGCAACTGCTGCTGGATATCCGATACTAAAATTACCGTACAAACCATGCAATAACATAATCTTTCTCGTTCTCAATTTATCGATTTATGATTGGTATTTGTTCTAATTTTTGCATTAATAGTACTCCTGCGAATATTTTGATGACCTCTCCAAGCATAAATGGAAACAATCCTAACTGCAACGCTGAATAGTAATCAAGATTCAAGCTGAATTTTAGCCACCATACTCCTGGAAGATAGACTGTTAACAGTACTAATAGGAATAAAACAGTGCTACGCGCGATGGGTATAATCGTAAAAGAGACAAAATTTGAATTAGCAAAGCAGTTTTTTTGTTGATCAGTCCGATAAAATTGACATTTTTTATAAATTTTATCGGCGAGTATGGCATAGATGAAAAAACCGCCAAGATAACCGTAAGTGGCGATTCCTGCGCCACTAAAAAAGCTTTCTGGAAAGACTGTTCCCATCCCTAGGTATAATGCGATCGAAAATCCTCCCCAGCGAGTTCCCAATAACATCCCCGAAAGCAAGACAAAAAAAGTTTGTAAAGTGATAGGTACTGGAGTGAACGGCAGATAAATCTTTATGTTGACCCCTAATGCAACTAAGAACGAAAAAAATACTGCTAGTACCAATTTGTGCTCCCACTTGTGGGCCCACGCTTTTGTTCGTGGCCGTGGCCACGAAAAGGTTATAGGAGTATGAGTAGCAATATTTGTCATAAAAAACCTCCGGTAAAAAAAATTAACGTACATATAAAGTAACGTACAGGGTAACCTGTAAGCTATTCAGGTTACAGTTGTGGTTACGCTTAAGTATAAAGTTAAGAAGGGTCTTTATCAAATGATTAGTTTTCTTATAGATCGAGGTGCTTTAAATATCGATTGAATGCCATTGCGCGTGAATCGGGGGCGATATGATTTTGTTGTTTGTTGGAAAAGCGACTTACTATCTCTAAGCGCGCTTTGTCCCCGCTACTGTCAAAATTATCAATTTCTGGAATAAGATTGCTTAATTTTTTGCGAATCACCTTTAAATTGTTGAGTTCAGCGTTGTTGCACCAATTAGCGATAATGCAGTGAATAGACAATAAATTACTATTATTATTATTGTCGCTGTTTATAGAGGTTTTTAGCTCACAAAGTGCCCCATCGAGGTTAATAAATAGTCCATTAGATTCTAGTGGATCGGCCACTGGAATCTGTATTGCAGTTTTACTGGCGGGTTTATTAACAGCAGAGTAAGTAAAGTTGCCTAGTACAATCATCTGCGATAGCGAAGTGGGGGGCAATATTTTTTCTGGAAAATATGCACCGATGGCCACAATTAATTTCTTATCGAGAGTACTGGATACTTTTTTTAAAGGAAGAGCTGACGCCTTCAATTGTTGTAAAAGAAACAAATTAGCGACACCTGCAGATTTCGCGGTGGCGGTAGAATTGGCACCAACACCAGCATTGGCACCGGCAATGGTAGCATCGGTTAGGTAGTATAATTTTGCTGAATAGCATTGTGCAAGTTCATGTGCTGCCCAAAGATCTTCCAGCGTATTCCATGGAGAGACTACTACTGCGACACCCTTTCTTTTACCGATGGTACGAAGGCGATTTTGTGCCTCATTAATTTTATGATTTAGATCTTTTTTGCTGAGAGAAAAATTCTGGCGATATTCGTTAACAATTTGATAGGCAAATCTTCCTTCAGCGCAAATACAGGCGTGGTTGGTGGGGTCACCATCTACGCTCCGTACTTTTTGTATTTTGCTAACTATCCCTTCATTGGAATAAACTTCCAACGCACAGCCTTTTCCACACGAGATACACGTAGTAATAACTTTATTGGCATCCAATTTCCATGGACCAGTCGTTTTACCTAGATGCGTGGTATTTAGTCCTATCGTACCAGTCGGGCAAACGTCGATGCACATACCACAAGCATCACAGCCAGTGTTTTGTAAGGCGTCCTCAAAATTGGGCGCAATGTGTGTCTTGAAACCGCGATTTACAAAAGTTAGTGCTGAAATATTACGGACTTCACGACAAACGCGAACGCAATTTCCGCACGTAATACATTTATCAATTTCAAAACGTAGCAAGGGGTGACGATTGTCGATTAGATATTTTCTTTTTTCGCCTTCATAGATTTTTTCATGTGCGTGATATTCTGTTGCTAAATTACGCAGACCACAATCGTAGCGCGCTTGACAACCACATTCGATACATCGCGCTGCTTCGGCCAGTGCTTTTGCCTTGCCAAACGGTATGCTGATAGGATCATACCCTTCATGCGATAGTCGTCGATCCGCAGCATGTAGGGTTTCCTGAGCGCGTTTTTTATGCTCAAAACGTGGCGCAAAATCTTCAGTGTTTAGTTCTGCAATCCGTCCTTTAGAAATATGATATTCCTCGCTAAACTTGATCTCTTTTCCTGTAGGAATTCCTGTAAGAAAGAGGTTTATGGTATCGGCGGCGCGTTTGCCTTCAGCAAGCGCTCGAACTACAGTATCTGGTCCAAAGGCACAATCTCCGGCAGTAAATACGCCAGGGACATTGGTACACATGCTGTTAGAATCATAGCTTAAAGTCTTCCATTTGGTTGTCGCCGGTTTGTACTCTGCTTTTTCGTTGGCCAAACAAGAAATGTCGGGATCTTGGCCGATGGCGCTGATGATTAGATCGAAGGCCAGATCTTCTTCACTGCCCGCTATCGCAACAGGTCGTCTTCTTCCTGATTCATCAGGTGCTCCTAATTCCATACAAATTACTCTCAAACCGCGGGCCGGTGCTGGTTCTTCCCCGGCAGGGCCGCGGATGACAGCGACAGGAGCGGTAAGAAATCGGAATTCCACACCTTCTTCTTGGGTTTGATGTTGCTCATGCGCTAAGGCCGGCATCTCCTCTTGAGATCGACGATAAATCAATGTTACTGTAGTCCCCAAGCGTCGCGCTACACGAGCGCAGTCCATGGCAACATCACCACCACCGACTACCGCTACCTTTTTTCTTCCGGACATGGCCACTGACTCACTTTTTCCTATACCGCTACTGCTTCCCATTTCTATTTTTTCACCAAGAACAACCTTGCGCAAAAAATCTACGCCTCCTATCACCCCAGGTCCATGTTCGTTTTCGATACCCATCGATTTGGAGAGGTGAGCACCAATAGTGATTAAAATGGCGTCTGCACCGTTTTGTTTTAAATCAGAGATCGTAAAATCCTTCCCTAATCGGCGATTGGTATGTACTTCGATTCCTAGGTCCGTAATAGTTTTTATTTCTGCATCTAATTTATCCCAAGGTAGACGAAAGCGGGGAATGCCATAACGAGTCATACCTCCTAATTGGGGTAGTGCTTCATTAATTTGTACTGTGTGACCATCTTGTCGCAAATAATATGCTGCGGCCAAACCGGCGGGTCCTCCCCCCACAATGGCCACTTTCTTTCCACTGTCGCTCTTTACTTTGGGGATAAAAGGACCTTTTTGCAGATCATATTCAGAAGCAAAACGCTTGAGGGCGCGAATTGCAATCGGTTCATCTACTAGGGTACGTCTACATTCTTCCTCACATGGATTGGGGCAAACGGTACCACAAACTACTGGTAATGCTAACCTGTTTTTAATTAATCGCACTGCCGCGGGATAGTCTCCATTAGCGATGTGTGCGACGTAGCCTTGGACATCAGTGTGGGCGGGGCAATGTAAATGGCAAGGAGCAAGGCAATCGCCGTTGTGATCAGAGAGTAAAAGATCTAGTGCCATCTTACGTGCTTTGTGTACTCGTTCACTGTCAGTCATAATTGACATGGAAGGAGATACTTTTACACTACAGGAGGGAACTAAATTTTTGGCAGAAAGAACCTCAACTACGCATACGAAACAACTAGTAAATGGTTTGGTCCTACTATTGTGACAAAGAGTTGGAATGCTTATTCCATGAATTTTTGCTGCCTCTAATATAGTTATATCAGCAGGCACTTCTACTGCTTTTCCGTTCAGTTGAATACTGATCGTTGGGCGTGTGTCATTATTATTTTCGTTATTGTTATCGTTAATTTTTTTACACATTATATTTCTCCGTACTAATATTCACTTAACCTCGATAGCATTATTTCTACATGAATCTAAACACATTCCGCAGTTTACGCATAGTTGGGGATCTATAACGTAAGAACCTTTTTGACGAACGGTACCGTTGATGGCACTTACGGGGCAACTCTTTTGGCAAAGATTGCAGGCAATACACTTGTCGCTTAAAATACTATGCTTGATAATTTTTTTGCATACTGCTGCTCGGCAGCGTTTGTGTTGAATATGTTCGATATATTCGTCTTTGAAATAGCGAAGTGTGGTTAATACAGGATTAGGGGCAGTTTGTCCGAGTCCACAAAGGGTGGTCGTACGGATTTGATTGGCCAATTCTTCCAAATTACTCAGGTCTTCTATCTTTCCTTCCCCGTTGCAAATACGAGAGAGAATCTCTCTCATTCGCAAAGTGCCTACACGACAAAATGTACATTTTCCACAGGACTCTGTTTGTGTGAATTCCAAGAAATAACGGGCCAAATCCACCATGCAAGTTTTTTCATCCATTACGATCATCCCACCCGATCCCATGATCGCTCCAGTGGCATTGATGGTGTCATATTCAATGGTGGTATCAAATAGTGATTCAGGGATGCATCCGCCGGAGGGACCGCCCATCTGCACTCCCTTTATTGGGCGACCACTTTTAGAACCACCGCCGATATCAAATATTACTTCACGTAGCGTCATTCCCATGGGAATTTCCACAAGACCACCGCGAGCGATGGCCCCCGCTAAGGCGAAAACTTTAGTTCCTGGTGAGGAAGCTGTGCCTTTTTGGGCGTAGGTTTTGCCACCGTGGTTGATGATCCAGGGAATATTGGCCAATGTTTCAACATTGTTAATGATGGTAGGTTTTCCGAATACTCCACTGACTGCAGGAAATGGAGGGCGAATGCGTGGCATTCCGCGTTGTCCTTCGATGGAGGCGATTAATGCGGTTTCTTCGCCACACACGAAGGCGCCGGCCCCTTTTTTAATTTTGAGACAGAAGGAAAATTTGCTACCTAAAATTTTATGGCCCAACAAATTTGCTTTTTCTGCGTCGCGGATGGCCTTTCCAAAATTTTCTAGTGCTAATGGGTATTCTGCACGGATGTAGGCGAAACCTTCGCTGGCACCGATAGTATATGCCGCGATTAGCATCCCCTCAAGCACGCTGTGAGGATCTCCTTCGAGTAGCGAGCGGTCCATAAAGGCGCCGGGATCGCCTTCGTCACCATTACAAATTAGGTATTTTTTTTCGGCATTTTCTTTGCGTGCAAACTGCCATTTAACGGCAGTAGCAAAACCTGCTCCCCCACGACCGCGAAGTCCTGAAATTTTTACTTCTTCCAGTACTTGTTCCGGTGTGATATTTTCTCCAATAATTTTACGAATGGCCTGATATCCACCACGGGCGATATATTCGTCGATAGAAGTTGGATCGACCTCCCCTACGTTGCGTAATGCAATTCGAGTTTGCTTTTTTAAATACTGTCCAGGTGCTAGTTCAGGGGAATCACTTGAGGAAATTAAATAATTGTTTGGGATTTCTTTTTTTCCGAGGTGAAAATCTATTACTTCCGAGACATTTTGCTTATTTAATTTTCCATAAAAATAATATTTACCAGTGCTATTATCTTTAATTTCGGTTACTACTTCTTGATGACATACGCCTTTGCAACCGACTGTGCGGACTTTTGCTTGGGGAAGATGTTCTTTAAATGTTTGTAACACCTCTTTTGCGCCCGCGGCGATTCCACATGTTCCTTCACCTACAATTATTTCCAAGTCCTGACCTTGTTGTCTTTGCTGTTCTTGCTGTTTTCGTTGATCCATTTTTTGCATTACTCCAACTATGTCACTATCGATCATCCGTTATTGATCATTCACTATTGATCATCCATTATTGATCATTCACTATTGATCATTCATTATTTTTTCTTGATGTTTATCCGCGTGTTTTTTTAGTGCTTTGTGTGCCATTGGTCCAGTAAGATTTCCATGTACTTCATCATCGATGGTCATTACAGGAGCAAGACTGCAACATCCTAGACATGCCACTTTTTCAATAGTGTAACTACCATCATAAGTAGTGTCATTTCCTTCTCCCGTAATTTTCAGTGAATTATTTACGGAGGTACTCAGACGTTCAGCGCCAGAAACATGACAGGCAGTCCCATGGCACATTTTAATTAAATGGCGACCAATTGGTTTTAATCTAAACTGTGCATAAAATGTGGCGACTCCAAATAATTGACTGGGGGTAATCTTTGTATTGGCGGCAATCATTTTCATCCCCTCGCTGGGTAGATATCCATAATGACTTTGCAATTCTTGTAGTAGTGGGATGGCCGCAGATTGATCTTGTCCAATTTTTCGGATCCATTTTATTACGAGGTCATGCATTTTTTCTTGGCACTTACAGACGTCATCTTTCTTTTTGCCATTTTCAAT
>JADGBS010000135.1:1622-9635 GCA_015231325.1 Oligoflexia bacterium | reverse complement strand
TTGAATACTAAGATACCGCTCCCACGTACTCATTCTAGGGATTTATTCTATGCATGCAAGTACATGGGAAATCAGCGAGGAATTATTCGATTTCTTGGTGATGATGCGGATTTTGATCATTTGCTTCCGATCGAAGAAATCGAAATGCGGCCGATCCTATTCCTCACCAGGGGCGGAAACATTGTTAAATTCTCACAATTCTACAAAATTGGCCAAAAAGTGCGCGTGATTAATGGTCCATTGGAGGGGCTAGAGGGAATTATTAGGCGAGTTAACCCTCGCAAAAAAAGGATTACTGTTTCTCTGCGTATGCTAGGGGTGGAGAGGTTGATAGATCTTGGCGGGGAGCGGCTCACCGAGATAGAATAATGAGATAGCATAATTAATTGTTTCTGTATTTTTTAGGACAGATATTAGTAGTTAGTGGCATGGGTGTTTGTCATGTTAACGGAGTGATTACTTCTAAGTTAAATCAACTAGAAAAAAATTTGGGCAAGCTGCAACATTATATTCCTCAATGCCTATAGATACTGATACTAATATTGACGTATTGATTGAGCTGAGAGCGCGCAAGTTAGCGGACCTAATGTCTGATATTGTTGGAATTTGCCAGAATTCCACAAGTGTGAAAAAGTAGAGCTGGTAATTTTAAATTTTGTATCAATCGAGTCTGGGACTCGAAGCGCTTTCAGGTAACTTTCAGGTAAGATGATTACCTACCAAAATATTGAAGAATATCAAACTTACTTTTAGTATATCTGTCGCATATATACGAATACGATGTTTGGGGTAGGGATATTTTATTGGTATTCAATTCATGTAAAAGATAAGTAGTGAGTTGTACGCCACTACAATGGAAGGAACGAGCATGGCGATTGTGGCACGAATACCCACGACTGTCCTTAACATAAATAAAGTTTTATCGAGGTTTAGATTGGCTTTACATCGGCAGAAAAAGACCGTACTTAGATTATTTTATTACGTTTGCATCATCACCTTTTTTTGTGTTCTTGCCATTATATTTGAAAAAAAATTTTTCTCATTTTCGTCTCAATTTTCTTCTTATTTGCTAAGCAAAATAACTTCCTTTGAGTGGACTGCAATCGATGTAACTTCAGTAACACAAGGCGATGCCCATCTTTTGCGATTTAATGATACTTATTATTTAGTAGATACTGGCGCGCCTGCCGCAGGGGCATCACTGATTGATTATCTTGAAAAAAGAAAAATCAAAGAATTTAAAAAAATAATAATTACGCATCCTCATTTTGATCATTATGGTAATTTGGCCCTTTTAGCGGAAAAAGGATTTAAAATTGGTGAAGTAATGATTAATTTTCCCTCGGAATCGGCCTGTACTCGAGAACCCTGGGGGTGTAATCCTGCGGATCTTCTGCAGATAAAAAAGATTCTTGGAGAAAAAGGTATCCCGATAAAAACGATGACTAGAGGGGATAAATTTTCTTTTTCAAAGAAGGGATATTTTTTAAGCAATTTGGAGCTGGAAATACTGCATGTCTACGGCGAAGACAACTCTCCTGTTGGACCAATCGATATCAATGATCAGTCAGCAATTATTCTGGTTACTCACGGAAGAAATCGCTATTTGTTTACTGGTGATTTGAATGTGAATTTAGGTGATTGGTTAACTCAAAAGGAAAGCAGAATTCGGGGCGTGGATATTATCAAGGTTCCTCATCATGGAGCAAGCACGCTTCCTAATAACGATTTTTTTACTGCTGTTGCAGCTAAAACCGCAATTGTTACTATAGGAAAATATTTATGGTATAGCGATCGTTGTGAAAGAGTGCGTGAGTTATTGACAAACGTAACCAAAAGCAAGGTGTATGTTACTGGCATTCATCATCATATTACTGTTCATTCATACGCGATGTTACGCGAGATCATTAGCGGTTTTTTTATTACTACTACCAATAACTGAATTTAAGTATATAGATAAACACGCTCGCAAATACATATTGTTATAAAATGTCGAGGTATGCTAAAGATCATCAGGAGGGTGCTGCAATGTCTATTCCCATCAATGAAACAACAAGGGCCAAAGATGTTAATGTTAACGCCAATACTAAAGTTTCTGAAAAAGCGACGGATTTGACTACTGTGATTTCATTTTTGCAAAAGATTAAAAATCGACAGGTGAAAGTAGGTGTTATCGGTCTTGGATACGTAGGTCTTCCATTGGCAATAGAGTTTGCACGTGCCGGTTTCAATGTTGTGGGGGTGGATATTGCTAAAGAAAAGGTGGACCAACTTTCTAGAGGTGAGTCATATATATTGGACGTCAAGGACGAAGATGTTAGGCGATTTGTAGTTGAAGAAAAAAAGTTGCAGGTATCAAGTGATTACAGCATGTTTATGGACGTGGATTCTATTAGTATCACCGTTCCTACACCTCTTAGAAAAACGAAAGATCCGGACATTTCATTCATCGTATCAGCAATGGATAGTCTAATACCGGTATTGGCGAATAGAAAAAATTTCATGATCGTGCTGGAGAGTACAACTTATCCGGGAACTACCCGTGAACTTGTTTATGATCGATTGTGTAGTGAATATAAATATTTGCGGGCGGGTGAAAATATTTTTGTGGCCTTCTCGCCCGAGAGGGTCGATCCAGGAAATCCAATATATCACACAAAGAATACTCCTAAGGTTATTGGTGGAATCACCAAACATTGCAGCGAGGTGGTAGCGTCGCTATATGGACAAGTGATTGAAAAAATTGTGATGGTGGGTTCCACTGAAGAAGCAGAAATGGTAAAGCTTTTGGAGAATACTTTCCGAGCAGTTAATATTGCTTTGGTGAACGAACTGTTGTTGATGTGCGACCGTATGAATATTAATGTATGGAGGGTGATCGAGGCGGCGGCGACTAAGCCATTTGGATTTATGCCATTTTATCCTGGTCCAGGAATTGGTGGGCATTGCATTCCGCTCGATCCGCTTTATCTTTCATGGAAGGCCAAGAGCTTTGATTTCTATAACCGATTCATTGAACTTGCTTCGGATATTAACGGCAATATGCCGCGGTTTACAGTGCAGAAGCTTCAGCGCATTTTAAATGATCATGGGAAATGTCTCAAAGGTGCAAGAGTACTTATTTTAGGCATGAGTTATAAAAAAGACATTGATGATGTACGCGAATCTCCAGGATTGGAGATTTATCGTATATTGAAAGAAGAGTATGGCGTGCAGGTGAGTTATCATGATCCGCACGTGCCAAGCTTTATCTATCATCATGGAGATATAGGTAATCAATCAGAGACCACCGGAGTCCAAGATGGCAAAATTTATTCTTCGGAGATATGTTCAGACATTATTAGGAAGCAAGATTGTATACTGCTATTAGTTAATCACACACTCTTTGATTATCAAATAATTGCAGAGCATGCGCAGTTGATATTGGACACACGGAATGCATTTAAAAGTGTATCTGGTACCAGATCGAATGACTGCCAGATTAATAGGGTTTGTCTTTGATATAGGGTGTTTAAAGGGTGTTTGAAAAATCTTGTGTATAGCTCGTTCGGCCCTTACTCTATCGAATGAGGTACTCATTCAACTACCACTAAAGTGAATGCAAAGGATTCTGTGGTGATCAAGTCACTTTCAGTAATAAATTGGCGACAGAATAAGTTGATTTCTGCGTTACCTATTATATGTTCCTTGATGCTCTTGGTATATTTCTTTCTTCCAACATCTCTTCCTCTCACCTTTGATGGCATACCGCTTAATAAGCGCTATGAGGCCGTGACTTTTTATGTGTTAGCGGTGGGATTTGTTATTTTTTTTATGGTGCACTATTTACGCAAACTAGGGATCATCCCTAAGTTAAGTGAAAATATTATGCACAAGAAATGGAAAAATGCCATACTTTCTGTTATTACTTTTGTTTGTTTGATGTTAGTAGTGTTAAAGTTGATTTATCCAATCAATCACAGATACTACCATGATCTTTGCTTGGTAACCTGGCCAACTATAGTTGAGGACAAATGCGTCTATTCTCCTGAGGGTAGTCGTTTACTCAAGGATAATGAGGGCAATTTTTTTAGTAGATATGAAAATGAGATTGATTTTGATTCTAATAAGCAGTGGCGGATTGGTGTATTTAACACTACGCCTTTTATTAATTTTGTTTTTTATCCGAATCTTCGTCGAGTGGAGTTGGTGACCGATTATCGTGCTAATAACAATATTCCCTTCATTGCCAGAGTGCATTTAGCGGATTTGTTAAAAACAAGATTCAATAACGATATCAATTTGAAAATCCAATACACCGGGGTGCTAAGCATAGTAGATTTATCTATTGAAAAAATTATTAATGATCGTATGGCGATGGAATCAATCGCATCACTTTTGGCAATACGCTCAGATTCAGGAGAAAATAGTTCGGAGAAGAAGTCTGTAGTGCCAAATGAGCAAGTGGATGGCGTATTGACACTACCTAAAGATGGAGTTATTAAAACTTTTGCTTATGCAACAGAGGCGAAAGAGATATTTTTCAATATTCCGGCCAAAAAATTTCGAAATTTAATTATTAGATATCAGAATTTTATCTGTCCCTACATTGCAAGTAGGATGGGGATTGCTGAATGTTATTACGACCTTCAGATGGAAACTCAAAGGAGCGATCAGTCGATTTTGAATCTTCAGTATCTTGCAAAAGATGGTCAATATCACCTATTTTCTTATAGGGAAGTGTTAAAAAATGGAGAAGTGTGGGGTGGATATTGGTTTTACAAATTGGTGCGTTTGTTAGAAAAAGTGCTAGTGCTATTTTTGCTATCATTGATGATGTTCAATTTAGCAGCAGTAGCGAGCGGAATAAAAGAAATTTTTAAATATTGGGTGACATTATTTTCGATACGAAGTGATCCTATGTTCAAGATAAATACTGATTTTCTTATACTGAAAATTAATATGAATTTTATAATGGATGTTCTCCCTAAATTGGTAGTTTATATTTTAATTTATCTCTATTTTTACACATCTAAGGGATTAGAAAATGTATTTGGTGTAGCATGGAATAATAGAACTTTTTTCTTTTTGCTTAGTATTCCTATATTACTGAGTGGATTGATTATATACTTTAAGGAATTTTCTGGTTTTTTCAAAAAAATAACTTTAGCAATGGGATACAATATATACTTATTATTATTCAGTATTCCTCTGTGTTATCTTTTATTTAATATCTATAGCGTTATGCCTATAAAAGATCAGGTGTCCTTGCTAGTTAGTGGTGATGATAACATGACATATTTAACACAAGCGAGACAGATTCTTTTCGAAGATAAATATTTTGAAGTGGTTTTAAGTGAGTTTTATAAACCAGTATTTGTTTTCCTAAGACCTTTGGCAGAAATAATTTTCGGCGATGGAAATAGATATTTCTCCTTATTTTCAATGTTAATGATGAGCACTTTAAATATCCTTTTGGTTACGCTCATTCCTTTTTTGGTCGACTACAAGAGGAGAATTAGTAATCGAATATTAGATCATTCATTGAATGGAATACTGTTCTTTGCATTATTGTTCGCTAGCGATAATTTTATGTACTACCTTTCCGGCTACTCTGCGGTTTGGACAAGTATGCTATTTTCTGAGGGCCCGGCCTGGTTCTTTGGCATTTTAGCGATAACAACGACGCTGCCGCTCACTACAAAACACGTCAACACCAAGTACGCGCTATTTGTTATTGGCATTCTATGTGTTTTATTCATACTATCCCGTTTTAATTTTGCATCTCATTATTTAATTTTTCCCTTTATTTTTTATTGGGTATTAGAAAAAAATGATTTCAAAAATGGAATCATCAACTTTTTTATCATACCTGCGATCTTTGCGATTGGGGGAGTTCTATTTTTAGGAACGCATTTACAAATAATGTCTGATCTATGGTCTAGGACGTACACTATGTTTACCAATGACTTCAGTGTGCCTTTAATTTCATTATTCACATTTAAGACCAACGCTCCATTGATTGCTGATGAAAGGCAGCGTGGAATAATCATCTTCGTTTTTTTATTAGCAGTTGCCTATTTATTCTTGATTGTAAAAAAAGAAGATTTTAAGGAGAAAAAACGGTTTGTATTATGGGTAATTGCCTGCTTTATTGGCAGTGTGTGGCTGCAGGTGTTATTTTTAAATCATGCTTATTTTCATAGATGCATCAGTATGAGTTATAAATATTTAATCGTTTTTATTGTTATCATAGCAATAAGGGTGGTTCAGTATATTAATCGCAGCACGATTGAAAATCGTCACTAGTGTGATGGATTAGATCCTCTATTTTGAGATTTGGTAGACTGCTTGTTTTTAATTGTAGAATGATTTTTTCATAGACATCTATGTTTTTTTCTACAATACTCGGATGAAAGTTTATCACCAGGTTCAAATAATAATCTTTTGCCAATTTTATTAGATGATCAAATATCTTGGCAATGTCATTATTTTTTAAACCTAAGTCATTCAAAATCATGCTGTCTTGGATGGTTAGTGGTATTTCAATCAGTCCCGCAGCACCATTCTTTTCATCTAGTTTGTTGCTAATTATATATGGTCTATAAAAAGGAGTAAAACTGCTGTAGTGTTTTGAATTGCAAAGAGAAGAATCGTAAGAAAATCTGTGCTTTTCAAGAATGTTTAATAGCAAGGGACTCACAGACAGAGCAGGTGCTCGAAAACCAAGAACTGGACCAGCAATTGTCTCCAATAACTTTCTAGATGTGTCCAAAAAAGTAGAGATATATTTTTCAGATTTATGACCGAGCGCAATATTGTGATTTTTTCCGTGAAGAGCAACTTCGTTACCTCCATCAAGTATGTAAAAGACGGTTTGCTTATCAAGCGTATAACTGCCATTGGTTAATAAAAAATATGAGCTGTTTATTCCGTATCTTCTATCTAGTGCCACTAATTTTTTAGTATAACGATAGCAGGAGGCATAGTCTACATCATGCGATATAGAAAAAGTTCCTGTTTTTAATGTAGATGAGTTACTTAATGTCATCTTCTGGGAGTTAAAGGAAAAGTCCCATGTACATATTGGATTAGTTTTCTTCCGTAAAGCAGTGTTTGTAAATCTTTTGATGAATTTAAAAAAATAGTAGATAAAGTTATCCGGCAACAGATTAGCTATCCAGCTTAGCAGTAAACGAGAGACAATTTCCGAATTACTTTTGATGGGAATGCGGGCGCTATTTTTTATCATTATTTGTGTCCAATTCTGTTTTTAATTGTACATGCACTGAGGGTAACATTTTTGAAATAATCGAACAATTGGATAAAAATGGATAAAATTATATGCTAGAAAATAAAAGAATTGCTGTCGTTGTCCCAGCATATAACGAGGAACAGTTAATTTCTCGGGTAATCACAACTATGCCGGAGTTTGTTGACGTTATTGTTGTTGTAAATGATTGTAGCACAGACAAAACATTGGAGGTAGTACAGCAATTAGCAGAAAAATCAACATCTACTAAGCGCATAGAAGTTTTAGATCTAAAAAAAAATTCTGGAGTTGGGACTGCCATTTCTGCCGGTTATGTATGGGCCCGAGACAATCGGATGGATGTTACTGCAGTTATGGCCGGGGATGCTCAGATGGATCCCACGGAACTTCATAAAATTTTAAATCCAGTAATTTCGTTGGGTGTCGATTATGTAAAAGGGAATAGATTTTTTACTGAAGATTCCTGGAATAAAATTCCAAGAGTAAGGTTTCTTGGAAATGCAGTGCTATCCTTTTTAACCAAAATTGCTTCTGGATATTGGAGTGTAATGGATACCCAGTGTGGCTACACTGCAATCTCATATAAAGCACTAAAAACTCTTCCGCTCGAAAAGATATATGCGAGCTACGGTATGCCAAATGATATGCTAGTGAAGCTAAACATCTATAGTATGCAAATTGCACAAGTCCCAATTAGACCGATTTATAATATTGGCGAAAAATCTAAGATGAAAAGAATGGTGCTGCGGGACTGATTGAAA
>JADGBS010000135.1:0-1612 GCA_015231325.1 Oligoflexia bacterium | reverse complement strand
TTTACAATTTCATTTTTGCTGTTGAGATTGTTTTTTTATCGCCTAACGTATAAGTACGTCATCAGAGATTTTCATCCTATTGTAATTTTCTATGCATTTGGATTGCTAAACACCATCATCGGTTTTTTAGGAGGATTTATCAACCTAAGTGTTTACCTATCTATGCTTTTCGGTTTTATACCCTTTGATGCAATCTCTTTTGGATATGGATTTAAAATTCTCTTTACCATCTTATTGCTCTCTGGTATCCAATTTTTGTGCTTTGCTCTTTGGATGGATAAGGAAGATAACAAGGATCTGCAAAAAAATATTTATGCTATTGCTGACTAATTTCCTAGAGAATCAACCTAATTTCAATAATATCTTAAGTCCACCGTATAAATTTTTGAGATCACTAATAGAACTTAGTCCTTTCATTTTTTTATAAATATATTTTGGGCGTAAATAAAAAGAGCGATAAGATTTTCTTATCCAGTACCTGATTTGCGTTGCGCTCATTGTTGGTAAATCTATTACCGATCTTGATTTCGTAATCAAAGCGTAATCTTCCCATTTACAATCGTTCCTTATCAATTTTTTTTCTTTTGCTTCTTGATAAAACTTGGTCCCTGGGTAGGGACTTGCTTGAAAGATGGAGACAGTATCTGGATTCAATTTTTTCATCAGGGAAATTGTTTCTGAAACGGTTTGTGCATTTTCTCCGAAATAGCCTATCATAAAAGATGCTCCGGATTTAATTTTGTGCTTCTTGCATAGATCAAAGGCCTGCTGAATTTTTTCATAGTTTATTCGTTTATTCATATTTTGGAGAAGTGTTTTTGATCCTGATTCTATCCCAAAAGCAATCTTGCTTAATCCCGCTCTTTTCATGATGACAATTTTTTCTTCATCAACGAACTCAACTCTGGCCATACAAATCCAACCGATGTCCCACCCTCTTTCAATGATCCCTTCACAAATTTTTATTAACCGTTCTTTGTTTGCGGTAAAAAGATCGTCATGAAAATTGAATTCACGTGCGTTGTAATTCTTTATACAATAGTGCATCTCTTCCAGCACAGATTCGGCCGATCTAAATCTCACGTTCCCTTCGCCCCACATGACACCTGATATGCAGTAATTGCAACTAAATGGACATCCTCTAGATGTTAACATGGTAACTACTTGTCCTAACCCAAGTGCTTTTGTGGGAGGGGAATAGTAAAGATGAAAGGGCATTTTTTCTCTATCAGGAAAAGGAATGATATCTAAATTTTTTATTAATTCGCGTTTAGGATTAACGATAACTTGATTATTTTCTTTGTAAGCGATGCCATTTATATTGTTGTAATCGATCGATCCACCGCTACTTATTGAATCAAGCAATTCTAATAATGTTAACTCACCTTCGCCTATAACTATGAAATCTGCATTGCTCTCGTTGATTGACTGCTCGGGAAGGGCAGTAACGTGCGGTCCTCCCAGTATGAGAGCAACTTCTTTTTTGAAAATTTTTATTCTCTTGGATAATTCAGCTACCACATCAAAGGAGGGGGTAGTTGATGTTATGCCCACAACGTCTGGATTTTTTTGTTGTAGATGCGCAATGATTTTTTCGTAACTCATCTCCAAC
>JADGBS010000134.1:5560-9824 GCA_015231325.1 Oligoflexia bacterium | reverse complement strand
GGCATAATTTTTTTCTTAGCCAAAATACAAAAATGTGTTACAAATAATTTAGGCGATTACATTTTATGTCGCAAAAACCTACCGATAAATAAAGTCAGCTACGAAACACAAAATTTTTCACATTGTCGATTTTTGGGGATGTTGGTAAGAATTTTTTAACTTATATAAAAGAGATGGTAATGGATGCAGAATATAATTTTATCAAATCCTATCAGAAATTCACTAGTCACAACATGGATCCAACACAAAACGCTTCGAGAGATCATAGTTTTATTATAACAATCTGTTCCTCAGCGCACGATCTGCTTCGAAAATTTAGCAATGCTGAGGCATTGCTAAATTTGGCGACCGATTTTATCGATACTAATCGAGATCTATTCCACGACAATATCCTCTATCACACTACTTTCTTAATGATGCCAATCAGGTGGTCTTCGCAAACTTTTCTTTTACGGCAGGCGGAAAGTTTAACATTACAACGCGAAAGAATGTCTGATCCCAACTATCCAAAATTCGACCAAGTAAATGATTTTAATAATCAGAAAAAGATATTACATAAACTTAAGTGGCATATTCATAAAAATATGGATTTAGGGAAACTGATGGATATTCTAGAGGCAAATCGTTCAAACGCTGAGTCGGTACAAAAATTTATAATCGAAAATAATTGTGGAGCGATACTGGCACTATAACATTCAACGTTATCATAATTCAAATAAGCATTGGCCAGGTTCAGCACACTTGCTTAATTCAAAGAACGACATATACCGGTAAAGGAATATGGTGATGTTTCGGCATTTTCGTCCGAGCGCAGAAGTTCACGTACGTATTCTACAGAGAAACTGGGATTGTCTATCTTTTTATATTGTTCCATTCTTTCAACTACTTTTGGATCGGTTCTTTTACTACAATATTTTTTTAGATAGGGTACAATTTTATTCATCTTATTAGGATTAATAATACTCAGGTTATAAGTTTCATCTAAGTTAGGATTGACGTATTCTCGCATATCAAGTGGTTGCGTCCAATACCAATCACCAACTTCGTCTTTTTTGAGGTAGGGGTCATCTCCGTTGCACATACGATAGTAGAAATTGAATCCTTGAAAATCGGCCTCCACATCGCCGAAGGAAAGAATTCCCAATGTTTGTCTTCCTACGGGATATCGTTCAGTAAATAGTCCAAAACGAATTAATTTTTTTATGATTTCTGTCAGTTTCTCTTCATTGGTGTTTGCTGAATAGTTTGCTGGAGAATTTGCTGGGCCTGCTGTACTTACCACGTTTTCGGCAACCAAATTTTTCATTTCGTCATACTTACTTGATTTAATTAAATCATTTGCTAATTTGACGACAGAGTCTTGCTCATTTTGGTTTTCTTTATTAGATAAATAGTTCATCTCCTTAAGGAATATCAAATAATAGAGATAACCGATGCCCACAAAATGATCTATCTTATCTGTTCCTAAATGAATGCCGTTTAGGTTCAATGTTTTTGCAACCTTAATATCCAGAGGGATTTTACGATAAATAGAACTTTTCCAATATTTGTATTGGGACAGATGAGGGTATAAATCAACACGACTATCTTTTCTTAGTAGGCCGGTGATCTTTGATTCTACTCCTTGATTAAATGAAAGTCCTACCTTAAATGCTACTTTCCAGCAGGCCTCAATAGGAGCACCGCTATTTATTTTGGTTAGCGATTTTTCAATATTCCCGTTCATGATTTCATTAACGATATCAACCGAATCCTTTATTTCTTTGTTCCATGCCATGAAGTTGTCGGTTTCCATTGCATATGATCCGTTAGCAAAAATCAAAGAAGAGATAACAATGAGAGAAGAGAATAATACCTTTTTCATGAATTTACTCCTGTTGGTTTGGTTGCATTACGCTACGTCGAAAAAATGTGAGGGCCTTTCCCTCATCACGCTTCTCGGTAATAATTTAGAGTTGATTAGATTTATCAGCGTACTAAATGAAAAATATAGAATACAACAGGTTTTTTATTGGATTTATTGAATTGTGTCTTCTACGTTGTCTTCTCCGGGGAACAAAGCGTCCAATATAGTTGGGCAATTTATTCTCACTGATCTTGGTGGGATGGCCACTGCTGGAGAAAAATGATGTGGTGAAGGTGTATATGAGGAAGGTAGTCTAGTCGTTTGTGCCTGTTGAAGTATTCTGGAAACGAAAGAACACCCAGTAAGCTCGATAGCAGCATCTCTTTGCTCCTGAATAAAG
The DNA here is from genome assembly GCA_015231325.1 of Oligoflexia bacterium. GTDB lineage: Bacteria > Bdellovibrionota > Bacteriovoracia > Bacteriovoracales > Bacteriovoracaceae > JADGAN01. The sequence continues at coordinate 7,578 of JADGBS010000134.1, read as the reverse complement.
CGCATTGCTTTTTTAAACTGTTTATCCTTCTTACTTAAGCGAGGAACTGATCTTGGAACTGATCTTGGTATTGATCGTGGCATTGACCTGGAAACAGATGCCGATCCAGGAGTACTATGGGTAGCACTGGGCGAAGCAGCATTTCCAATAGCTAACTTCGCTTTTTCGACTTTTATCATTTTTGACAATGCTTCTTTTAAAAAATCACCAACAGTTCCATATCTGCCATAATGCTCAAAATCAGTGTTTGTGTCAATCTTACTCCCGTTGCCTATCGCGCTACTTCTTGCATCTGGATTGTCAATAATTGATAAAAGTCTTTTCCTCACATCTGGAATGTTTGGAGAAAAAACTTCGACTGCTAGGATTGCCCTGAAGTTACTCCGTTTGAGTAGTTCAGTTGTTGGTGCAAGTTCACTTTTCAGCGACTCGTTCTCTCTTTTGATCCTTTTTCTCTCCTCTAGTAATAGAGAAAGAGGAGCATATTCTTCTTCTATCATATTTGCACAGATAATTGACAACAATTCGATATCGTTTTCCGTTTGCAAAAAGCTTACCAAATGCTCCCAACGCAAAGCGGGGATATCATCGTTTTCTACTAAATGGTGTCCATATTTTGCTAGCAATCTATTTTGACCAATAGAATAATTTTTGATGGATTCAATAATCGCGTTCTTTTTTGTACTAAAAAATTTTCTCCATAATTGCATGATTTCTTGGTCTTCCTGATTTGACTCTCCTGCAAAAGTAAATTGAATGTTTTTTAATATTTCCACTAATTCGGCAAGATCCATTTTAGAAACCATTTGCTCGTCTATATTTTGAAAAAAGTTTTTGGCCCAAAGATAAAAGTCAGCAAGTTGGTATTGTCTTCTTTTATAAACATTAAAATGGGTTTCGTAGTCACTAAGGAGGCCCATAAAACGGTCATGTTCACTTCTTTTCTTTGCCTCTTCTGCGGCCACCATTGGTGACAGATCTGCTACCGTTTCTTCGTACTCTGGATGACTGGAAGGACGGTCGATATCTGCAACTCTGGTGGTCAATTCCATAAGAAGACGATTTTTTTCAATACATGCCTCAACTAATTGGTCACGCAAATTTAAAAAATAATCTGTGTCTATGGGCATAATTACCATTACAAAACTGAACTCTTCAAAATGAAATTTAACGATTGTATATCTGTTCATTACCTGTCTTACTGACAATATTGAAGTAAATCCGACGTCAATATCGTTGCCAACCGCTATCTCTTGGCGCCGTATTGGAGATGACAGCGGCAGTAGGCGCACTTTACAATCTTTAATTCCGCTGATTAATCGCTCGTTACTCAATAAAATTTTTTCGTTTGGAATAAGCTCTGCAGGAAACACAATTTTATTTAGATCAGACTCCATTATCTCTATTTCAGTGGATTTTTGAAAATAAGCATTTTTAATTCTACTAATTTCAAATTCTCTGAAAGCAGGACTGAATGCATCGCCTGCGGCGGCAGCATTAGCGGTAACTGCGTTTGATAATTCGAAAAAGGCGCCTAAACCCAAAAGATAAAACGCCCACCATAGGTTGCTGAGTTTTTTGAAATTTTTCATCTGATAAGTATAACGTAAAAAATGTTTTACCGAATAGAATATTTTAAAATACTTAAAAAATATCTGAAAAAGTATCTGAAAAAAATATAAAAGTTAGTTGAAATATCGAGTAGAATCCCGCTCATGAAAAATCAAGATATAAAAAACCTACTTATTTTATATTTTCTCTTGAGCGTATGTCTTTGTCAACGGGTAGTTGCTGATACTGACATCTATCTGCAAAATAATACCCCCATCCCTTTAGAACTAAAAATTATGCAAGAGGGCAGTAAACTCAAACGGAAAAAATGGATCGAACATAGACAAGCGATGCCTTCCTGGGCGCCGAGAACAAAAATTCTCTCTCTTAATCGAAATCGTGGCATTAAGTGGGGTGAGAAATATTTGTGGAAGATTAAGTTAGTTAATCAAAATAACGGTAAAGAA
>JADGBS010000134.1:3786-5533 GCA_015231325.1 Oligoflexia bacterium | reverse complement strand
GGCAGTGATATTTCTACCGGTATTAACTCTCGTCCGAGAGTGGACGGTAATGGCGGTAATGACGGTAACGGAGGGACCTATACCTACACTTGGATCATGGATGGCCAAAGATTCACCATAAAGTGTAAGTTCAAAAAGATCTCCAGTGGTATCTACTCAGACATAGCTTACCTGCTTTACCAATCACCTGATGCTGTGGATGCAAAAAGAGTAGAGGACCGCAATTCATTTTATGCGTTAACCTATAATATTTATGGAGTGTTTACCCAAGGGGCGGAGGATATCAAAAAAAGATTTCGTGCCATAGCTAGTTCTCAAATACTAAATGGTCATGACATATTAATTTTTAACGAAGCATTCAATGACGGTGCAAGAAGTATGCTCCGAAGCGCGATTAAAAACGAATATCCTTACATGACCAGAATAATTAAAGCTCCGCTTTATCGTCATATAATTAATGGAGGAATCTTCATCGCCAGTAGGTGGCCGATCGAGATTTTCGATCAGTATATTTACCAGCACTCTGGTTTTCCGGACTCATTTGCAGCAAAAGGAGTTCAATACGTAAAAATTAATAAAAAGGGAAAGTATTATCATATTTTTGCAACGCATATTAATTGGGATGGACACCCAGAAATCAGAATGCAACAACTCGAAGAAATGAGGGTGTTCGTTGATTCAAAGAATATTCCATCCGAAGAAGCAGTGATTATTGGAGGAGACTTTAATACCGATCCACACTTCCACCCTACAGATTATGAAAGAATGTTGGTGCTGCTAAACTGTGATAATCCTCAGCGTAATCCCGATTCCTTTTCTTGCGATCCTTGTAGAAATGCTCGCCTCACTCCTGGGGATACAAATGATCGAAGTCTTTTTGATCACATTTTGGTACAAAGAGGACATCTAAGACCGCTGTCGGCCCAAAACAATGTTGTAATTCTTAAATCTGCTGAGGATGAAATGTTCGGAACGTTGGAACTCTCCGATCATTTTCCGGTAGAAGGAATCTTTCGCTTTCAAAACGTGGAAGAAGGTGATAATTTTTCTGTTGATGCTGCCGGTGATTTTAGCACTGAAGAAGAGGCAAATTTCTTTCAAGAAAGACGGGATGCAGGGATTTGAGTCTAATTTAAGGAGGTCTTTATTTGTATTCTCCGAACCAAACATCAATAATATCGCTAGATTTTTTTGCACCAGACTTGTCATTATAGAAAAACTTACCTCGTTCTCGATATGCCGCTCTGTTTTTAAAGTGATATCTATCGAGAGTATAGTCTAAACTTATAGCAGTAATTCCTTTTTCTTTCAAAGTGAAAATCTCTCCTTTATCACTAATTCCGTTACCATTGTAATCATTCCATAAAAGTAATTTTTTAAAAATAGGATCTTTACTATCAATTTTCCCATCTTTATTTTTATCATGCACTTTTAATGCTTCGAACCCATTTTCAAATTTTTCATCTTGTCCGAATAATTGTTCTCTGCTAGTAATTTTTCTAAAGTTTTTACCTTGTTGATTTCGTGTCGCTAAAAAGAAGGCATTGTTATTTCCTGGTTCTGGCCAATATATTTTTTTTACTTTTGAGTATAATGGAAAAGCACTGTTGCCTAGATACTGAGGTCTTACCCCATCAAAAAATAAAATTAACGGTGAGATGTAACCGCCACAAAATCCCTGTTTTCCTGGAAAGGAAAACGAGGCAGTATATGTCTTGTAGTCACTGGCCCCTCCCCAACCCTTGAT
>JADGBS010000134.1:0-3714 GCA_015231325.1 Oligoflexia bacterium | reverse complement strand
ATTTTGGGTAATATAGGCACATTGTTCAAGAGTTAGCTCATTTTGGTTTTGGTCATTGTGCCCATTTAGGTTTTTTAGTGGAGAGGTTAAAAAGGTTGCTTCAGTGATATTTAATTGTTTTTTTGGTACACTAGTTCCTTCTATATAGGAGTAGTAGTTGGGGGGATCCAGAAGTAATGCTGGCCCTATAAAGTAATAATTAGGAGTTACTTTATACCACCCTGATGAAGTGCCAAACATGCTATACATAGTTTGGGAAATAAGCTCCTCATTCGGGCCCAAGGTTAAGTTCTGAGGTTTATCTACCCCAATAAATTCTTCTTTTGCGTATCCATTAAAAATGCCCTTAGAATCATATGCGTAAATGTAACAACCTTGGGCGAATCTTTTGAAATTAACCGCAGCTGGATTGGTATTGGCCTTTGCTGAATTTTCGGGCAGAAGGCCATCCAGATTAAGTGTGTGGCCAGTATAAAATTTAAGGAGGATCGAATTGGGTGCTACGACTTTTTCATAATCCAAACCAGGTGTTAGCTCCTTTCCGTCATCACTGTTGTAAATTTTTAGATTTGCGTCGCTTTGAGTTTCCACTAAGGCGGGGAGATAACAATGTACTTCGCTTCCATTTTTTTTAGTGCAAATAATATTATTGGTTCTATCTCTGTTTCTGTTGATTAGGTCTATTAAATCATTTTTTAAGGCAGGCGATAGGTTCGGATCTGACATAACTTTCGCAATATTGTTGTTTGCATCACTAAATGCATGCACGTAATAACCGTTTTGATTAGAATCAATGGCAATATAGCGTAACGTTGTAACTATTTTCCCCTGAGATTCAACAGCACAGTTGGCCTCAAGAAAATTATCACCTGAAATAAATACACTATTATTACCTGAAAAAATTGCACTACAATCTTTTTCAATACTGGTTCCCATAGTTAGGTCAGGAGGGAATTCGATCACTATTGTCTTAGATTGACTACCACTGCTATTTGTAATTTCTACTATACTATAAATATTTTTAGAATTATCAAGAGGGGTACCTATACTTCTCAGGTTTGATCCATAACAATAATATCCTAGATCTAATTCTAGTGCACACTGACTATCCCTCGCGCAATTGCTACCTCTACGCATATCCCCAGTTATCATATTACCAGTGTCTATACTAAATGCTCCTGCAGGAATTACTCCGATATCATCGCCTGCTGAATAGGCATGCTGGATATACTGGCCAGTACTAGCTGTTATAGAAATAATAAGGACGCTTATTTTGACTAGTACACTTATTGGTGTGGACATTCTCTTTTCTCTCTAATTTAAAAAAAATTCAATTTACTTTTTCTATTTCAATTGAATAATTAATTAGTGGAAATAAAATATTTCTAGTAAATGTAATTGAACGGATGTTATCAATTAATATATATTCCAATCTAAAATTACATTCTTCTTGATTCGTTGAATTACGATAACACTCCAATTTTGATCTTAGCAATTTCCCACCTTTCTCCTTGGAATCATTCGCTTGAATACGATATCTTAATATATTAATCTTCTCGATAAAGGTTTCTCTATTTCTACCGATGTCAACCACTAGATTGTCATAAAATTTTTGTTCACTGTCTATTGATACAGAATTAGTGTATGCATCGGCGATTTTATAATTAGTAATAAATTTTGCCTGGTTACTGAAAACATTAAGACCTAAAAAATTATTAAGATTACTTAATATCGTGGTCGTAGAAGGATCGCCATCCACTACTCCAATAAACCTTAATGGTCTTTTTATCTGTTTACTTACAGAAAAAGTAGTTGAATCACATTCGGATAAAAATGTCTCATCATGATAAGCAATTGCGGTGGATATAATCAATAGTGCATTTTTAATCCAGGGCGTTCCTTGAAAATCGTTCGTATTAGATAAATCTTTATTATTATGTGATGGTAATGTCTTGTCATTAATCCCTTTATATACAGGGGGTACTGCCTTATCGTTATATGGCCAATAAGGATCGATAGGAATTTTGGCCGGACGATACCCAGCAGCTAATGTACTGCTATCGATCGCAATTAAATAAAAATCTCGACTATATCCTTTGTTGATAGTAGGGACAGAGAGCTTTATGCTTCGCTTAAACGCAGGGTCAGTGTAGTCAGACGCAACAGCACTCTGTCTTTCTGAAATATAAGTAAAGAAATCTTTGTTTGAATCATCAAGCAAACATAAGAAGTTAAATGAGTAAACACCATTAAATAAGTCATCTTGTATTATTTTTGAACCTCCAAAAAGGCCAATTGTTGTTTGGATATTTTCAGTGGTACTTTGAACATTTTTATTAATTTGCTTAAAATAATTTACTGCAAATAAGATAGTTGTTGCAGTAATAATTGATGTAATAAGCATTTCTATTGTTGTAAAACCACGATTGAATGCATTAACTCCTTGATATTTCCGATACATAATCAATGTTATTATCCTCTGGTCAAAAATTCATAGGTCATTAATTGAGGTTTGCCGTCAGAATCTAAAATGGGAGAATAGATTACCTTTATGGTAATTAAAAAAAGACCTCTGTTCCCCTGCCCTGCAGTGTATGGTCTAATGTTATATCCTAGGAAACCGATACAATTTGTGCAATCCTCCCTATTTTTTATACCATCACGATCAAATGCTAATGTTAAAAGCTCTCGATTATTTTTTTCCTTATACGACAAAAGATCTGCATAAGTGGTTGCATTTAAAAAATCATTATCTGCAACCTTAAAATCTATTTTATATATATTAGGATTTGCACTGATTCCCTTGTAGAGTGAATCAACGGTGCTATTTATCAAAACGGTTCTATCCAGATCTCCCTTCGCTTGGAAGATAGATCCAATACCGTAAGTGGTCAAGTAGATCCCTGTACCTAATACACCGACCGCTACCATCGCCTCCATCAGTCCAAAACCTAGTTTTTTACTTCTTTGAATCTGTTTTAAAAAAATCATCTCAGCTCTATTACCTCTCTGCGGTAAATTTCATTTAAAAAGAATCTTTTATGTCGGTCTTTAATCTTGTCTTTATTTGCCGTAGATGGTGATAAACCTCTTTCTGGGTCTACAACAGTCCATGTAAAATTTTCGGACCCAGTAACGGTAGGATAATATAATGATACTGGAGAACAATTTCTTAGCCGATTATTCTCTAGTGGATTATTCATCATATCACTCCACTGTTTTGAAATATTGGAACAACCTGCCCCGTTGTTTTGTAACATATTATTTTGAATAAATGGAAGTATTTCTGGTTCCCATGAACTATACCAAATGACTTTTCTCCCCTTATTAATAATGTTTTCTACAATAAAAGTGCCAATTAACTTTAATGGAGTACCCGATGCTTTAATTATTAGGTTTTGACAAACAAAGCTTCCGATTACTAAATCACGATTACTATTAACAGTGCAATTAGTTACCCAGGATTTTTCTTTATTTTGAAAGTCTAGTCCTTCGTTATTTGCGGCATCAAATTCCAGGGTAGTTAATGGATTGAAATTTGAAATATTATTTGTGTTGCCAACCTGAAACAGCCATGAATAACAGGAAGTAGAACTGAAATCTTCATCGAAATCCTCGACGTTGTAAGTCATATTGCCAGCTTCTTTACAGGGATCAGTAGCAGCAGGAAAATATAAATACTGAAATTCTGCAAAGGTATTCGCTGGATATGGG
>JADGBS010000133.1 GCA_015231325.1 Oligoflexia bacterium | reverse complement strand
CAGTTATAACAATAAAAGTTTGCTCGGAAAAAATGTTCTAAAAGGACAATTAAATGGAACCTTTTTTTCTGAATGTTTCAAACGGGGAAAAAAGTCCTTTTCATACTTTGACCTATCTTACTCTACATTTTTAGATAAAAAAATCGCCATAATGTGTACTCCAGTATATACCGAATTTGCAAAGATAGAAGAGGGTGTAGAAGCAGGCGATCGCATTGGAGTATTGGTAGCTGAAATAGATTTTTCTATTATCGATTCTATAGTTAACGAATCATGGTCAGTATACAAAGAAAAAACTTATCTGATATCAGAAAATGACCGAACTTTACGCTCTACCCCACCGTCTGCAGAAATCACGGATAATATTAGCGAAGCAGATAAGCGATATCAAGGTATAGATGATGAATTAGGGTATTTCAATAGTATGATACGAGAATTAAATGATAAATTTTTTCGTATGACAGAAGAAAATACCCTACTTACTTTATTCAATAATAATATAGTTTTTTTATCGTTTTCCAACTTTAATCCACTGGAAGACATAACCTGGAAAATTTATTTAGAAATTGATAGTTCTGTGGCATTTATTGAACTCTCTAACATGACCCATATTTCGATATTATCCACGATTATTATTTTACTAGTCGTTGGAGCAATCGGTAGTTTTCTTGGTAACTATATAGTAAAACCGATAGGAACGGTAGCAACTTTACTTGATAAACGAGGCAAAGAATTAGAATTACTCTCCACTATGATGGCAAATGTCAGTAACCAATTAGCACAATCGGCAGCGGAACAGGCAAGTTCTACCACTGAAAGTGTCGCAGCAATGAATCAAATGGAAGCGATGATCACCCAAACCAATGACTTTGCTAACAATTCCCAGAAAGTTACCAAAGAGGTAAAAGACAAAACTGAAGAAGGTAACCAAATTATGACTCAACTATCTTCTTCCATGGAGCAAATTCACCAAAATAACACTCAACTGCAAAACATATCGCACATAATCAACGATATAACTAAAAAGGCAAATATTATTAATGAAATTGTTTTTAATACCAAAATACTTTCATTTAATGCCTCGATCGAGGCCGCTCGTGCTGGCCAGCATGGTCGTGGATTTGCAGTGGTAGCAGAAGAGGTCAGTCGCTTGGCCTCCACCAGTGGTAATGCCGCCCAAGAAATTCAGTCATTGCTAAACAATAGCAAAAAGCAAGTGGAAGATATCGTTCATAACACTAGTAAAGTCATCACCGATGGGCATACTGTGGCAGATAAGGCACTCAGTATTTTCAATGAAATTGCAGGCAGAATTAACGAAATTAATGAACATATTCGTGGCATAGTCCAGGCCGGTACAGAAGAATTGGATGGAATCAAAAAAACCTCCGTGGCCCTACACCAGTTAGATAAATCTACTCAAGATAACAGCAAAGTTTCTTCCAGCACATCCATGTACGCCAACCAGCTACGTGATCTCAACAGTAAAATTCATGATGCAATGGGAATTCTGGAAAAAACTGTCTTCGGGCTGTATTACAGAAAAGGAAACAAATTCGTAAGACGAATAATGAGACAAACCGCTCGCTAATATGTTATCAACTTTTTTCGCTTTTTACTTTTTTAAGAATCACGCTAAATGTAGTCCCATGATCGTTGGGAAAAAGTTCTTTCGCCGCGGAAGTAACTAAAATCTCCCCACCATATTTCTCAACATAGCTTTTTACCAAAGGCAGTCCAAAACCAGTACCCTTCTCTTTATTGGTTCCTGGCCGACTAGTTTTAACATGTGCCTTAAACAGATGAGGTAACAAATCATCTGGCACCCCAATTCCATTATCTCGAATTTTAATGATCACCTCATTCTCTTTTTCCTCACACCCCAAGGTAATTTTTTGTCCTTCAAAACTAAATTTAATTGCATTGGAGATCAGATTGGCAAACACCTGGTGAATAAGGCCGGTCCTATCCGCTATTACCTGCAACTTCGGGTTTGAGACTGGATCGGCCAACAGTTCGATGTTCTTGTTCCTCAAACGCTCTTCAAATATAAATTTTAATTCTTCAAAAACATCTGTTACGCTCACTGGTGTCAATATAAAAGATACTTTACCATCCTCCACCGCACTTATCTGTCGTACATGATCAATAATACTTAAAATATGTTCTAATGACTTGGATATGGCGGACACCGATTTAAGAACCACTGGATCATTTTTATAAACATCCAGATTTTTTAGTCTTTCTAAATGCAATCCTTGGGTGGTTAATGGATTCGCAATGTCGTGACAAAGCAATCTCACTAAAATTTTATAGCTTTCTGTTTTTTGCTCCAACTGCAGATTTTTTTCACGTATCTCGGTAGTTAAAAAACAAATTTTTAAAATATTATTGATCCTTAATTCCAATTCGTAAGGATTCATATCCTTATTCAGAAACTCCGTCCCTCCCACGTACAACGCTCGCTCCAAGCTCTCAGTATCATCTAGAGAAGTAATGAAAATAACCGGGGTATTTTGGGTATTAGGATTTTCACGAATTTTTTGGCATAACTCAAAACCATCCAACTCATCCATCTCAATATCCAACAAAAAGATATCTGGACTAATTTCATCCATTCTACGCAAGGCCTCTAATGGATCTACAAAGCCATAAATGTCATATCGCTCTTTGGAAAGGTATTTTTCCAAAATCATAATATTGACCTTCATGTCATCTACGATCAAAATTTTTGGTCTTTTCCCCTCCACAAATATCCTCCTCTTTCGTCGTTAGTTGTAGGTCATTTAATGGATATACAACAACCCCTAGCGCTCCCAGTAACTCTCTTCTAGACTATCTTCCTTTTCAGGCAGGCCACGAAGCAATCTTGGAGAGTTTTGTTCGATAACCTCATAACTAACCCTGTTGGCATATTTACTAATCTGCGAAAGTGACGAATACGTTACAAAATTCACTGCATGCTTCGGCGAATTAGGAACCATCTCCTGATGATAAGCATTTGCCGCCACATCATGCAATAACGCCGCTAACGCCGCATCTCCCGCTCCATTAGTACTAGTTATCTTTCCTGGGCCTCCCATATAAGGGTTGATATGCGTATAAATTTTTATCGGCTCTTTACAGTTTTTCTTAAACATGGGACGACTATATTCATACCTGTTATAATCTACTAGCGATTTAGTATGTAATTGATCCTTGGTTTCGCGTGCACACTGCTGATCCACATGGCCACATAAATATAGTCCGTGCGGACCAACAGTAATTAATGCCATATCTACCATATCCAGACACTTTCGACCGGCCAAAAGAGGATCTGACTCATCGGTTAAAGCACAGGCCTCCAGGTCATTCATTGCAACTATATTGACGTTCTGTTTTATGAAATTGATGAAAAATTCATGTTTTTCCTTAATAAGTGAGGCAGTTCCAAGAGATAAGACAATAGGCACCCCTACCTCATTTGCTTTCCGTACCGCCTCCATCGTTGACGCAAAAAGTGGAGTACTCTCATCGCGTAAAAGGTATGCAGAAATAAGTAGTAAGGCCGCCCCTTTAACCAAGTCCTCAGGTACATAATCGGTAGTCAAGTCGTTCATTCTTCCTTTAGAAATAGCAAATGTCCGCTCGCCATCTGGGGTAATAAAACAGATCGCCTTTCCCATCTGTCCATCGCTTGGTTGTAAATATGAAAGATCAACTAAAGAACAGGTATTGCAAATGTACTTATATGCATAATCCCCGACAGTAATATTTTTATTAATTACTCCCAGTAATACTGAACGAGAATCCCCTAACACCGAATAATTATGCAAAGTATTTCCGACTGCTCCTCCTGGATATTCTCCAGTAATCAGATTTTTTTCTTTTAAATATTGGTATAATTCTTCCGCAACTGCATCATTTAATACCACCGATTGGCCTTTTTGGATGCCATACCTATTTATAAATTCATCATCCACTGTGGCCTCAATATCTACTAACAGCTGATCAATACCTACGATGTAAACACTCCCTTTCCGCGTAAAATCAAAATTGAAAGGAGTGCGTCCTTTTTGAGTCACGGGAAAATAATGCTTTATCTTTCTCTTACCCGGAAATTTCACTATCAATCCTTTTGTTAAAATTGTTATGAGTAGTATAGTCTTCCACAAAATGATTAAGGGGCAGGAAGACTATACTTGAAATTTAATATAGATATTCTATTATAGATATCATGAAGAATACAGATGCCACTAACAACGATTACTGCGATTTACTCCACTCACCATTTTCTGAGGTCTTTGATTACTATGGCCCACTTTTCCACATTCCACCAACAGCAGTGATCTCTGTTCCTCATGCGGGAGAAACAACTCCTGAAGAGTTTTTACCCTATTTAGTCGATGATCAAAAAGCACTTAACGATGATGTCGACTACAGGGTAGACAAATTGATAGACATTGATCAGCTGCGTCGAATGGGCGTGGCCGTTTTGATTGCATAAATTCATAGAACTGCGGTGGAACTAAATCGCACGGAGGAAGCGGCAATCCTTCATTGGACAGAAAATACACGCGGTATCCAATTAGTGAAAAAAATTATCGATGAAGAGTGTCGACAGAAATTGGCACAGCGCTATTACCGGCCGTACTACCAAATGCTCGATATCCTCTTCGAAAAAATGGCCGCAAAGCAACCTGCCGGTGCTCAACCAATTTCCTTCATCGATCTGCACAGTATGCCGGCATCACCGACCAGCTACCACCTCAAAATTAATCCCCAACAGAAAACTAATCGTGCAAATTTTTGTCTTTCTGATCTAAAAGGCGTGTCTTGTAATCACCAATACATTACTTCTATTGCTGATGCATTGAATAAAAAAGGATACACCATCGCTATCAATGATCCCTACTTTGGGGGCAATATTACTAAATACCTCCATTCTCTACATGATAGATTCCCTCTAAACGTAGTACAAATAGAGGTAAATCGTTCTATCTATATGAATGAAGATAAGCGAACTTTCTTGGACACAAGCAAAATTACAAAAGTAAAAAATGATTTGACGGAAACTCTAATCTCACTCTTCAATCGATAGTTTGTTCCTTCGAATTTATTTCGTCGTCATCATCCCCCGCAGCAGACATATCCTCTTTACTTTTTTGTTGGCGTTTGTTCTTGTCTTCTTCACTGGCCAGCGAGCTGGCCTTTTCTTTGGCCTTTTCTTTGGCCTCTTCTCGGGCCAGTTCTCTATCGTTTATTTTTTGTAAATGAAATTTAAATCGCTCTTCAGGAGAAGCAAATTTGTTGTCATCACTAGTTCCATCAGCACCATCTGTACCATCAGTGCCAGCTGTTCCATCAGTTGCGACAGTTCCATCAATACCCTCAACTGTTTTATTCTTTTCCTCTTCAATTTTTTCCTTGAGAATTTCATCCTGCTTATTTTCGTCTGCATCCTTAAGTGAACTAATTTCTCTTTTAGTGGAAAAATCGATACCATATTTTTTATATGCATATGAATATAACGGTCGTAATTTGGCCAAATTTCCACTGCCTTTTTCCAAAAATTTAATCGTCTCTTTCAGTAATTCTTTATCATCAATATTATGTGACCATGCAGAAAACAGATAAAACATTCCAGTTTGATCTTTTTTTAAGTTATATGGTAATTCAACAAATTGCCGATAAATACTTTCGGTCTCGCCCTTAGAAGCAGCGGAATAGTGTACGCTAGCTAACATCCTCTCGAAAATTTCGCATGACAATAAATTTTCTGGAACATATCTTACTGTGTATGATTCAACCATCCCCTCGATCAATGATAAAACCAGCCAATCTTGATAAACATTTTCTTGAACACCAGTTACAACAAGTGCTCGCTCATTTTTCTCGTCATAAAAAAAATTATCAAAATTATTTTGCAAACTACTAATGTACTGTGCACGCATCGCTAATAGATATAAATTATAGATTAATTCACTATAGGGAATAGAAGCAACCAACTTTAATTTCGAAAAAAACAGCGCAACATTTAAATAATTTCTATATACAAATGAACATTCTTTTGCGCTATCCCTATCTCCTTCTGCTTTTTTTGCACCTAGGCATGATTTTACTTCTGACACAAAATCTTTGTCGCTAGAGATAAATTCTAAATCTTTAGAAAACAAATCTCGCCATAAATTGGTAGATGAAATCTTTTCTATGATTGACTGAACTACTGGAATAGTAAAAATCTTTTGCCGATAAAAATCATTTCGGAATTTTACTCCTTTATTAAAGAGCACTTCTACTAATAATCTATCCTGCTGTGAATTAAACTGCATCCCTAGTTGAGTATATACACTGTTATCTTCAAAATTGATAATCGGGCCTACGTTTATAAATGGGTGTCCGAGCGGCAAAAATATCTTATAGTCGCGAATATGAAATGAATGCCAGTACTTTTCATCGACCCCTTCCGCATAGGTACCTGTCTTTTTTTGAACTGTAACTTTCCTAGGGGATAAAAATCTTGCAATATTTTCAACTTTATAATAGGAGGAAAAATCATACCCTTGTAATACCAAGTAATATAACATGTTCGGAGCAAAATAAGCAGTAGTGATAAAAGTTATCGATAAACATAAAATAATGGCAATTAATAAAAATTTCTTCATTTTTTTACTTATAATATTTTTTTAATTTATCGAAGGGCCACCTATCTTCTCACCTCTTTTGTACCTTTTGTATAAATCCGGATCGCTCGTTGGAAAAGAAAAAAAGGGGATCAGCAAACCCTCTTCGTTTTCCATATCGTTATTGTATTGAAAACATAAAACGATATAATAAAATGGTTGGTTATCTTCTAAATATGTACGAATATAAATAAAAATAACATCTTTATCTTGGTCTACGAAACGATAAACTTCTTCTGCCTTATCAACAGTTTCCGATATAAAAACTTCAAATCTTGGAAAAGTCTCTATAGGAATATCAGTACTACTTCGCTGATTAACTAACTCTGCTGCCATTATTTCTCGCTTATTATCAATCAGTGATGCAAGCTCTGGGGGCAATTCAGTGACAAAAGAATTCGGCAAATACTCGCTTTCCCCGCTCGGCATATCATTAGAAATTTCATCTGCTGCACTGTCTGTAACACCATCTTTTCTCTTTTCTTTAGTAGTCCCTCGCAGAAAACGGCCATTGGCGGTAGGTATTTTTTTTTCTAATCCCAGATTAATTGAATCACCTAACAACTCTCCTTTACGATAAAAATCAACCAAAAATTCACTTTTGGTCACAATTTCTGTCAATACAAATGAGGGAGCATCATCAAATAACAGAGCAATCACAATACAAAACACGGCTTCCTTTGAATCGTCCTTTACATTGCCCTTTGCATTATCTTTCGGACCATCTGTAACTAAATCTTTTAAATTTATTTTGGAAATAATATAACAAAAATTTTCACTTAACTCATCAACACCTAACCAAATCTCTTTGGGTTTATTCAACGTATACTCGATTATTTTTTCAAAATCCCGATTAGTAAATGGCAAAGATTCATCTATCTGCATCTCCTTGCGAACTTTTTTTTCTTCTAGTCGCAAATATTCAATCAATGGAGCAAAAAAAGCAGTTATGCATCCTTCGGAACAAAAACCTCGATAGCGACCTTGCTCTACAAAAAAGATCTCTCGAATATCATGAACAATTTTCTTGCATTGGTGGCAATAGTAGATGGTTCTGCTTTTATTACTTTTTTGATTCATTTGTTCTTTCCTAATTATAATTTTAATAGATCACACCAAGTACAGCAAATTTTACCAGGAAGACTTTTTGCCATTTCTTATTTAATTTTAAAATAGATCTTCGATCGTGACAATTTGGTTAAATTAGGCACATTCAAAATATCTATATTCTCCGAAAGGAAGAAAGTGAAAAATATTTTACGTTTGTTCCTTATTTTGATCTTTAACTATTGCATTACCCAACCGCTTATCGCGGAATATAGGGTTTATCAATATTACATATTTTCCAACTCCCAAAATGGGGCCGCAACTGCGGCCGCAGTTGCGGCCACCACAAACGCTGCCCCCCCTGCCCCCGCGAGTGAAACACCTTTACCTCAAAAATCCTCCGAGTTAATAACCTCAACTTTAGATCCAGTAAGTTATGTGGCCTATCACGGTGGACAAAGCTCGATATCAGTGTCTTTATTACGTACTTGGATTTGTCCAGGATATACCGATGAACCAGAATATTGCCCAAGTCCATATAAACAATTAATTGATAGTACAAAAAAACAACAAGAGAAGGCAAAATGACATCCGCGATTAATTTAAATAGTGTAGACGTGTTAACACAAAAGGAACAAAACCAAAGAAATTTTTTGGAAAAAAAAATAAACACTCTAGAAAAGGCCTACCAAGAACGTGCGAATAGAATAAAAGAAGAAGGCGAAATGCGCCTTCTGGAATTACAAGAAAGAAACAAAAATAAAATTATCGAAAATAATAAAGACCAAGAAAATCGTTTATTGAGATTATCTGAGCATGCTGAAAAAATCAAGCAGCGCATTGGCGATGAAAAAGACACATTGATTACTAGTAATCAGAATGAGATGAATGAAACTCGCAGTAAATTCAAAGAAAAAATTGACAATATTGCCATAAACAATGCTAACAAAATAAAAGAAAATCAGGAACAAAATACAGAAAATATCAATAATTTTAATATCGCAAAAAATGACAGTGTCCGCGACTTAATCCAAAACCAGCAAGCAGAAACCAAAGACATAGAAAACAATCAACGCTATAAAATAAATAAACAAAACTCCGATTTCGAGCAGTTGAGAATTTTAAACGAATCGAAATATGAGTCCATTATTAATAAACAACATTTCGATTACGAACGACGCATAAACTTCATGGAAAATGAACAGAATAAAAAGGTGCGGGAGCTAGACGAAAGACAGAAAAAAGACTACCAACTACAAATTAATCAATTCAAAACTACCATAGATCAAGCAAATAAAGATTTTTATATAAAATACAAAAAAATTCTGGACACACATCAAAAAACTTTAGATAGCGTAAACCAAGAAGCGGCAAAAAACATTGGAGAACTACGGGCAAAAATAAATTTAATTAAAAAAAGTTTTCTTGAAAAAAGCGACGACCCTTTTTATCACTCTATAAGTATTGATCCTCGTTTCGGTGAGGACGCCAAAAATTATTACCTGTCTTTTTCAATACCAGAATATGAAAAAGATTATATTCAACTTTCTGCTAAAGGAAAAAATGCACGAATCACATTTAACCGTGATTTCCAAAATGAGGTTGCTGGTAATGATGGAACAAGCGGTAGATACAGTAAAGTTGAAAGCATTACCAAAACTTTTCCCTTGCCAGGAGGTGTAAATGATAGAAAAATTATCAAGAGTTACAAAGATGGGATAATAACGTTTACTTTGCCTAAGGGTTAACCTATGGTTAATCTAAGGAATGATCAAATGTACAGATGGCGTTTTCTAATCAGTGGTGCAGTTCAGGGAGTCGGTTTTCGTTTTGCTACCTATCGTTTTGTACTGACTTATACCCCAAAGCTTAAAGGGCATGTGCGCAACACTAAGGATGGATTGGTAGAAATCGTAGCAGAAGGAGATACCATCGACCTTCAGAAATTACATGAGTTTGCACTGCAAGGGCCAACGCATTCGCAAGTAGAAGGTGTAGAAGTCGAAAAGGAGGAGATCAAAAAGGCCAACTACAAAGATTTTTTGATTAAGGATTAGACAATGTGAAAAATTTTGTGTTTCGTAGCTGACTTTATTTATCGGTAGGTTTTTGCGACATAAAATGTAATCGCCTAAATTATTTGTAACACATTTTTGTATTTTGGCTAAGAAAAAAATTATG
>JADGBS010000132.1 GCA_015231325.1 Oligoflexia bacterium | reverse complement strand
AAAGTGGTATGTGGAGAAAAAATTGGTACTTTAGTGACAAAAAATTAATGGAGAGTTTATCCTATGGATACGAACGAAATTAAAACCTCGCTAGATGATTCAATGGAAAAGATTGTTGTTGGATTAAAGAAGCAATTTTCGAAGTTACGTACTGGAAGAGCATCCGCTGCCATACTCGAAGGTGTTATGGTTAACTATTATGGTACCCCCACAGCGATCAATCAAGTTGGTCAGATAAGTACTCCCGATGCTCGTACTTTGCAAATCAATCCTTTTGATAAGTCGGCACTCAGTGATCTAGAGAAAGCGGTCATTAATGCCAATTTAGGGGTAACTCCTACCAACGATGGACATTTGATTAGGATTCCCTTTCCCTCTCTTACTGAAGAGAAGCGTAAGGCATTGGTGAAAGAAATGAAAAAGCTGGGTGAAGATGCTAAGGTCGCTGTAAGAAATGTGCGGCGCGAGCACAATGAAAAGATAAAAAAAACTGAAAAGCATAAAGATATTTCAGAAGATGCGGCGAAAAAGTTCCAGGACGAGGTTCAGCACATTACCGACTCTTTTATTGATAAGATAGATAAGGTGATGAGTGAAAAAGAAAAAGAGCTGCTTACAATTTGATAGTTGTTTTATTACTCTTACCTGTTTTTTTATTTTGTGATGCCGATGATTGAACATATTGCAATTATTATGGATGGTAATGGTCGGTGGGCAAAAGAGCGCAGGCGTCCCAGAGTTTGGGGACATGTAAGAGGATCACAGAAAGTTTCAGAGATAGTAGAAGCTGCTGCGGATCATCCCCAGATCAAATCTCTTACTCTCTATGCATTTTCAACAGAGAATTGGAGTCGACCAAAAGAGGAAGTCACTTCGCTGTTCTTTTTGTTACAAAAATATATTTCGAAAGAGCGAGAAAGAATTATTAGAAATAGGATTTCTTTCAACGTTCTGGGTAGAATTTCGGGGGTGTCTCCCAAAACCCAAGATCTAATTGAAGATTTGGTAATGAAAACTTGCGATTTTGTTGATCCAAAGCTAGTGCTTAATTTTGCGTTCGACTATGGAGGAAGAGAAGAGATCGTGATGGCAGCTAATCGTTGGATTAGCTCCAACCCTGGAAAAAAGATAAGTGAGGCAGAGTTGGCCCGTTTGTTGTATACCAAGGAAGAAGGCCAAAATATTGATCTTTTGATCAGAACTGGTGGCGATCTTCGCGTTTCTAATTTTCTATTATGGCAAATTGCTTACGCGGAGTTGTATTTTTGTAAAACCTATTGGCCGGACTTTACTGTCAAAGAATTTTTGGAAATTTATTCTGAAGTTTCATTACGAGAAAGAAGGTTTGGTGCGGTCGTTAGTGCTGTTAAAGGGAGTAATAGTAATATGGCAGATGCAGGAGTTGTAGCAGATGTGTCCGTTGCTATGCAACGGGCAAAAGAGTTACGTCAGCACTATAGCAAGAGCGATGAACGAGACGACCTTAATGAAGAGAATTTTCAATGATCTCCAGTGGGGATGTCGGGACCGCTGATGCTGGCAAGAGCAATACCTTAAAGAGGATATTATCTGCCACAGTTTTGATATTGATGTTAGGAATAATTTTTTATTTGGGAATGCTTGCATCTTCTATTCTTCTGGTTATATTGGGCGTTCTAATAATCGATGAGATCGATATCAATTTTTTGCGGCAACGTAGATCGACAACTGTTTACTTTCTGGCACAATCTCTTTTTGTTTTCGCGATGCTTTTTTTGGTTTTTAGAGGGTCTGTTCAAACTTTTTTTTGGCAACTTCCCCTGGTCGTCAATTTTTTGTGTGTTATATATTTGTTTTTTGCACCATGGGGATGGGGATTGGGATGGGGGGCCAACACTTCTATTTATAGAGGTGTTTTGCCGCTGATTGTAGCAGCATTTGTTTTTATCCAGCTGTCGTCATTGGCGGCCTTACTACTTTGTCCAAGTTGGCAAAAGTTGTTGTTCTTGTTGCTGGTAACAGTTTTTTCTATGGATACAGGGGCCTGGTTGATAGGAAAGAACTTTGGTCGTCATAAATTATGCAAAAAGATCAGTCCCAAAAAGAGTGTTGAGGGGTTGATCGGTGGAATCTTCTTTGCGTTGGTTTGTGCTCTCATGACAATCTATTTTGTTTTGAAGGAGATAGTAATACATAATAATATAATTATGATAGTTATTGCCATACTTATGATTGCTTTAATTTCCCATCTAGGGGATCTTTTTCAATCTAAGTTGAAGAGGCAATTTAATTTGAAGGACAGTTCCGATTTGATTCCTGGTCATGGTGGGGTATATGATCGAGTTGATAGTTTAATTTTTGTTTCCCCTTTTTATTATTTATTTGTAAAATACTTGTTGATAAACCGCCTGTAGCCTTTTGTGGCCTTTCACATAATTGGAAGTAATGGCCGAAATAGAATAGGAAGTTAAAAAATGTTAGAAAAGATCGTTATTTTTATTATATTTTTGTGTCCATTGATTTTCTTTCATGAATTGGGACATTTTATATTTGCGCGTATTTTTGGGGTTAGAGTAGAGATTTTCTCCATCGGATTTGGACCGAAACTGTTTCGTTTCGTGCGCAATGGTACTGAGTATGCATTGTCGTTAATTCCTTTGGGTGGATATATCAAGATGTTTGGTGACGATCCTTTAAACGAGAAGCCTATCTCGGAGGAAGAAAAAAGGTATGCATTTAATTATAAGGGCAAGTGGGCGCGATTTTGGATCGTTTTTGGAGGACCGCTATTTAATTTCGTATTGGCATATGGAATATTTTTTATTTTACTAATTGCGGGCGAAAAAATCCCCATGGCCAAATTTGGGATGTTGAGTAAAGATTCTTTTCTTAGTGTTCAGGGGGTGCAGTCGGGTGATGTCTTACACAGAGTTAATGACGTCTATATTCAGGGAATAACTGATTTTGGTTTTGGCGAAAATGATAATATTCGTTCAATTGGGGTTAAGAGGAAAATCAAAACTGCTAATAACAAAATTGTGGATAAAGATTTTGATATTGTCATTAATGTTTCATTCAAACGTTTCATGGAGGAACTTTTTAAATACCCACCACATTTTAGACGGCCAATTGTAGTAGATGTCAGGGGGAATAAGTATGGGGTTAGTTCAATTAAGGGCGTTGTTGATTGGACCAAATCTCTCGAGGATATCGTTTTGGACCGTCCCCAGTCTTTATATCTTTACCGTTTTATAGATGAATCTGCCATTCTCAATCGTGCTGAGGGTGAAAGTGGTGCTAAAGGGAGCAACGAAGTCAGGGATAGTGAATCAGAGAATTATTGGGTTGACTACAAAATTGAGACTGTTATTAATATCGCGAATGAAGCGCAGAGTGTTTTTGAGTCGTTGTCATCCAACGGTTTTTATATGCATGATCTACAGGTGAAGAAGTTGTTGGATGGGGGGGCTGCCAACAAAGCAGGGATACGAAGTGGAGATATTTTAGTAAGTATAAATAATGTCAAGATTTACAGTTTTGATGATTTGAGAAGGGAATTATTTGAAGTGTCGAAAAAGGATATTAAAAGTTCTGTAAGTATACAGTACTATCGCAATACTTCGCTAAATACGATGACTGTTTATCCAGATGTGCAGGATGAAGAGGGTAAGAAAGTTTTTAAACTAGGCATCTATAGTTCGGCGGAGTTCGTTCCTTTGAGTTTTGTCCAGAGTGACCCCCAAAATGTTTTTTCTGCGCTTTATCTAGGTCTTATCAGAAGTTGGGATGCTTTTACTAGCACAGTTATGGGTGTTAAAAAATTGATTATGCGAGAGGTTTCTTTCAAAAATGTTGGTGGCCCAATAGCTATTGGTAAAGTGGCCTCTGATTCTTATAATGTTGGTATTTCGTATTTTTTCAAAATAATGGCAGTGATTTCTATTAATCTCTGTGTAATTAATCTTTTTCCAATCCCAGTTTTGGATGGTGGGCATATATTTTTCATCTGCTGCGAATTGTTTAATCGTGGACCCCTTTCTAGAAAGAAAATGGAGATTGCGCAAAGGTTTGGTCTTTCTTTACTGTTGCTGTTGGTGTTCGCGGCCATATTCAATGACCTAGTAAGAATATTTAAATAATGGCCTAGAGCAATAGCCACTCGAAGTCCTCTTTAGTGAGTTTGCCCGAGAAGTATGAGTTTACCTCACCCTCTTCGCTGTTATTAAGCTGCGTCAGAGATGTTGGTGGCAGCTGTATCTTGGTATTGAGAAGGTTATCAAACAGTTTTCGTTTGTGCTCTTGTAGATTCAAAACTTTTTCTTCGATCGAGTCTTTAATGATCAACCGATAAATAGTTAGTTTATTTTTTTGTCCGATACGGTGAGCTCGATCGATCGCCTGGCCTTCTACTGCGGGATTCCACCATGGATCCATCAGAAAAATGTAACTGGCCGCGGTTAAATTTAAACCGAGTCCACCAGCACGGAGACTAATAAGAAAAAGCGGGTTACTACCGTTTTGAAACAGTTCTACCTCTTGCTGTCTTCTTTTAATAGACTGAGTCCCATCAATTCTTGAAAATTTAAATCCTCTAGCACTGACTTCTTTTTGGATTAGGTCTAAGTAGGTGGTGAATTGTGAAAAAACGATGGTCTGGTGCTTTTCCTTATGTAACTGTTCTAGGCCTTCCATTAGATATTTTATTTTTGTAGATATAATTAAGGAGTGAGGAGATAATTGTTGCCAAAGGCATAACTGGCGTAATTCTAGAATTCCTTTGAAAATTTCACCATATTTCTTTTGCGCTGCTCCAGATAAACTAACAAGTCTTTGTTTAATTTTTAGTAAAGTTAATGCATAATAATTTTTTTCATCTTTAGAAAAATTTAAAACAATTGTATTATCATTTTTTTCTGGTAAATCTTTCAATACTTCGCTTTTAGTTCTTCGTAGCAGAAATGGTCTGCTGATCTTTTTTATCCAGGAATAATTCTCATCGTGGCCATTTGCAGAAGGGATGAATCTTTCGCCACTTTTATTACGGCCGTGATTATTATTATTGCTATTGCTGTCGTAATCGAGTATTTCATCGCCAGAGTCTGTAGATATTCTATAGGTTGCATTTAATTTTTCCCAAAGTCCAGGCACACAAATATCCATAATGTTGCAAAACTCTGGCAGATCGTTTTCTACGGGAGTTCCTGTTAGTGCTAAGCGAAATTGGGCATTTACCTCTCTGGCAGCGCGCGATCCTAGTGATCGAAAGTTTTTTAAGTGGTGTGCTTCATCCAATACTAAAATGTCAAAACGTAATTCACTGAGAATTTGATTATACTCTTTTCTTAATATGCCATAACTGGTTAGTACAATCTTTTCATCTTGCGGAAAGGATCTATTCCCTCCATAATAAATTTGGGCATCGAGTTTAGCAAACTTTTTAATCTCTGATTGCCAGTTTAAAATAATTGATACCGGACATATAATCAAAACACGATTTACTTTATTCAGTATGCTTTTGATAAGCATGATGGTTTGTAAGGTTTTTCCCAACCCCATGTCGTCAGCAAGACAAGCACCCAATTTATTCTCATAAAGGAAACGCAACCAGTAGAAACCTTCAGTTTGATATGATCTGGGGGAGACGTTGAGCATTTCTGGTATGGGGTATTTAGGTAATCCCTGCAGTGAGGTAAGCTGTTTACAAAGACTTAATTCATCCTCATTAATGATTTTCTTAAATCCCAGTTTGTATAATTCAAATAGTTCAAAAACTTTATGGCGGTTAAATAATATTTTAAATGTTTTTTGGTTATTAGCAACGCTAAGATCATCGCCATCAATAAGAGTAGAGATTTTGTGGGATGGATTAATTATGGATAATTTTTTTGTTGTTCTTTTTTTATTAATTGGTAAGTGTTGAGAAAGAAAGTGTAGCAATTCGTGCTGAGTATCATCTAGAATTACTAAAGAATCTGATTGAATATAAGTATTCTGATTATTTAAAAGATCAATTGTCAGTTGAAGATCCTCTTCACTGATGGCAAGACAAAGTTCAAACCAGTCTTCTTTGATATTATTTCGCTCTATTGTAATTTGAGGATTCCAGAATTTTATAGGACTTTGATGGTAAGAAACATTAATTCCTAGCTTTTTACAATCGCGGTAAAATGTATTGATCTTTTTTAGGAATAGAGGGAGCGGAATATAGGTTATAAAATTTGATGAACTATAATCTGCTGATCGAATGAAAAATTCACCAAAAGAGTTAATGCAAAGAGTTAATAAACTACGGAATAGATCTAAACTATATTTGAAAATGAAAGAAGTATTCTCCCCAATACTATCTCCAGTACTATCCCCATTGTGATCCTCATTAATATTCAAATTGATGAGCGTTTCGTGGTCTATGGCACTAACCATTATATTTGTATAATCTCTAATGATGCTTTGTGCAAATTCATTGTCGGCCAAAATTTTATTTATAGAGTGATAAAAATGTTGGATTTTTGTGTCATGTGAATGCGGTTCGGATTTTAACAATGAGAAAAGTTCGTTGCTAAATAGGTATGCGTCCGCCTTTTTGAGAAAATGGTGGAGTGCCCCTTCATTGCTAAAGGAAAGTAATTTGAAAAATATGGGGGGAGGAACGCGAATAGAGGAAGTGAAAAAATCAAAACTCATCTTGATGCTATTTCTTCCGCTGACATCTATTTTTTCGAGTGAAATTTCACAGTTAATTGGTGTTTTTTTGCTGCTGTCTTCATCGGATATTAACTGGTTTTTATAAATAAGAGAAACGATTTTCTGCTTACGTAGTTCTTTCGTGATAATAAGGTAATCATCAAATGTATAGTGTTTCTTAAATTTTCTTATTTTATTAAGTAGAGCTTTTATCTCTTCCGGTAAAATAAATATCTGCTGATTGTCAATGTCGATCAAATGGAAAAATTTGGTGATGGTAATATTCCAGCGCTCTACAGATGATTTGTCTAATAAATGGAATAAAGGAAACGGAATGTGATTAGCTGGATTAGTAGTTTCGTAGTTATCGAAAATGATGAGTAAACTTCCCTGGAAATCTTGAAGAGTTGACAATGTCAGAAATTGATCGATGTTCTCGTTGGCGTAGGGGGTATGTCGGTTAAATGTCTCTGCTTCAGACAAGAATTGTTTTGATGATTCCAAGTGAGAGGGGAAATATTTATTCCATGATGTTTGTGAAATTTGTGGAATAGCGTTCTCTTTTGATAAGTAAAACTTAATGAAAATAATCAAAACATGGACACAGTGCTCTTCTTTATTCCATTTATGGCAGTCGCAGATGGAATTCAGGTGTAGATTTTGGCCATCACCTCTAAATGTTATACGTGCAGAGTGTTCTGCCGTTTGCAATGAACTAAAAAGAGTTATATTGACGTTTCCATTTTTAGTACTACAAGTGCGGTGGGTAGTAGGGTCAATACGATTGGCACGTTGATTGTTACTATTACTTCTATCATCTTTTTCACTCTTTATTGTTGCCGCAACTATGGTATAAACAGGAGGGTTTTCCTTAATAAAGGTAATTTCGACTTCTAAAGGAAAACGAACAGCACTGAGTTCAGTGATAGTTTTATCTGAAAAAAAGTTTTTTAAAATTTTTCTTAAACTGTCGGAGAGAAAAGAATTCTCGATAAGATTAAAAGCATTACTCATTTTTTTAATTGTCGATATAAGATTTTAATAATTTAGCGCGACTAGGATGTCGCAGTTTTCGCAATGCCTTTGCCTCTATTTGTCTGATTCTTTCCCTAGTGACAAAAAAATCTTGTCCTACTTCTTCTAAGGTATGGTCAGATTTTTCTCCAATCCCAAAACGCATACGTAATACCTTCTCTTCCCGCGGAGTAAGCGTTGCTAAAACCATCCTTGTTTGTTCGGAAAGAGTAATGTTCATCACCGCTTCTTGCGGGGAAATAATTTTTTTATCTTCGATAAAATCACCTAGACTGCTATCTTCCTCTTCACCGATGGGAGTTTCTAGCGAAATGGGTTCTTTCGAAATTTTTAAAACTTTTTTCACTTTATCTACAGGAAGATCCATCTTTTCAGCAATTTCTTCAGGAGAGGGTTCCCTTCCTAATTCTTGAATTAATTGCCGAGAGGTGCGAACTAATTTATTAATAGTTTCTATCATGTGGACAGGAATACGTATGGTTCTGGCCTGATCAGCAATGGCCCTGGTAATTGCTTGACGAATCCACCACGTAGCGTAAGTAGAAAATTTATATCCGCGGCGATATTCAAACTTATCAACCGCTTTCATCAAACCAATATTGCCTTCTTGGATAAGATCCAAGAATTGTAGGCCTCGATTGGTGTACTTTTTTGCGATTGAAACAACCAACCTTAAATTGGCCTCAACCAATTGTGCTTTGGCCTTGTCTGCTTTTTCTTCACCCTTTAAAATAATTTTGTACACTCGTTCTATTTCGGAAAATTCCATGCCTGCTTCGATTGTCAATCTTCTCAATTTACGCAGCGTGTCTTCTTGGTTGCGAATAATCTGTTCTAATTTTGCATCAGAGGTGAAAAGTTGTCGTGCGAACGTGCGTTTGAAGCTATCATTTTCCATGATCTTTTCATAAAGTTCACGGTAACTGGCCAAATCCTTGACTTCAATGAATTTAAATATACGCTCTTGTTGTTCGAAAAGATCTTTGAACTTTAGGAAAAAGTTTTTTACAGGTTCAACGAAGCTGTTGATAACTTTACGATTGAATGTAAGGCGAATTAGTACTCGAGATAGAGATAGAAACCTTTTTCTTTGATCATCGTCGAATTTTTTGAACGAACCATCATCCTCTGCGCACTCATCCAACAACGCTTTCAATGAGTCGCACACTTCGAAAATATGTATTTTTGTTTTTTCGATATCTTCAGCAGGCGATTCATCGTCCAATCCACGGACTAATTCTTTGACATACTCTTGAACATTTTCTGCACATTCTATTTTTTCTTTTAGCCGTACTATCTCCTTCAAAGCATGGACCGAAGATAAAGCAGAGAGAATAATCTTCCTTTCTCCTTCTTCGATTTCTTTGGCAATAGTAACTTCTCCTTCTCGTGTGAGCAGCGCAACAGAACCCATCTTTTTCAGATATAATTTTACCGGGTCGGTAGAAGAGGATTTTAATTCAGCTTTTTCCTCTTTAGACAGCGTCTCTTCAATTATTTCTGTCCCATCTAAGCGAATGCCCTCCTCGTCCTCAACTTCAACATCAGCTGTTTGGATTTCAATACGATTTTCTAACACAATTTTTTCAATAATCGCATCGAGAGAGTCAGCATCTACTATACTGGCAGGAATTGCATCATTAATCTCCTCAGGAGTGAGCATTCCTTGGTCTTTTCCCTTAATAATCAGTTTTGCAAATTCTTTTGAGTTTAAAAAACTTTCAATTAGTGACATACGTTTGTTCTCTCCATCAAGACAATAAAGATCATCAAGGTTATCAAGGTCGTAGCGCTAGCATTGTCATAAGTATATTGTTTTATTATACTTTAAGAAAAAGAAGATTTAGTTTTTTTCTTAAGGTAAACGTCTAGAACGTCAATCTCCCTTCTTAGCAAGCATTAATTGCTCTTCGACGACACGAAGTTTATCCATTACCGGTATCTCCTCTTCTGCTTGTATGCATCTTCTGTGATCGTTTGCTAACTGAGTTCTCGTTTTTCTAAGGCCGACCTCGATAAATCTTTTTTTTAAGTCAACTATTAATTTGTCTGTAACCCTTGTTTCAGAATTTTTAGCAGGTTGATATCTGTACTGAATAATCTGTTTGGCCACTAATTCGCGTAGTTCTAAGCAAAATCCTTCTTTAGAAAGATAGTTTAGAAGAGTTGTCGAATATTCGCTTTCGACAATTTCTGGAACAAATTTTCTGAGCCAACGTATTAATTTCGTAATTTCA
>JADGBS010000131.1 GCA_015231325.1 Oligoflexia bacterium | reverse complement strand
AACAGATCAATACCTTGGAGTCTACGGGCCTCTTGCCAATTTGAGAATGATTTTTTCTTTTTCATTCCCCTTGTTAGCACAATCAGTACACTTCAAAAAGTGAAGTTAATTATGCGACGGGGTGTAACTTATCTAAATATAAAGTTCCTGACCGTGGGGGAATTTGATTTCCTAGATTTTGATCAGATTTGACATTGATAAAAATAGTTCTCCTTTCCTTCACTTCGTTTACGGTAAGATAATTTATTTTTGCTGCTGATGATGAGGTAGTTGGTGGTTGCGTAATACTGTGACGGTCTTGATAATCGTCATGATTATCTCCACAGCTAACAAATAAGATATTTATAAATTGAATTAAAAAAAAGACAAAATAGATATTTTTTATTTTCATAATCTGAATTATACACCCTCAAGCTGGCAGAACAAAGGGACAATATAAATAAACCGTCTTATATCTCCCCCACTATCTCCCCTACCGCATTAACGCCTGTACCTGGCCAAAATTATGCACGATAATTCTACTTATACGAAATTTACTTGTAGTGATTGGAAGACAAAAAACACCTGCTTCGACAGTGATTTTTCAAAAATTTAGATGTTTTTTTCTCTGGCATAACCATTATAACACGAATCCATGCTATAATTTATAAGTGGCCCGCAAACAAAAAGCGACCAGTTGCAAGTGTACGATAATATTTTTTTGTTTAATCATCAAAGATGATTTTATTTTTTTGGCAAATTTTTCGGTACAAGTAAATTCTCTGTTTTCTATTTCAAAAAACATACTAGTTGGGTGGATGCTTATTTCAAATCAAATATTTAAAACCCTCACATGGGCCTTGGGCCTAATTAAGAGGAATTCCTATGAAGCATTTATTTTTATTTTTTCTTTGTTTTATTACTATTGGTGCCATGACCGTCTCGCTCGATGCTGACGCAGCGGCCGCTACTCCGGTTGTTACCCCTGCTGCCGACGAAACAGTAAACGACGCCGGGTATAGAGAAGTTATCGAAAGGGCCATATCAAACGGCAATTGTGAGACCCTCGAAAAAAGTAATGACCAATATGAGTGTAACGTTCTGAAAAATCTAGTGACCAATAAAAATTGCCAATCGCAAAGAGATCCCAATAAACTATTATCTTGTCTTGTGTTTTCTAATGCCATGGCCCACGAGAACACTCATCTGCCCGAGCAAGTACAAAGTCAGTTCATCGGTACTGATACCTTTTATATTGGCCTGATCATTAAGTCATTGATTGACGGGAAAAACTGTTCTGATCTCGTAAACATCTTCAGGTCATTTCAGATACTTTCCTTTAGGCCTCATAATGATATGGCAATAGCTGATTGTAATGCCCTAAAAATTTCACCAGAAATAATGGAGACCTTGGAGAGACTTGCGCAGGATATATCTCCAGTCAGTGCGTCAGCAATTGAATCTACAGTCAGTGAAATGAACTGTAATTTCAACCCAGGGGGGGTTGTTGATCGCTTCGGGCAGATGGACCACATAAGATCACTTCTGTCTGAAGATAGAGACGATGGAATGGTTGAAAATTTTAGTTCGGAAATGTACGTACCTTTAAGTTCGCTTGCCAGTATACTATATTCAAAATATCCTCCCGACCAACACTATTTCGTGGGGATAGGTCGGAGCTTCTCCCCATTAGTGGCATTAATCCAGGCACAAGGTAATGGCGCAATGAACCTGCCAATTTCATTCCTTACAGATTATTCAGTAAGAAACAGAAATGAAGATGTACTAAGCGTATTGTTTTCGCATTTTGACAATTTTATCGATCTTAATGCCATCGGAAATAAAACAGTAGTCGTGTTTGACTATCTAGAGACCGGAGCATCTCTGGAAGAGGCAGCTTTTCTCCTGCGAAGATATCTAGAACTGCATGGAAAAAATTTGTGTTCTTTTGGCCTTGCCAATGCAGGCTTTTCTAGCAAATCGGCCAGTTATCATGGAGAAATGATAGTTCTCGATGCTCAACTAAGTGATCAACTTCACTACCGTTCCATGAAACCATTTTCGGAATATGGTAAATATCATCCGGCAGCACATTCTCCATCAAGCAAACAGGTAAAGAGCGCCAGAAATCCCAAATATTATAGATTGCGAGAATGTTTTGCCAAAAAATTTAGTGAAGAGGCGAGAAACATGCCTGTTGCTGTGGCTGCGGCAGCAGCTGCCACGCTATGATCATTTACAAATTCTTTATCACCATCTGCGCTTTTTCTTCAGGTGATAAATTCTCCTTTGTAATCTCAGCAAGCGGGCCACTATCAACCAATATTTTCAAGGCCGCTTTTTCTCTCAATATTTCTTCTTTTAAACGAACCCCTAAACAACGTAGAAGAGGCATTGGAGGACACCATCCTTGAATACTATGCTGAAACAGAAAACCAGATACCAGCATAGGTAAAAAGCGAAATCTTTTTCTACTAAAAATTGTACCTATACCCCGTCGCATAAATAGGGTTACAGTTTAAAATGTGATATTAAGTGGAATGAAAAAGAAATCAATTTCAAACTGGCAAGAGGGACGTCGTTTAAGAGGTATCGAATTATACTGTAAAGGCTGGAGCCAAGTATCAATATCGGCCGCTCTTGGCGTGAGCAGAACATCTGTCGATCGGTGGATTCGGAAGTACAAAAAAGACGGAAGCAAATCACTCTTGTCGATTCCAAGATCAGGAGCTCCACCACGACTTCCTATAGAAAAGAAGTATGAGATTCTGGAGTTTCTCTATGCAGGAGCTGAGGCATGGGGATTTTATGGAGATATTTGGACTTGTAAGCGAATTGGGTATGTCATTGAAAAACAGTTTGGTGTTACCTATCATCAACACCATATAGCCAAAATTATGAAAGAGTTGGGATGGACATCACATAAACCCATTGTTCGTGCGACCCAACGAAATGAACGGGCAATTGAAAATTGGAAGAATTACAAATGGCCAGCTATAAAAAAAAGCGAAAAAAGAGGGAAAAACCATTTTTCTCCTCGATGAAACAGGGATTTACTTCCTTCCAAGTATCCATACCACCTATCAACCAAAGGGAGTACGATGGGAGCTGCGGGTGAAACTGACAAAAGAGCATTTATCTACAATTGGTGGGGTGACCCCAATGGGAGAGCTGGGAATTTGGACCAAAAAAGGAGCCATCAATGAATATGATATCGTGGATTTTTTGTCTCATCTCTTGATCAGGTTTAATGAGCGGCTTTTTATTATTTGGGATGGTTCCACCATTCATTCCAAATCCATCTTTGTTCGAAGTTTTATTAAAGCTATTGGATCGGAAAGGCTCAGGGTTGAAAATTTTCCTGGTTATGCACCAGAACTCAACCCGACCGAAGGTTTGTGGCATCAACTAAAAGGTGTGGAAATGAAAAATATTTGTGCAACTGATTTGACTGACTTGAAATCCAAGATTGTGACCGCAATTGCCAGAGTCAGAAGAAATCGAAAATTGATTCAAGGGTTTTTTGGTCAAACCGGATTGATAATATAAAACTTTAAAGTGTAACTCTATTTATGCGACGGGGTATAATGGGTCGATGTACCCAGCGGTTCCGATTGGCCTAGAGGTGGATTGTCCGTGCACATCTGCTGTAAATCCAAAATCACTTAAGACCGCTACTATGTTATCTTCAGATCCAGTTAGAAAAACATTGTCTGGTTTATTGTCCCATTGGATATAATTTGCTTTTTCTAACGAGTAGATTTCATCAATAAGCTGTTTACTAATTATGGTGAGTTCCTTGTCGGATAGTTTTCTTTTTCTTTTCAATGCCCCCTCGAGAGTACCTCCAGCGAGAGGTTGGGCAAAAATTAAACTACCATCCTGATTAACATCCGTATTTCGAACAATTTCGTATTGAGGAGAGAACATTTGGCCATTGTTAATTTTGTTGATTATTTCAGGAGTGCTTATTTCTTTTACTTTTTGGTGAATCAATTTTAGTTTGTTTATTTCATCAACGTTCTCTGCATCGGTGGCATTTGCTCGGTTAGTACGTAATATGGCCATGAATTTCATTTCTTGATCGGGTGTTATTTTTATTCCGAGGGATACCAATTTAAAGGCCCCTCTTCCGACAGTCAGATTTGTAAAATTCAAGAAGATTGTTTTGTCTGCTAATATATAAATTTTTGTCTTCAATTTGCATGGTGGTTCTGTATTGATAATTATTTTTGAATTCTCCTTCTCTTTTGGGTATGGTCCCACTGTTTTTTCTTTTAGCATCGACGATAACTCGCCTTGTAATTGCTGAAATGAGTTAGTTAATTTATCGCCTAGCTCATCATGTGATAAGTTAGTTGAGCAGAAGGTGTTGATTTTTTCTAGCAAGAGGTCATTTTGATCGGATTGTATTGATAGCATATTTTTTAATTTACTGATTTCTATGGGTAGGTCAATTTTGGATTGAGTAAGTTGTTCAACAGTAATTGCCAATTGATTGATGCTACTATTTACAGATGTATCGATATTAGTGCACTGTTTTTGATCGCTGGCGTCAGTGGTTAATGATAATGTTAGTATTAATATTAATGTTAAGG
Organism: Oligoflexia bacterium; assembly: GCA_015231325.1. Taxonomy (GTDB): domain Bacteria; phylum Bdellovibrionota; class Bacteriovoracia; order Bacteriovoracales; family Bacteriovoracaceae; genus JADGAN01. The sequence goes on along the minus strand of JADGBS010000131.1, from coordinate 5,447 downwards.
AAGTAAATAGTTGAATCGATATTATTTTTATCGCCATATCCCCCGCTGGTCGGAATTATTTTTACGCTACTTTAGCTATTTTTTTTACATTTTTTTTTCACTTTATGCGAAAGTTATTTATTATCTTCATTGCGCTCAATTTCTTTTTAGGAGAGCATCGCGCAGAGTACTATACTGGGTGGTGTTGATGTTAGCGGCGGGGGGGCATGGGAGGGGAGTTTTCAGCGCCAACATATTTGTCAAATATTGCGTATAGACGTCAGTAACTATTTTTATATGGAAACTGATGATGTTGGCAATGTTCTTAGGGGGCCGGTCGGGAGCAATCTCGTATTTGCCGGCCGGCGGATTATCATTTCGGATTATATTTAGGTTTTATGTTACAATTTTAATTATGTATTAAAAAAAGTGGTAACGTTTACCCAGGACATGACACCTGGAACGCGACATCACTCAGAGTAATCCGAGTAAGAACTCAAAATAATAATTAATTTTATAGTGTTTTAAATTAATAACTAAGGGCACTAACCTTATTACTAGTTATGGCCCATCACGAATTAGAAAGGAGAGCAACATGTATCGATCGTTTTTTGCGTTAACGATTATTTTTTCTATTTTATTAAGTTTTCGCATCTTTGCTTCTGCAGCATTAAACACAAATTCGCAAGCATCCAATAGGTGCATTCTTTTCATAGGTGCTGCTGGTAAAGGCGCCCTGCCAAGAGATCTTAAAGAGGAGGTGGATGAAAGGGATCTTACAGAAGAAGTTCTCGATGAAAGGCGTCGGGATGAATATTGCCTTAAAGGTATTGAAAAAGACTTTGATCTTATAAAGAATCATCTTTGTAATTCCATCAACGCGGTTGTTGCGGGATATATTTCTTCTGGGGGCGCAGGACTTTGCACTGTAGGACAAGTAAAAAGTGCAATTGAAAATTTTCTTTCTGGCGATGGTCGTGATTTTATTATCTACTATTCAGGACATGGCTGCCAAAACGGAGATTGGGCACTTTCTGATGGACGTTTTTCTGCCCAAGACATGATTAATCTTCTGGAAAAGCAAGGACGTAAGAAAGCGTTTAGGCGTCTGTTGATTATTAGCGATGCATGCCATGCAGGTGGTTGGTACTGGCCTCTTAAGCATTATTTTGACTCAGTTACGTTCGCCGATCATTCCGGTATGGCCTTTTATGGTTCCCAATTACAGAAAGAAACAGTTAAAGACTATTGCTTTACGCCAATGTTAGTTGGAGCGCTCGCAAAAAATGACCCTGACTTTTTTCATCCAAACCGGGTGACCTCATATTTGAGCAGTGACAACCGTCCACTATATGTTAAGGCAGCGGGTAAAGCGATTAAAGACTTAGGCATCTTTTGCGGAGTTAAGCTTATGGGTCCGAGTGCTTTTTCTTCAATGATTGAAGATCGGAAGAAGGCCCTCCTAGAAAAGCAGCAACAGAAAATAAATGATGATCTGCAGCAGCAGATAAATGATAATCGACGCAAGCAGATTCTTGAATTTTCTAGCAACATGAGTACTGTGTATGACATAGATCCACATACCGTTGCCATGTTTTCACCAACCTATAGGGGCCTTAAAATATATGATACTTGGGATGAAAATAACCAATGTAATATAATCTGTAAAAAGTTGGGTTATGATAGTTGCCAAAGTTATGAAGAAAGTAGAAATATTATCTTTACTGAAAAAATGGTATATTTTGGGGAAGACGGATCTGTTAATAATGATGATGCCCTGTGTTATTTCTCAAAAATTCTCTGTAATAAAAATTAATGGCGTAATATCATTTTTTTTTCATGACAAACTCCTTAAAAACTCTTTCTATCACCTTGGCGTTTTACTGCACTCAGTTTGGATCTTAGTGATTTTGCCTCAGTAACAGAAAACACATTGTATGCTCCTCGCGGAGTTATTTTCACACGTGTCGGGGTTTATCATCATGCCCCAATCTTCGTCAGGCACTTCCACTAACGGGATTGATATGCTCCTGTCATGACTTAATAAAATCTTTTGATAATCTTTATCCGCATCCGCGGCCATGGAAAAACGATCAAAAAAGAGACACACTCTATTATAGGCTTTCGTTTGATGCAAATGATAGCGACCAGAATTAATACAGATGTGTAAAAAATTCAGATTAGTAAAGTTTTGAGGTAGGTAAAAACGGATTTAAAATCAGGATGCGCCTTTGTTCTATCCAGGCAGTAGCGTCCGACAATAACCTACATTAGTGAAGAGATAGCAGCAAGAGAAAGTCGCTGTTGCAACACTGCACATGCCTCAGGATCTTCATTTTGAAAAAACCGACAATACAGATTTTGAATTCCCTCTATATCTGCTGACCTAAGAAATGGATCACTAGAGAAGCACATTATTGTCGTTGTCTCATCGTATCCTGTTAGACATAACCTCCTCAGCCTCGAGTGAGGATCTTGATCGTAAAGATCCTCAAAGCCCAAGAGATGACCGAATTCATGAATATATGTTCCTAACTCGGAAGAGAGAGATACAGCAATTCTGCTTAAACTATTTATCGCATACGCCCTTTTAGTAGGTAATAAATCAACGGTTGCAATTACATTATTTGAATTATAAATGACACGATCGGTGGAAACTTCGATATCTCTTACAAACCTTTCTCCACCCAACCCGCTGGATCTCAGAGGTTCAAGCCAAGCATTAATTGCTGATTTAATCATCTTTATACGCTTGTTTATATCTTCCTCTGTTGGTTGATTACGCGGGTCGATGTTTAAATAAATTCCGGGATTTCTATCTACAGTCAATAAAGGTAAAATGGACCATATTCTGTACTCTGGGTTTATGCTCAACATTTTTCCCTTAGTGCATTGAGCGTCACCTCTGTTACGATAAGAATTGCCTTCGCATTTCTGAATGCACATGGACTCACTTAAGTCATAAAAGTAACCACTTTTGCATTTAGGGACACAGAGTTGAAACTCACCATTTGAGAGCATAAAAAGTTCTTCGCCTTCTTTACAAAATAATGTACACCTAGAGTATAGAGGGTTATAGAATTTATCCTGATTATAACAAACACAATCGGCATCAATTTTACTATAGTGTGCCCCTGCTTCACAAACGCAATTTTTGTTTATTGGATCTTCTTTTGATCTTCCAAAGCAAGCACATTTGCTAGTAACTTTGTCCAAAGCTAGATCACCTTGACAAATTTTCTCTTCTATAGGATTCGGCATTGTCTTGCGGCAATCTTCCGTTGTTATATCAAAAAACTCATTCTCAGTACAAATATTCACGCATTTTTTAAGTACTTCATCGTATCGTTGGGCATTAGAACAGTGTTTCGCTTCATCATTATTTATGCTAGGATTTATTGGTTGAGTAATTGCATCGTCGTCTTTGTTGCACGCAACCAATAAAAAAAGAAAACAAAGTATAATAAAATTATATCCGATATGCATATTGATAAACCTCATAAATAAAATATAAAACTGCCTATTCTCTCTATAGAGAGAGAATAGGCAGTGGCCATAAAAATTATTGTGCGTATTCTACGCAGTCACGTCCGAAGCTTTCGTGTCTGCATTTTTTGTAGGATTTGATACCAAAAGAAGGATGTTCGCATTCTTTATAATTCTTAACTCCAAAAACAGCATTTTCACACGTAGCATAGATGGTGCCAAAATCCGGATGAGAACACTCTCGGTAGAGTTCGACTCCAAAACTGCTATTTCTACAAGATTTAAACTTTTGACAAAAGTAGGTGAATGTTGCCATTGAAATATTGTGTTCCCTACCACCCATGGTGTTATCACTTTCTTGAACTCTTAAATCGTCAAATCCAGCATTTACACACTCTTGTTTTTTATAATCAATTAAAAAATCAGGTGGTCCACCATGCATCCGGCCTGAATTACCTATATTTTTCTCATCAAAACCACATATGTCCTTATCTTTTTTTGCAACATATAATTCTACCCCACAGGCTGCTCCTCGACTTTTGTTAAATCCTTTTACTCCACAAACAGGACCTTGCCCACTATTATAACTTTCTGCTCCGCATATTTTTTCTCGTGCACTATAATATGCCGCAACCCCACACACTTCTCCTGAACCCTCTTTGTTTAAAAATTTCAGGCACATTCTTATGTCGGGGTTTATCGGAACAGTAGGAACTGCTACTAACGAAAAACCATCCTCTTTGTTTGGAAGTTTACATTTTTTCGTAATCTCTAAAACATTGGACGGCGAACTTATTTATAATTTGCAAATTGGTTACGTATTGATCCCTCGCAAAATTTAATTTTTGTTCAGTATCACTGGTGAAAATATAGTTATAAGGATGATCGATGATATTTTCAATTTTAGAAATGGCATCTAAGCTCGAATAACGATTAGTGCTTAATGATTCAATAACTTGCTGAGCGTTTTCTAATTCAATAGGAAGTACTTCTACAGGATAGTTATCAAGCAGATCATACGGCTCAGTGATAGAGCGAATCAGCGCCCCCCCTCCGGTTGCGTTGATATTCTCTGCGAATCTTTCGGCGTGTTCAAATACTGGGGTGATATTATCCACGCTGAAAGGAATTTGTGGAATTAAACCGCCTTCTTGAAAGATATAAAAAGCAACTGAATGATCTTTTACAATCTCATCTAACGCGGTTTGCATACTCCTGGCACCGGTAAGATATTTACCAACTTTTATTTGAAGTTTTTGCTGAAAATTGCGCTTGTCTTCCTCACTGCGGGTAGTAATTTTTACTAGTGCATAAAAAGTACCGCCTCTTTGGATTCCCCGGACATATTCGTCGCCACATCTCTTCCTGAAGGATTTGATGCCGCCTGGTCCTCTAAGTAAGGCCGCATATTGTTCCTTGAGCTGAACACCACGCATCTTTTCCACAGGACTTTCAACAACCACCTTAACCATGAAATAAACGGCGTTTTCTTCGATTTTTTGTGATTTAAAAAAATTTGCACTGCCATTTACAGAGCTACTAAATCCTGGTATGCCTATTTTCAAATTTATCGATGAGGAAATGGATAAACTCTCTGCTAAACTTCTGTAATCCTCAACGTAATTCAGTTCTCCGTATACTGAACTTTGACCATCGTGAACTTTTCTTGCATCACTTGCCTCAACGCAATCCCCCATGGAACTTCCAGAAACTGGATCGTAACCACTGCCTAGAGTAAGTATACTTCCAATGTTGGGATTGACGTTTGAGAAAGGATAAAAATTTGGCATTGAAAAAACACTTGTCGCCAATAAAAAGCATATAACAAAGGTTAATAATTTTGTTTTTCCCGAATTCCAGAAAGTCCTGCGCATTAGGTGCATGGTGTTAGGCTTAAAGAGCAATATGCTGCCTTACTTAGGGGACCAGGCGGTATCAAATCCTTCAGAAAAAGATGTGGTGACGAATATGTTCGAGGGATT
>JADGBS010000130.1 GCA_015231325.1 Oligoflexia bacterium | reverse complement strand
TGTATGTATGCGCACCCCAAACCTTTGGGGCGCATCTCTTAACCAACTTCTGCATTTGTAAAATGCCTCCTTGTCAATCTCGAACCTGTTTTCACAAGCTCGCTCCTTTAGGGGCGAGTGATTGACCTTTTCGAGATGCTGATCGTATGAGGGTCCGTTCAGTTACTATTGAAATAAATAATCCATCGTCGTTTTTGTCAATTTTGATTGTGTTCATAATTTACGTCGTTTTGTTTACAGTTATTTTCTTAAAAGAAATTAACATGAAAGAATTAAATTGGACGGGGATAATTTTATTATTGAATGATTTATTTTTGAAATTTAGGCAGTGTGATTATCTTCATTACCTTTATTATCTTCGTCGTAATCGCTGACTGCTTAGGCATTCTTCAACGCAAGAAATTTGATATTTTAGAGCTTGTTGTTTACATTCGGTATATCGAATCTGACAGAGAGAAGAATTTTCCGTTGTATTACAAAGTGCAAGATCGCGATCACATTGTTGGTAGAACGGAAAGGCCTCATGGCGACATAACAGTCCGCAACGGTCCATAGCTTCAGACGAAGAGGAAAATAGAGATACTGAAACAAGTAGAGTTGAAGTAGCTAATACAGAGAAAAATTTCCTGGTCATACTGGTCATAGAATACGCTCCTTTCTAAAGATTAGGTTTTAAGAGTGCAGGGAAGCAAATCATTTCTATATGCTTCAAACCACAAAGTCAATAACTACGCCAGTGACCACTAATAACACAATTATCAACACACTTATCAAAAAATTTTTCTTCTGCAATAAATTTTCTTCTGCAAATTTTAGTATCAAGCGGGTGCTTATTTGTATGGCGCTTTTTATCCATATATAAAGGAATTTATCTGTTTTTCTATCCTATCTTCTTCCCAAGCAAATGTTGATTTCTAAGGGATTTTCACGTCCTTCACGTTTTAATTCTATTGGATGGAGCGCTGTGGATTTACTGTTGTCTTTACCATTATTCTTTATCATTATGTAGATGGGCCGAATTTTTAGACCTACGTACTTTACTAAGGTGTATTCCAAGTGATTATATAAGTACAGCTATCGTTACCATTTTTACGACAAGGTCGAGAATTATCGTGAACAACACTTGCATTAATTGCAAATTTTTTGGCCATAGCACTAAGAATACCTCTATCGAAAGCGCAAGGATAGGGGTTATTGCACACAGAGATGATTATACTTTTATTGCTGATTTTTTCGTAACCATAAGTTCCAATTCCCTCAAGTGAAATTTTCTGGATGGTGTCATAGAGCAACTGCCCATTTTTACGATGGTTCATATGGTAGGCAACATCAATGGCCATTATTGCTTTCTCAATATTGTTTATATTATCAGGAAATTTAGCATTATTGGGGATCGATTCACCTATTTGGAACAAAGGTGCGTCACCAATTTCTTTTGAAATTCTCTCAAATGCCGATAACCATTTGTCTTGTGGATACCATGCGTCCTTATCCAAAACCAGCTCTCCATTAACTTCTGTTCCTATTCCTACTTCCAAAAGGTACTTTCTAGATAAGGTTTTGAATACCCCTAGTCCAGAAATAATTGCATACACTGTTTGACCATTAACTTCTATTCCTTCCTCAAATACTTTGAATTGCATAAAACCTCCTTTTGTTAAATCTTTTTTATTTTTCCCCACGGACTACTCTAAAGCTTTTATAACAAGTAAACTATATCCGATCGGAGCTTATCCCTGGTAACTTTAAGTAACTGCTTATCTATCAGATTTATTTAGATTAACTTGGCGATATCACTCACCTTGCATAGAGTTTATTTAGATCGGATAGTGCTATGCAAATAGGTTAAAGTTTTTTGTATTTATTACGAAGATAGAAGCACAGACAAGGATGAATTTTTTTGCAAGGGATTGTTTTTTGTTGGCCTATAAAAGTGTGGGTTATGTAATGAAAGAAACAGTTCCTCAACAAATGTCAGTGATCTTGCGCAACGATAAAAACGTAAACGTGATAGATAAAACTTTGATCCAAAAGTGTCATGTTTGTGGAGAAATTATAGAGTCATGCACTGAGATTAAGATGTGCCCTCAATGTCATCATTCATTTCTACCAGGGAACTGTACTCGCAAGATTATTGATCTTTGGTTACGGAACGAAATGGGAAGTGGGAGTGGAATCGGGAGTGGGAGCGAGAAGAGTAGCGAAAGTGAAAATGTGAACACTGTAATTGTTAATTATGCCAAAAGCAATGAGATGGAAGAGGAAAATTTGGTGGTAGGAATTCAAGTATTGTGGTAGGGCGTTTGAGAAAATGTACTTGCTTTTAAATCATTTGTTCCCTTTTTATTTCTTTGGCCTGTAGATTCGCTTTTTTTGTGGTAGCGTCCTGCAGATGAATACAAATAATCCAACCGGTACTATTAACTGGCATCCTGTGCTTTCCCGATTTTTTGCCAACAAATTCAAAGATGCGCAACACCTGCAGCAGTTTTTGTCATGGGATTTGCAGCAATTGCCTGAGCTTACCACCCTAAGAGATTTAGAAAAAGCGGCCGAGCGGATAGTTATGGCGCTTAAAGCTGGAGAGAAGATCGCTGTATTTGGTGATTACGATGTTGACGGTGCGACCGCCTGCGCATTGATGTATCGTTTTTTCAAGCAGTTGGGAACAGAAGTAGTTTTGTATCAACCAAATCGTTTTAGCGAGGGTTATGGATTGCATCTTTCATCGATAGATGTGGCGTTAGCTGATGGAATTTCTTTATTGATTACTGTTGATTGTGGGATTACTGCCCATCAGGCCGTTACTTATGCGAACGAACAGGGTGGTTTGGATATTATTATAACTGACCATCATACGGATGTGGATGTTGGTATGCCGCTTCCGCCGGCACTGGCCGTGGTAAATCCTTGTCGTCGCGACGAAGAGACGGATTCTCCATTAAGGGCGCTCCCTGGAGTAGGCGTTGCCTTTGTGTTATGTTTGCAAATCAAAAGAGTGTTGGAAAAGGGTGGGACAAAATTACCATCTCTTTACTCATTACTGCCGTTAGTGGCCATAGGTGGGCTTTGTGATTTAGCGCCGTTAAATCTGCTAAATCTCAAATTAATTCGTCACGGGTTGCGTCAAATAAAAAAGTTATTGGCCTCCGCAAATTTAGCATCATCAACGACAGAGATCAGCATTGGCCCAGGAATAAAAATGTTTTTTTCTGCCGATGATGTATCATCTGCAGGGCCGTTGATTCCCAGCGACAAGATTGTTTTTGATGTTGGACCAATGTTAAATGCCCAAGGGCGTTTACAACAGGCAAGCGCTGCATTACAACTTCTTGTAAGCGATGATGAAGAAGACGTGCACAGCTCTTTTCAGCAATTAGAGAATTCAAATTATAGAAGGAAAGAGATCCAAAAAGAGGTGTATGAATCCGCACGCAATAAAATCATTCGCGAACTGAATATTGCTAACCAGAATGCTGCGCATATTGGCGATCCCATTATCAATGTTGTTTATGACTCAACTTGGCATCAAGGTGTAATTGGAATTGTTGCTGCAAAATTGGTGGAAAATTTTCGCGTTCCTGCAATCGTTCTTACTGACGAAGAAGACCCAAAAATACTACGGGCGTCAGCACGGACTGCGGGTAACTTGGATCTTCATGCAATGTTAAGTAAATTTTCTGATATGTTTTTAAAATTTGGGGGACATCCAGCGGCCGCTGGTTTTTCTTTGCCCAAGGAAAAATTCCACCAATTTCATAGTGGTATTCAGCAATATGTGAGCACCCTGCCGCGTGAACATTACACCAACAGAGAACACTATGACTTGCAGCTGGCGTTTGAGGAGGTTGATTCAACTTTGTTGAGACAGCTACAGCTCTTAGAACCATGGGGTATGGGAAATCGGAGACCAGTTTTTAGAATGCAGGGGGTGAAATTATTGAGTTATTCTTTATTGAAAAAAATTCATGTACGTTGGGTCTTTACTCCTATGGAGTTGAATCACAGACTACTTCGTGAGCGTACCTTGAATCGTTTGTGTGATGATAGAAGCGATGGGGCCTACAGTGCTGCCCACGGTGCAGTCCAGTATGCTGCTACGGAGAATCTACAATTACAGGGAATAAGTTTTAACTATATCGATAAGTGGAAGGTACTTCATCCAAAGGACATTACAAGTCAGCAAGCGCAACGGGGCGGTTTAGTGGTAGATTTTACTTTGAATAATAACCATTGGCAGGGTAAGGAGTATTTACAACTGATGGTTGAGCGCGTCTCATTTTTGTCTGAATAACAACTTCTTCTGCAGTACTAGGTGCCAACTGATTTTTATTTACTTATACTTAAAAGCTATATTGAAAAGGTATACTGAGAAATCTGTGACAGAATTTTAAAGTAATTTTTTTTAAACCTTTTTTAGAGCTTTCCGAATAATCCATCGTGGGCATTGAAAGCTTTTTATAAAGATATCAATTTTAATTCTGATGTCCATTTTATATGTCAAAGGAGGGTATTTTATGTGTTATTTAAAATTTATTATGGGAACAAAAGGTATTGTGCTTGGGAATTTGTTTTTATTGATCATTTGTCTACTTTATGTTTGTCCTATTAAAGGCATAAATAATGCCTACGGCAAAGATTTAAAAGGCCTATCATCGGAAATGCCAGGACAATTTCAGTTAACACCAAATGATGGAACTGCTAGCGATTCTTCTGATTCTGATTCTGATTTAGATTCTGAGTCGGATATGTTAAATAAAAACACAATTCAAGACCAAGTTCAAGATCAAAACCAATACCAATACCAAACTTCGGATCTTCCTTCTCATTGTGATGATGAAGGTTGTGATTTGAGAAGTTGGGATACTCCAATAAGGGATCAAGAGAACGAAGGGACTGGTAGGGATTATTTATGTTCTGCATATTCTACCGTTGCAGCGATGGAAAATATTATAATGAGAAAGTATAATTTGGAAGCAAATTTGAGTGAAATGGCCCTCTGGAAATATTATCATGTTTATGATGTTCAAAAGGCCATACAAAGTGCCAGAAAATATTTCATAAAGAGTGAAGTCTTACCTGAAGATAATATTGGTCCAAATCCTAATCTCAAATTAAAAGGTAAAATAATTGGTGCAACTAATTATTTTAGTGTTGATAATGATGGATATACGGTAACCAAAAAAAATATTCTAAATGCATTAAAAAATATGCATCCGGTAATATTCCTAAATAACATGTGGGGTGGACATTATGTAACAGTAGTCGCTTATAAGGAAAAAATGAACAACAAACCAGGTCCTTGGATTATATTTAAAGATTCTTATGGAAGATATTTGGGGAAATATGGACACGATGGTTCTGGATATGGAGTAGTCAATTTATATGATTACTGTAAATCAAGTCGATGCTACTTTACTGAAATATTTGATGCGGAAATTACCAATTAATAAAATAGACTTGCCCCTTACTCCTTGACTGTTACCAAATGGTATGCTTCCCCTACGATAATTTTTCCAGTTGCATATGCCGTTTTTAGTTTTTTTAGTACGTCTATTACTGCTTTTTTATTATCATCAACAAAATAGATGCATTTTGTTCGTGGGAATACTTCAATGTACTTCTCAATAAAATCGCCCTTAGAGGCTCCCGCAGTAAAGACTATTCCCTTATAAAAATCCGTTTTGTTTCCAATGACAGTTGGTCTTAATTGGGCCGCAATTCCTTTCATAAGCTGCATTTCTTCTTGGTCACTTTTTATGTCCAGTTTTTCGAAAAATTCGCTGAGTTCATGAAGCTGTAGTTGATCATATGTGAGTTCGGCATTAGTTGGCGATGGTACCAGCGGTAAGTTGGAGGGCCGAAAACTCAATGCAAAGACACGTGGCATGACTCTCTCCCTGTACAAGTTTTTTTTGTATCCGATGAGGTACAGTTCCTCAAGGAAATTCTTGCTCCCATTTATTTCTATAGAAAATACTCGTCCAGAAGAAGATACAGTGGTATGTACAAGGGTTCCATCAAAATCTAGAAAAATAGAGGTGTTTTCGTTATCACACCATACATTTTTTTTAAACTGGGACAAAAGCGTTGAAAAAGACTGGTTCATTGGTTCTGAAAACGGATCCCTTCTTTCGGCGTTTTGGGAGAATTGTTCGTATTTATAATCAGCAGGGGTTTTGTTAAAATAATCAATAACCCCCCAGATTAAGTCTCCAAAACTCCAAGTATCGTAGGATGTACCATGAGATCCAGTTTCTAGTTCATCTCCTATTGATGCTGACCAGCTGGACATAGGATTAATATCCATCATAGCGCTGGCGGTAGCGACGTTATTGCTAATTGATACTCCTGCAAACAGAACCCAGATCAAAAGAGAACAAAAAAATTTATTGTTTTTATTCGCACACATTACTGAATCCCTTTAAATCAAAGGAACTGATTAACTGATTAAATGTTTATATGATCAAATGATTATATATCGAAGTACTGTATACCAATAGATTTTTGTCATTCAGTAACAAAATGACTGCTACTATTCGAATGAATGCCAGGGCACTAAATTTTTTTTAGTATTAAAAAAAGATTCGGAGTTAGTCACTTACTTTGCAATATTTTCGCTTTTTATTGCGGAAAAATATTCTTTCCCAGAGGAGAAAGCGGCCCAAGAGCGAGATGTTTCGTTAAATTCCGGAAATCTCTGATAAGGAATTTCTCAAAGTGATTTTTGCAATAAAATAGCTACTTATTCTCGACAAGGCAAGGTTCAGTACCCCATTTTTCTTATCAATTAAAAAAAATATGAAAAACAACGCATTTTTTTTTTAACAAAAAAAAATATGACGATAAGATACGTAGAGAAGAATGGTTAATTGGGATCGGGTGAGTGTTATGAGCAAATCAAGAATTATTGTTGTATTGGCCTTGTTGACATTTATTTTTATCAATCTCAGTTGCCATGACAGCGGAGGTGGTAGTAGCAGCACAACTGTTCTCCCAGAAACAGAATCATCAATAAAGACACCAGAATCACCAATAAAGACACCAGATAAGGTGTCAGACAAGGTCCCCGAAAAGACACCGGAACCGGACAAGACATCCACGAAGGCAGCGGCCCCTGATTTATCAAGTGTTTTCCCGATCGAAGGATCTATCGATGGGGGAAATACCCTCACCATCAATGGAAATTATTTTTCAGAAGGGGCCAAGGTATTTATTGGAATATCCGAATGCATCCCAGTATCTTCCTCTATAAACCCTTATTTAATACAATGCATTACTCCATCCTCGACAGATTTTGGGGAAAAAGACTTGATAGTCAAAAACAATGACGGACAGCAATCGAGTAATCACAAGACATTTAAATATAAATTGCCAAAACCCTCAGTTACGGGAATTTTACCTGCTAGTGGCCCTATGGGAGGCGGAACACTTGTTACAATATCTGGAAACGGATTTAGTAGCGGAATGAAAGTTACTGTTGGAAGTTCCGTTTGCAACAATGTGAGTCTAGTAAATAGAACTACCCTAACATGCATAACCGGAATATCACTTGTCTCTGGTTACAATAGTTTAAAAGTTGAAACTGCTGATCATCAAACAGGATCATATTATTCAGTTACAGGATTTACCTATAATTTGCCCCTTAGCTTCGCCCCGGGTGGGTACACCATTGACCACAATACTGGGCCATTGGGGGGGAATACTTCCGTAAAAATTGACGGGATTAGTGATTTACAAGAGGGGTCATCTGTAACCGTTGGCGGGGTCGCGGGTACAAATGTTGTTGTGTCTTTCAGCTGGTACCATCTTTGGCCAATCAAAAGTTTGAGTTTTAATACTCCCCCCCGATCTTCATCAGGTCCAGTGGATATTGTTATTACCGAACCTGATGGACAAACCATTACCATTCCTAATGGATTTACCTACGAGTATCCAAGTCCGATTATAGGAGAGGTCGGCCCACTCTATGCGGATTGCGATCAAGATACACCTATCACTATTAGGGGAAGTAACTTCAGACCCGGGGTAAATGTTTCTATCGCTGGAATGAATTGCAATGTAGTTGCCTTGGCCGATGATGGAAGTTCGCTCACTTGCAATTTACCAGCATCACACCGAGAAAGTCTCTCCGCATTCATTGTATTGACCAACATTGATCGCACATCTGCTCATTTTGCATCCACCTTGAATATTCGTCATGCAGCAATTATAACCAGTATTACTCCTGTGACAGGTCCAATATCTGGTGATAGTCTAGTGCTCATTCGAGGCAATTATTTCAACAATGGATCAAGTGTAAAAATTGGAAATGTCGTTTGTGACAGCGTTGTCACCAGGGCCAATACCATCGCATGTTTTACTAATAAAGTTAATGCTGTGGAGGCAGGAGCAAAAGATGTTGAAATAACCAGTTCTGTTCCTGGTGGTGTACAACGAACTATCCTACGCAATAGTTTCACCTATCTAGCAGGTGTCCCCGCAGCAATTACGCCAGAGAACATATCGGCCACCAATCATTTTGCTCATACCAATCCTCGAGATTGGTTGGAACAAGAACAGATTAGAACATGTATTACTCTGCGACGAGGAAATGGAGCAGGGTTGTATGAAGGTTACAACCTAGAGGGAATTACCAATAGTTTAAGAGTTAAAAGGCCCGTAGAGGTTTTTTCCTCACTGAACGCCGAGGTTCTTAAAAATCTGAAAATAGCATATTTGCAAAAACCAGAAATTCAAGGAATTCTTTTCAATAGGCTTATTACTTATTTTGATACTTTTTTTCCAGGAGGGCATGCTTTACCGATAGGAAACCATCTGCGTTTGTCTCCCATGAAATTGATAGACGATGTGGCCCAACCAAATCCTAGAGATATTCCTGAACTATTAAATAGTACAATACTTGATAACGGAGAAAATCCCTGGGTGGTAGCGCTGCCATTTGGAATTAATCGAGGTACACTTACAACCAATTATCTTAGTATTACAACTGCAAGAGATAGCATAACAAATTTAATACACCTTCTTGAGACAGGAGACATTAATTCCAGTACGATTCGAAATCTCATGGTCTCTGTTAAAAAAATTCTTAAAGAATTCCCGGAAAGGCTAGATAACCATTTACTTCAAGAAACCTTAGATAAATTACAATTTTCAATTATAGTATTTTCAGCAATAGGTCGCTATTGCGGTGGTGGAAACGAAGATGCCGCCAAAGTAATTGCCAATATACTTCTCCATAATGATCCCGGTTTCAGGGAGAGGGAACCGGCCACTTACAAAGAACACATTCTATCTCGGTTGGATCAACTACGAGAAGATGTTTTTACAGATGCAGTCAACCTCTCTACACCACTAGGGAGAGCACAACCATCCCATACCAAAAATTGGTATCGAAGATTAGTTCATGATCTAATATATATACCTTCGGAAAATGAAGATGATCCATTTATTCACGTTGGTGATACTGCTACATATAATCGTGATCAATTTGTAAAAAATTTTCTTGAAGGCAAAGTTGGAATACTAAATGGATTTACTGAAGAAGAGAGGCGATCACATAAAGGATACACTCCGAGAGTGATTGTCAGGACAATTATTGATTTTCTTGAACTTGCTTCAAATCATCCAACAAATCAGGTGGAAAATATTAGGCGTGTATTTGCACAAAATGCTACTGAAGTGGAGATGGACGACTGGTTCACTCAAAAAGATAACGTCGATGCATTATCCGCTGTGGGAAAGGGCATGTACATTGATGAGTGTGAGGATGATCCCCTTCTTCTAGATCGTGATAACCCTATCGCTCGTACCAATTGTTGGACCAACCTTAAAGCAACATTCACAGGAGCAGGTCAGGTGAATGTACTAAAAGAAACTTATGTATCTCAACGTTACTTTAAAGCGAAACCTATTGATCCAGCAGCTCGTCGCTATCTAAACGATGACGGACTAAGAGAAGTTCTAGTTAGGATAGGTGTTTTAGAAGCGGGCGTGCTGTGACTTTAATAGCTTTCTCTTTAACGAACGAAGTTTGCTTTAGTAATATTTTATTTTAAACGTTCCTTTAAATTCACTAGGAATGCTT
>JADGBS010000012.1 GCA_015231325.1 Oligoflexia bacterium | reverse complement strand
GATTGCATGGCGGAAAAGATTGGATGGACAAGTTTACGCCAACGCATAATTGATGAAAATCCGCAAGTTGTGTGTGTTAGTGAATCTCATGCGCTTTACATTAATGAGACTTTAAAATTGATATCATTGGTGCATTCATTATGTCCGGAAGCATATATAATTGCAGGCGGAGGACACTTTGCAAATATGGCCCAAACAATTTTACTGCAAAAACACCCAATTGATTTCATAGTCATTGGCGAAGGAGAGATAACTTTAGGAGAGTTATTACCGACGTTAAAGAAAAGAGATACGAAAAAAGATCTAAAAATGGATCAAGGCGACTTTTCAAATATAGATGGATTAGCATATTTGCAAGGCGAAAAAGTAACTTTTACAAATCCAAGATCACTTATCGAAGATTTAGATACTTTACCGATGCCCGCATATGATTTGATGCCAATGGACAGATATGGACAGTCGAAATATCTTTTTTCTCCTGGTGGAATTACAATCGAACATAGTCGTGGTTGTGTTTATAGTTGTCACTTCTGTGTTTGGTGGACTCAGATGGCCGAAAGAAAAAAGCTTGATACGGAACAAGTGGAGGTGCGTCCTCGCTGGAGAACAAAATCGATAGAGAAAGTATTAGAGGAGATAAATTATCTTCAACATGAATTTAATAAGCATTGTTTCATTTTTGTTGATGCAACTTGGAATATCGACTCCAATTGGAATTTAAAATTTTCAGAAGAAATCATTAAACGCAAAATACGCATCAACTGGTTTGGTTTTATGCGTGCAGACTATCTGCTGCGCGACGAAAAAAGTGGTACTTTAAATAAAATGGTCTCTGCTGGACTATCGCATATATGCATCGGACTAGAACACTTACCGCAATTTATTCAGCATAATTATGGAAAAAAATTCCTACAAGAAAACGCGGGGATAGAAGTAGTTAAATTATTTCGAAAAAAATACCCTACTGTTTTTTTACAAACGACCTTTATTGTTGGTCACGAAGACGAGAGCAGAGAAACTATCGTAGACTTAAAGAAGTACGTGAAAAAAGTTAGACCTGATTTTCCCGCTTTTCATTTTTTAACTCCAGTTCCAGGAACAAAAGTTTATTCGGAGGCGGTTGCCAATAATAAATTAGAAGAAACAAATTTTGAAAGGTATGATTGGAATACGCCCATTATGAAAACCAAATATTTATCAAGAGAAGAACTTCAGTATGAAGTATATTTGCTATATAAAAATTCGGTAGGACCCATTTGGCTACTGAGGGGCCTTTTTTCTCGTTCAACTTATAAGAGAAATATGTATATTTGGTGGATAATCGTAACCTTTAAAGTTATTGGAACTACTTTTAAGGAGAGGTTGCTTAAAAATACTAGTAGTACTAATGTCAAAAACGATGTTTTCAATCTGATAACACCCAATTGGTACAAGAAATAAGGTAGTTTTTCTGTGAACTTTAGAATACTGTTGGTTGATCCTATTTGCAATGTCCATAGATTAAGACCCAAATATTTAACTCCAAGTCTAGGATTGGCAATCATTGCATCCCATCTTTTGGAGCATAATTATCAGGTAAAGATATTTGATGGTACTATTAATAATTCTCTAACCGATTTCAAAAAAGTTTTACGTGAATACTCACCGCAGATTGTTGCCTTTACTGCATATACCTATCAGATTAAAAGCGCAGCACTAATGGCAAAAATATGCAAAGAGGTTAACCCTTGCTCCATTAGTATCATTGGTGGTGTTCATGCTACTATTGCTCCTGCCGAAACTTTGAAAGAATTTAACGTTTTTGATTTTGTAGTGGCCGGAGAAGGCGAGTTAGTCATTATTCCTTTGATTAAAAAGATCATTTCCTCTGAAGACTTTTCTCGTCCTGATATGGAACGGGTAGTAAGTTGCCAACAGCAAGAATACTTTGACCTATCCAAATCGTTAATTCCCAGCTGGGAGTTATTTGATTTAAAAAAATACAAATTGTATAATCTAAACGAAAGAGATCACGAAGGTGTTTCGCTGGGACTTAATGTCACCACTTCTAGAGGATGTCCTTTCACTTGCACCTTTTGTAATCGTTTATTTGGTAACGTATTCAGATATCGTTCAGTAGAACAAGTGGTGCACGAAATAAGATTTATCATTGAAAAATTCAATATAAAAAACTTTTCGTTTTCATCGGACACATTCACTTTTGATCGCCAATATGTTTTAAAATTATGTAGGACATTATTAAAAGAAAATTTGGCCGCAAAAATATCTTGGACATGCAATACCAGAGTAGATTGCCTAGATGATGAAATAATTGAAGCAATAAAGGAAGCAGGTTGTAAGTCGATAGCACTAGGGTTAGAATCAGGTACGCAAGAATTGTTAGACAAAATGAAAAAAAACATTAAGGTGGCAAATTTTGAAGCAGTAATAAAAAAATTAAAAAAGTCTGGCATAAAAGTAATGGCCAACTTTATATTGGGACTACCATACGACGATGAAAAAAGTATCCAGACATCTATTGATACTGCGTGCCGACTACCACTTGATAGTTGCTCGTTTTCAATTTTTGTTCCTTTCCCTGGATCTGAGATCATAAAAAAATTAGATCAAAAATTGAAGTTCGATAATAATTGGGATTTGTTTAGTACCCAGGCTCCATATTACTTATATCCACATCCACAGTTATCTAGAAAAAGAGTATTATTTCTGCATAAATATGCATATTTTAAATTTTATTTTCGTCCACGATATTTTTTTATTTTTTTTTCCCGAGTCAATTTATGGTCAATCAAAGACTACTTATTAAGGAGCATTCGTTAATTGTGTCGACAACTACAACGTCATTCTTTTCTGTAGGTACTAATTTTGACCCAGATCTATTGCCACAATTAAATAATTTCAATGTGTATGAGGTGTACGGAAAATTGCCTAAAGATATTATTGGTGGTGGCCGTTCTGCTTTCCATATTTCGAACAAAATCAACCACCAGGTTCTTTGTCAGGAGATAAAAAAGGGACATCGTTTCGGAATTGAATTTAATTATCTTCTTAATGCACCTTGTTTAGGTAATATTGAGTACACTAAAAGCGGAAATAGAAAAATTAGGAAATTTTTAGACTTTTTATCAGAACAGGACGTTGATACGGTTACCGTCACTATTCCTTATCTGGCGGTTTTAATTAAAAAAAATTATTCTAATTTAAAGGTTGATGTTTCGACCATCGCCAGGGTGAGGAATGTTGATACTTTTAATTCATGGCTAGATCTAGGCGTAAATTCTATAACTTTAGATGATAGCTGCGCAAACCGGGATTGGCGCTTTTTGCAATATGTGGCCAACAAACAGATCACTTGCAAAGTGAAGTTATTAGTCAATCAGGCATGCACGCCCAACTGTATTCATCGGGATTATCACTATAATGTAAATGGACATAATTCGCAGGCCAATCATATCTCTTCATTTCCACTCTCGTTTTGTGACATTGCTTGCAAATCAGAAAGACTTAACAATTTACACGGCATCATTAGAGGGCAATGGATTCGCCCCAACGATCTTAATATCTACAAACGACTGGGTATAAATCATTTTAAAATCATCCAAAGACATGATCCTTCATCACTGATAATGGAAACGTTAAAAGCATATTACTATGAACAATATGATGGAAATTTATTAAATATAGTAAAATTTCATTTTACTGAACCAAGCAAGACAAAAAAAATCACCCTAGCTCATCTGCTGAAATATCTTTGCCGGCCATTTAAATTTAATATGTTGAACGTTTATAAGTTATCCAAATATCGAGGAGATAATTTTGATCTGTATATAGATAATAAAAAACTAGATGGATTTATAGAAGAGATGATCCGCCGTGATTGTTCAAATCTATGTAGAAAGTGTGGTCTTTGCCAGAATTATTTTGAATTAGCGTGCAGCTACGATGGTGAAAAAAGAGATCAGCTTATGAATAAATATGAAAAAATTTTAGATTTGTATCTAAACAATAGTAATAGTCTTTTTCATTAATTTGAACTAGTTAAGATAAAACGGCCGATTATCACAATAGGATAAAATGAAGCCTTGTGTAATGACCATAATCTTCTTCCTTTAATAGGAGATAATGATGATCCTTAAGCCAACCAATAATCCTTTGTTGATATCTTTTATAGTCGATAAAAGACACGCCATATTCGCTATATTTAATTATATCTATGATAAAGTTATTGTTTTTTATTTGTGCTACGTTATATATTATCTGTGAATCAGCTGGAATTTTTTCTAGACAGTTAGGATTATTCCAATAAACTTGAATTCCTAAAGGAGGTATAATGTAGTGTTTTTGATAATTTTTTTGTCTTTCGTGTAAAGCTTTAACATATTGAACGTGATCTATAATTTTAGGTCTGAAATCTTTAGAAAACACCAATGGAACTACCACAAAAAAAACTATTATAAACAAAGTAGGTAATGATTTTAACCTAGCAGGGTAATGGGCAATCACTACCGCGATCAACGGAATTAGGGACGAAAGATATAAAGATATACTAAAAAAACAAGAAACAATGATGATAAAGACTATAAAAATTAGAAATGCTACAAACAATAACACGAAATAGTAAAAAAATTCTTTTTTTACGTTCTTTTTAGTAGCAAAAATCATATAAAAAACAACGATATTTGCAATAATGCTCCAATATATATCTGTCTTTACAAACCCGAGGAAAGTGTTCGGTGAGTACTGCAAAAGAACCGTTATCATTTTGTAAAAATATTGTATTTTAAATTTTTCTTCATCATAAAACGAGAAAAATGATAAGTTCTGCATATCATACATTGTCTCGAAATGAAACTTTACATGAGCAACGGCAAGGTATGTAATTAAAATACAAAACAAAGGAAGTAACTTTTGCGCCTTTTCTTTGCATATGTTATATGCATATTTATAGATAAGCAAATATGATATACCGATTACGATTATTGACAAATCACTGGTAAAACACATTAAGATCCAAGCACTAATAATTTTGGAGTAATGAATTTTATTATTAAAAATATCCATCACGCAATCGCAATAGAATAGTAGTAAGATCATAAAAAGTGAATAGGTACCACAATTATCAAAAATACTTTGATACATGGGATTGCTAAATAAAAGCAACAGAGTAAAAAGATATCTAGCTGTGGTTACTCTCAACTTTTTTGAAATATTTTTTAGTAAAACAATTGAAAACAACACATTTATTACTGCATAGAATATTTTGATCTGATGGATTTGTAAGTGAAAAAAATATATAAGCAAAGAATTAATAAATAAGGGCAGTGGCCTGCCTCCTCTGAAAAAGAGATCAAAAATGATGCCAGTGTAACCTGGAATAAAATCAATATCTCGCAGTGAATATTGATGAAAATCTATTAATTGCATATTCTAATAAGTAGAAGTCTATAGGTCATCAACGTTTACGACCAATATTTATGGTGGCCACTTTCAAAAGGACTATTCCTCCGAATAAAATTCGCGTAAAACTATTTAAATCATGTATTTTTTTAAAAATTCTCCATAGAGTAAGCGGATGTAAGTAGAAATATAAATATGCTACTTTTTTGGCGATTTTTAATATTCTAACGTGCCTATATGATTTAGGAACAAAAATCGGACCAAAAAAATCATACTCACTAACATCCCAATCTGTTTTTAATTCCCCTTTACCTTCTAAATCTTTAGTTGCATCTTCGTTCCACCATTTGGCAATAAAAATTTGTACATAGTCAATACCCAATTTTGCAGCTTTTGACATATTTTTTATTACATCTAAAATATTTTCATCAGGCAATCCTAATAAAAAAGAGCCTGTAACCTCTATACCAAATTTACTACAATTTTCGATGGCACGCACAATATCTTCTTCTGTAATATTTTTATCTAAAAAATTCAAATGATCTTTTTTGAAAGATTCAATTCCAACAAGTAAATTATGACAACCAGTTCGTTTAAAAATACCAACAACGCTCGAATTCAAACAATCTGCACGTGATAAAGCAGACCAAGAGATCTTGATATTCTGTTCTTTTAATAACATTTCAAATTTTTGCAACCATCCTATATCGGTTTGAAATTGAGGATTGTTAAATTGAATCTCGTCTGCTGCATAGATTTTAATTGCATGTTTTATCTCTTCAACCACATTTTCAGGTGATCGTGATCGAAAAGAATATTTCCTATTCTCTTTTGTGAAATTTTCTTGGCAATATTTACAAAGTCCCCAGGAACAACCCCTTGCCGATTCCATATAGTAAAAATTTCTACCTTTATAGCGATGGGGCATTTCAATATATCTTTCCATATCAAGAAGAGAAAACTGTGGAAAGAAAAGCAAATCTACATTTTCAAGTTGTAATTCTAAAGAAGTTTGTTTAAGGACAGATTTTTCAAAATATGCCAATCCACCAATATCTATAATCCTTTTATTTTTTTTGACTATAGCATTTAAAAGATCGATAAACGACAATTCAACATCTCCAGTGAGTACATAGTCAAATTGTAATTTTGGTATGCCTTTTATCTTCTCGATAACTGGAAATCGATTGTAAAGTATTATCGTTTTTAAAGGAAACTTAGTCTTTAAAAGAGTTGCTAGTTTTATTGATACTTCTATAGGAAATTCTCGGTTATCCTGGGAAAGAGGAATCGCCAATAGATTGATGTCATCTTCTCTTTCAATTTTATCTACAATTTTATGAAACGAAATATCTAATAAAAAACAATCCCATATAACTGGATCATATCCAGTATTTTTTAGATACGTAGCTATTAAAAGTGTTTGATAGGGTATCCCACGAGGTAAAAGTCCCTGCGATCCGCGTTCATTGAGAGGAGGCAGCAAGAAAATAATCTTATAGTTAAGCGTACATTTTTTTTCCATCAAATATATCCTAACAAAGAATTTAATCCCCTAAAGTAATAGGATAAATCCCCTATACTCCTTATTTTTTTTATACATCTATAGACATAAGATGGCCTTAAATAAAATTCTCGAAAGGCCTTGTCACGCAGTTTTTGTAATTCTTCTGATTTTTTGTATGTGCTGGGAAGAAAAGATACCTTGCGGTAGTGATAGTTATTTTCAAAAAAAGTTCCTTCTGATTTACAGATGCTGTAGAGTTCAGTATTTGGATGAGGCACTGTGAACGAATAAATTGCATGATCTAATCCCAGTTTTTTGGAAAAATTGATAGTGTTACGAGCATCCTCAGGGGTTTCACCAGGCAATCCGAACATAAAAAAGCCTACTATATCGACACCAACTTTATTTGCAATATTAACTGCCTCAGCGGCCTCTTCCAATGTATGACCTTTTTTTATTTTATCGAGAAGGTGCTGTGAGCCAGATTCTAGTCCATAGTAAATTCGCCAAAGACCGGCCTTTTTCATTAGACTTAATAACTCGAACGAAATACCTTTAAATCGACTTTCACAACTCCAAGAAATAGAAACATTTTTTGAAATTAATTGATTACAAAAATCTTCAACCCATTTAGTATCTGAAACAAAGATGTCATCTTGAAAATAGATCTCTTTTGCAAAGGTAATTTTTTTTAATAAAATAATTTCATCAATAACGCGATCCACAGAGTGTCGACGATAGCTTTTTTTTATTAGTCCGGAAAGTTCACAATAAGTACAGAGTCCGTAAGAGCAACCTCTGCTGGTTATCATAGACGTTGATGGTAATCGTTTTGCTCTATGAGGGAGCGGTTTATAGAGGTGATGATGGTAAAGATGGTAGGCAGGAGATGGTAGTTGATCAAGATCGTCTAAAAGTTCTCTTTCTATGAGTGTAGTAAAAATGCCATCGTTTTTTCGTATGCGGACACCTCTTAGGTTTGCTAATTTTTCTATTGTACCTTCGGCCAATTTTCCATCTCGGTCAATACCCTTCTCAAGTATTTGAGATATTTCAAGCATGGTCATTTCCCCATCGCCGGCCACAAACGCATCAACTTCTGGACATTCGATATGAATTTTAGGATAGTTGCTGTTAACATGGGCGCCACCTAAAACCAGAAAAATATTATGATTCTTCTTTTTCAATTCTCGGATAAGAGAGTATGCCGCTTCGGATTCAAAAGTGATAGCAGTTATTCCAATAATATTTGGTTTTGTGGCCAATATTGCATCTACGGATTGTTGCATATTCCAAGAATGGGCCGCACAATCAATTAGGGAAACGTTATACTGGTGTTTTATCAAATAGGAAGCTATATAACCAATTCCCAACGGAGGTTGATTACGATGGTATTTATTTTTTTTTGAAAAATGGTGTTTAAAACCGTACAAACTAGTCTGATAATTTATTGGTGGTGCAACTAAAGTTACTTGTATTTTCATGATTTGATATTAAGATTTTAAGAATAATAAGTATAGTTTTTAACGTCCGTCACATTAAACGCTTAAAATTGGGGGATGAATTATTACGAAAAACATTTTATATATTCATCCCAAACACGGAACATACGGAAGATCAGAACAGATACCTTTTGGTCTAATTGGTCTGATGAATTCCGTTAATTATCCTAAGAAAGGTTTATTTTCTTATGAATTCAAAAATGAATATTTAACCAAAACCTTGGTTTGTGTAATGGATATCCATTGGTATTTTTCTCTGCATGATGCTTTTGAATTGGCAAAAAAAATCAAGAGCTTTAATCACAACATTCCAATTGTGGTAGGAGGATATACCGCAACAATATTTGCAAATGAAATAATAAATCATTCTTGTATTGATTATGTCTTAATGGGCGATGGTGAAAGTATTTTTTCAGCTCTAATTTTGGCACTAATAGAGAAAAAAACTTTATGTGATTTTGAAAATCTTTCCTATATAGGGCACAAAGGAAAAATCATCAGCACTTTAAAGCAAAAAGATTATGATCAATCAGATTGCTTAACGATAGATTGGTTTCCCTCATTAAAAAAAATAGTGAACTACCATCAAAAAAATACTTTTCCAACTTTTATCTATCCATTCATTCCAATTTTTAAAGGGTGTAATTATCCTTGTAAGGGATGTTATGGCTCTGTAGAAAATCAAGAAGCAATTTTTGGTCGTCCAAGAATTACTAGAAGTGCTTTCTCTATAAAAAATGATTTACGCAAACTCTCTTTCGATAAAAAAGTTTCTTTAGTGTATATGATGGCAGATTTTGCTGCGTTTGAAACCGATGATTTTACTAGAACGGTTTTGAATGAAAAATATGATCTGGCCCTCTATTATGAGTTTTGGCATGTTCCCAGTAAAGAAATTTTAAACCAATTTATAACCTCATTTAAGTCATTACATCTTGTGTTTACAACCAGAGGATATGATCAAAAAAAATTGAAAAAATTATTTGCTGTTATTGATTCGATAAAAAGTAGTAGCGATAGGAAAAACACAATCACTTTGCATGTTCAAACCAAAAGGGCCGCTCAAATTGCTTACCCCCTATTATATTTTTGGATTCGTCATCCTTATGTTGAGTTATTAAACATAAATTTTTGTGATCTGAATGTTCCCGATCCAAAAGTGTTGGAAAAAGCACAGGAATTCAATAAATTTTTTACCAAATCAAAAAAACGATATGATGTTTTACTTTTAATAAGAGAGTTAATAGTAAAGATCTCTTTTTTTAATAAGTATTTGACTTTTCTTTTACGAAGAATACATACCTTACAAATTCTACTGATCCTTCTCTTTCTCTTTAAAGCTGGAACGCGGGCCAAAGAAGTTGCAAAGTCATAATCTAAAGTAATAATCTATAAGAACATTATTCTGCTTTTATCTAAAGAGAAAACGAAGTCTTTTAATTTTTCATCGGCCATTGAATAGAAAACAGAATCAATCAGTACAATGATCTTTTCATCTCTTTGTAAACAAGAAATCAACTGATCAGATGTTATTAATAATTTTTTAATTTCCTTTATCTCGGTTTTGGGAAAAATTGCTTGATATTGGCCTTCGTCGATAAAATTACAAGCAATTTCTGCTTTGGCGATTACCGCGGCCACCGGATCAAAGGTTAATACTTTTCGTTGCGACAAATTTAATCTTTCTATTTGAAAAAAATATGTAGAACCTTGCTTAATCTGTTTAAATGAAAAATTTAGAAAAAAAAGCACTAGCAGCATTATCCCTACTTTAAAGATGGTGTTTAAATGAGTACTTGTTTTTTTTAAAATCATATCCATAACATGTGCGGACAATAACGAGAAAGAGGGAAGGTAGTTTACGAAAGAATTATCTCTTACATATTGAAATATAAAGAGAAAAAATAATAAGTTTAAAATAAAGTTTAGCGCCAAAAAAGATGAAAAAAACGATGGAAGACCAGACTTATAAAACGATAAAACTAAACCGAATAATGAAACAAGTAAAGTCCAAAAGGCACTATTGTAAATATTTCTAGAAAAAAAATATTCATAGTGAGCGTACCAGGCAAATGAAAATGGTGTTTTAATATTATTTTGTAAAAAAAACTCTTGATAGGATTTTATCTTTTGTAAATTCAAAAAAAGCTGGTGCTTACTATAATGAGTCAAATGATAGATAATTGTCTTTGTAGATATTCCATCACTAGAAATATGCCAGTAAAGCATTACCGATAATACCGATAAAAACATTACGACTGAATAAAGGAATATCTTTCTAAGATCTCTTCTGAAAAATATTAACGACAAGAAATTAGCTATTATTAATGGGACCACGTATGGTTTGATCATGAAAGCAAATCCCATGGAGATAGCAGAAATAACTGTTGTTCTATAACTATTAAAGAACCATTGAAGATATAACGACAATAACGCAAGTAGCATCATTATGGAGGTAGGTGTCGTTAGATATAAAGGGTAAGAAATGGTTGAAAATTGAAATAGCAATGCTGCAATAATGGAAGTGAACGGAGTATAAAATTTTTTTGCAATAAAAAAAATTAAAACACTTGATAGAGTGGTAATAAAAAAAGAGATTACTCGGTAATGGAAAAAATTTATTACTGATCCCTTACTACAAAATAGGGATAAAAATTTTATGTATATTGGAAGAATGTGCGTTGTGAAATCTTGATAAGGAATTTTATTATTGCAAATCAACTGTGCTTGTAATAAATACATCCCTTCATCAAAACTACTTTTAAAATTATAAAAACTTAACCCAAAAGTTAATAACATGCCAATATATAAAAA
Organism: Oligoflexia bacterium; assembly: GCA_015231325.1. Taxonomy (GTDB): domain Bacteria; phylum Bdellovibrionota; class Bacteriovoracia; order Bacteriovoracales; family Bacteriovoracaceae; genus JADGAN01. The sequence goes on along the minus strand of JADGBS010000012.1, from coordinate 28,019 downwards.
TAGTGGAAAACTTTTGTGAAAAATTTTTATTTTTTCTTCAACCATTTTACTAAGGCGATAAGCAACATTAAAATCACCCATAATAAACATATCGAAACTAAGGGATACTCTTTAATAAAAAATAATATCCAACCAAATCGAGTAGATTTTAAAAAGGAGGGAGAAAACGTTCTTTTTTGATTTTCACTGTTAACATATATTTCCTTAAGCTGCGATGGCGGCGTTTTCAACGAAAAGTTTTTAGCACTATGTTCAATAAATCTATTAGTATCAACTTTATATAAATGACGACTCACTACACCTGAAAAAACCATCTTTAGTTCTTTAGGATCGTTTAATGTAAGGATCATCGTCTTTTTATCAAAACTAGATATGGTGTGTGTTAGCTCTAGTCTCAGCGACTCTGAAATTTCTAGTGGTAAAATTTCTTTCCAATGTTCTTGCTCCTTTTTGCTAGGATTTAATCCTAACCGTTCAGAACGATAGTTTTTGTAGTAATCGTTAAATTTTATATAAATAGTATCAATAGCACTATTACTATCGCTATCATCAGAGTGCTTAGGATTTTCTGTAGCAACAGCAACAAGAAAAGAGAAACAGCAATATAGATAAAAAAATACCAGAATTTTGGTGAAGGAAAATAATTTTGTCGTCATAACAATGCTCTTTTTGTTTACCAACAACCTATTGCGGTGATTACCGGACAAAAACTGGTAGTAGAACCATATTGCCACAAACATGTCACATCTTGCACAGCAATTGTACATGTGCAATAACCACAACCGGTACAAGGGCCGGTTGTCGCACCATCGCAACAATAACTACCGGAGTCGCTGTAAGGACATCTTGAATCGTGCGTATTACATATTGGTGGCTCCCAATACGCCGGAAAGTCTACTGGTCTATTTTGGCAACACCTATTTGCCTGCTGAGTGCATGTCATAAAACTAGCGCTGCAAGCGTATGGAGGCGTATCGCCAAAATCAGTAGGTACCGCACCATAAGAAGGTGCGCTAAGAGAAGGAGGACCAGAAGCAGTAGTAGCTGGATGCCAGCAATCAGTACCAGGGGAACAAAAAGATTGCCCTGGTGGTAGGGACGACGAAGACCAAGCGTCATTTGATCTAAAGAAATTTCTACCGTTAGAATCAGGCACTGGATGAACCCATCCCGGAGGACATCCATATGCCGGATTAGCTACCGCACCAGCATTAGGGGGAGGCGGCATAGCATAGCCGCCAGTTAATGTAATTTTACATATTTTTCTGTCTACACTTGCACCCAGATTGTTGATAAAAGTTCTTGTCACGATGGTACCTGGACATTCAGAAAGGTAATGTTCTGTAGGTGTGCCTAGGATATTTATAAAACGTTCGCAGAGGCTAGTAACTGTTGAACCGGTCCCCGAAAGATAACTAATAATTCTCGTATTTTTACAAAGACCATCGACAGACTGAATTGACTCGGAATATACCGACGACAAGTCAGGAATAACAGCATCTGCTTGGTTCACTCTATCGACAATCCGTAGTTTGCTATTGTTATAATAACAACCTGGCGTTGGCGTACCAATGTCAAAGTAACTACCAGGTGTACCCACCATAGTAGAGCATGCCTGTGACTGATAGCTACTGGAAGGAACTGTACCGCTGCAAGCCACCAGCTGATTATTACCATCAACAATAAAGAAAAGATTCAAAATCTCTGTCTTGGGTATCGGCGTATTACTATTATTTATGTATCGCCAGTTTACTTGAAGAGGCGTGAGCAGTAATCGATTATTAGCAACCGATGGATTCCCTATAGGAGTGCCTCCCAGTAAATTCATGCTATCTAATCTCAACCTATTGCTTAATGTTTGTCCGGTAGTAATTCTAGGTCTTCCATCACCAAACTTTAGTGCGCTGATTGGTGCAGTAACCGCTAAATTATTTATGCCACGAAATGTTTGTAAACAAGATTGATCATCATTTAAGACAGATAATATTTCCGAATCACTACTAAATTGCTCCGTTGTTTGTTGTATTTGCGTACGACTAGCATCCATATTTTGCGTTATTTGCATTCCTGCAAGTCCCAAAAATCCCATCAATCCCACAGAGATCACTGTTTCCGTTAATGAAAAACCAGAATTACCAAATATTGTTTTGAATATTTTTATTTTTTTTATAAAAACCTCACCATACAGCTATTCTAGTAATTAATAAGGACAACTCGCTGGAAATTCTGGACACAAAGCTGTTATATAATTATGATTTGCGCTCGATATTGTGGTTCTTACTGCAGGATTGCAAGCTACGGCGCATATCCCTTTTTTTAATAATCCGTTATTCGCATTTATATCGGTTATATTCTTATTTAAGGTATCTTTTTTAGTTTGCAATGCTATGATTTTACCTCCAATAGAATAGGGTGTGGGACTGGGAAGTGCAGTAGAGACGGCCGTAACTGCTGGTATTGGTGTGGTTTGAAGAACAAAATCGAACATGCAACTAGTTAAGTTATAGTTTTGGTCATATTTGAAGCGTCCACCAGAGTAAAAGCAGTTCATGGAGATAGTTTCCATGCTAGAAGACTGCCCAAAGCAATATCGCAAAGAATAATTATTTGCAGGGTCCAAATAAGCAATTAAATTTATATCAAATCTAGCACTAGTAAAAGAAATCCAACTATTAGCAGAAGTGAGCTTGCTGAATACTGGACGAACTGTCACTTGTGCTTTTCTATATCCTTTGAAATCAGAAACGGAAGCCGTCGGAGTACTAAAAACATTACTAAGATAAACACCATTATACCGAGCACTAGAATCAGAATTAGGGAATAGACTTAAAAGCGTATGGGAGGAATCTTGCGCTACGTTAAACGGGGTAGGCAGCGCAGTAGCAACTGGCGTTCCCGCAAAATTCGCTGCACATATAATAGGATTTTCTAGTGCAATTTTTACTTGATTTTGCCATGCATGAAATACTTGATCTTGATTTAGAACAAACTGCAGTTGTCTCAACTTATCGGAGCTTGCAAGCGATAAGTAAACCAATCCGCTCATGATGGAGGCGACCCCCAGCACTTGTAATATAGCTATCCCGTTATTGGTCATTTCTAAATATTTTCTTATTCTAATCATATACAAATTTATGGAGTCCCCACCGCCTGCATTAGTTGGTAGTACGCTTGTGCAACACGATGCTCTTCTGCTACAGGCGTATTTACGTTATTCATATCTACCGCAGAAACTACATTTGTCAAAACACCTTCAATCGCTACTGTAGGCGTAGGTGCAGGTGTCGTAATAATCGCATATTTGCAGTAGGTTGCAGAAGCATCATAAGTACCACCAGAGAACGCGCAAAGATCTTTTTGATAAACCGTGCTATTATCACCAGCGCAATAAGCTATTATTGGTGTTGGCCCTGGTTTAACATAAACAGCAAAGTTAAATGCATAATTAAGATCGTATGTAGCAGTGTTCGTTAAAGAGTATGCATATTTAATTTTCAAGGAAAGCGTTTGCATATAGTTTCCACTGTTATCAGAAACCGCCATATTTATAGCAGATGATTCTGCTGTTGTAATGCTTGTAATTGCGCCACTTAACTTTGTTGATACTGGTATTGGTGTCGGCGTAGACGTTGGCGTAGACGTCGGCATGGGCGTGGGCGTCGATACTGGTGTCGCCACAATTAGCGGACTACCAGTGGAGGGAAGTTGAGTGTAATTTTTAACGGTTGGTTGCCCCTGAAAGCACAAATTACATAAAAAAATATTTTTAGTAATATACGTGACAGTTCTAACCTGATTATACCAATCGTTTTTAAAACTGATATTTTTTCTCACATTGAGATTGGTTTTAGACAACTGAATAGCGCCTACCGTTATGCCAGACAACATTATTACTGCTATCATAGTTTCAATTAAACTCGTTCCACGACAAGATAAAGAAAAACAGGAATAATTCAACAACTTTTTCAAAACATTGCCCAGATTAAAACTCATATATAATCTTTATTACCCTGAAGCGGCCAAGTACGTTAAACCCCCAGGTTATTACTGCCCTGCTGTACTAACTAAGACACTAACGTATTTGATTTGACAATGCAATTTATAATACTAACCACGCAGTTACTATATTTTTTCATTCGCGCAGCAAATATTTCCAGAATAGTTCATTACTTTTCCCTTCCATCTATTTTTACTTTGCATTAATCTATTTTTTCGATCCCTTTATGAATCTATAATGGAAATGTTATCTAAAAAATGTTTCAATTATCAAACGTCCAGGACGGAGTCGACATTATGATAAAGATAAGCGTAGTCAAAATAGCAGCAGCGGTAATACTATTCATGTCATTGAATATACGAATCACGAACGTTTTTGCTACCACTGCCAACAATTTGGTTTTGCCAAATTTTTCTTTAAATCGGATCGAAATCAGCAAGGATACTTGGACAATATCCGTAAAAGATTTACTACAAAATATAAAAAAAGAAGGACTTTCCAGTTGGAAAGAGTTTGATCCCAACAATCAACTACTGATTGACCTGTCTTTACAAATCGAAACACTGAAAAAGGCCGCTTTGTACTCCATTGATCATGAAGAAATCACCGCCATATTGTTCCAGACCTATCTATTATTACTGAAAATCAACAGAGACTACAGTTGGGGAAAACTCACCGATATCACCAACAACATCGTCACGCCTAACTCCACCACTCAGGCAAATTACTATTTTTATCAAAGTGAAATTTGTGTAAAAATCACTCCCTCACTGGATGAAATGTCCAGCAAAGTGCTAACACTACTGCAGTTGCTGTCCACAGAAAAAGACCAACTGCCATCAAAAGCGTTCAAACAAGAGGTAATTCAAGAGATTCATAATATAGAAATTCTCACCGAAATAACGCTGATTAGTGCTATCCCTTATAATATACGGGAACAATACCACTTGATATGGAATGAATTTTTTCGAGTTATTATTAAGCATATTTTACCAGACAACAACTATCTACTACTGCAAAATAAAATAGAATCACTGAATTTTACATGGAATGATTTTTATCAACGCGTCTCAAAAGAGAGACTTCCGGTTTACAAAAAACACATGGGCGTGTTTAAAAGGATTGATGATTCATGGAACAGCATAATCCGCACTGTTGCTAGGTACCGGCACTGATGGTGGCACTGCTGGCGGCGCTGCTGGCGACCCCAGCGCTGATCGGTCTTTTATCCGGTTTTTTTCTCGGTCTTTTGCTCGGTCTCTCGCTCGTAAAAAATCAACCTCCAGCTCATCTACTAATTTGTGCTGTTGTCCCGCTTTCACTGCAGCAACTACCGCCCTCTGTATCTGCTCTGGATCAAAAATATTGTCCATATCATTATCAATTCTAATTTCTTCCTCTTTCTTGGCATTCTCTAACAATGTATCATAACGACTTTTCGCCCCCAACCAAAGTCGCCGTTTATGCTCCACATCATTTACATCTACATCTGTCACCTCAGTACTAACAACGTGCTCTTCTCTCACGCCCCCCCCTACCTCTACCACCGGTAATAAACCCCAGCGCTTGGCCTTCTCTTTGGCCATACGTGCAATTTCTTTAGTAGACATATTTGACACACCGGATATGGAAGAGTTAGCATCATTGCCACTAGTATCATAAATATTCTGAACTTCCCGATCAACACCATCAAATTTTTCCATGGCAGAAAGATATTGAAAGAAAAAACTACGTTGATAAATTATATTTTCACGCCCCAACACTTTACAAAAAAAATTCATCAATGGTGGATAGGACAACATTGCAACAACCTTATCACCTCTTTGTTGCTCTAAAATATCTCGTTCCAACTGCGCAGCGGTTAATTTTTCATTACTAAATTTGTCGATACCAAAAACCTGTAAAAAATTTCCTCTGTGAGCATGCAAGAAAAATTCTAAAAATTGCCGATTGGAGAACAATTTAACTTTGTTAACATTAGTATCGAAATTAACGAAGTTAACATCCTTCTGTATTAACTCTAGCATCCTTTGATAACTTACAATGAACGTGAATTTACCTTCTGTGCAGGCGGCGTTAAACAAACAAGCAAGATAGGCACGGTTTCCACCATCGGCATACAATTTAGCTAGCAAATTTTTAATCGACGAATATTCCGGAGGAAATAATTCCAAAAGCAGAGAAGACCTTAACTCTAAGTGCTCTAAATCCTTAATTGTAATTTTCATTACTTACTACCCATACCCATTCCCTGAATCCTCTTAGACGGAAACAGTGGATGATAATTCGTTCATAACAGCATAACGGTATATGATTACTATAAAATTATCATGAATGAGACCGAGACGGGAAAGCTCTTCCCTATGAGGAATTTTTTACAGCATTGACAATATCAGACATTATTCCGCTCAACCGCGTCAAAATCCAAATCATCATCACCATCTACATCCAACTCATCATCCTTTTCGTCAGGACGATTCCGCGCATATGTGTCGTCTTCAAAAACATCCTCCTCTCCATCACTAATAGATTTTGATTTAGAACTTTCGTCATCGTCCAAATCATCCAACACATTTTTCCTCAATTTGCTCAATTTAGATGATGATTGGCCAGTAACGCCGGGCGCACCCACCCCGACAGCGGCAGTACCACCACCTACGCTAGAAACCGATCCGCCGCCCACTTTACCGGCGGGAATCGCCTGCTGAGGCGTGTCTGCAACTCTTTTACTTACCAAGTTGACTACATCTCTGACGGTCTTTAACGAATCAAATTCACCATCAGCAATCTTGATACGAAATTCGTCCTCCAGGTCATTCATTAACATGATTGCTGCCAAGGAGTCCATTTGCAAATCGTTGAGCAGTTTGCTCTCAGTACTCACTCGAATATTTTTATTTTCCATCATACTTTTGATCGCACCTATCACTCGCTGTGCGATCTGTTCTCTGTTCTCCTGCAGGCCAACCAACATACACGCTCCTCTCTATATCTGTAAAAATAGGAAAAACCCATAGTTCCTCACTTATGATATGATATCAATAAAAATTTTTGGACAATAACAATTTTTTACTAAAAACATTCAGTAAAGTCCGATCGCAATACTCCGATAATAAAAATACAACCACACGCCACCAGGTACTACTAGGAGTATTGCAAATGAACACCCGCAAAAATTTTCAGTATAAAAATTTTCGATATTTGCTGTACATTTGTCTCTTGACGATCAATCTTGCCGCTGAAGTATCGACCGATTCACTAAAAATTCCCGATGGTGCTTGGGAAAGGTCAATTAGTGGTCAACAAGGTAATAATGATAGCAATGATAATGATGAAGACAGTGGTCACTGCGATCACTGTGATCGCAGTGACCGCAGTGATCGGCAATATCGGACATTCTCAAAATTGGATACCTCTCCTCCATGGGCACAATCAGCTATAAAACCTCACGCTGTTCTTGATGTAACCTGTTTCGATGAACATGGGAAACCTTATTCTTCTAATGATCGTAATTATCGTGAGTGTTTGGAGGGAGGTCAGGGAGCCAGCTTGTTATACAATAGAGGAAACTCCTCATTTCCCCATCGACATACAACCGAACTTTTTATCGGTATAGTGGTTGAATAGTTATAGTATTCCACATAATGATTACGGGTTCGTCAGACTTCGAACTCATCGCCTCGTCTTCCTGCCCGTAATCATTATGTGGAAGACTATATATCGTCAAATACTTTTCATCTTTGAAAAATGTTTTTTAACTAGATTTTCCTGCTCCAAAGCAGAAGTTCGAAGGTGCTCTATCTTATCACAAAGTATAGCGATATTTTGGGCAATCTCTCCAAATTTGTCTAGGGAAGTGGTACTGATGGTCTGCGCTGACTTAGATTGCTTATGAATATTTTCAATAATCTGAAAAACCTTATTTTTACTCTCCTCTAACATATTAGTAATTTCTAATGCTGCTTCTCCACTCTTCTTGGCCAAATATCCCACCTCCTCAGCGACCACCGCAAAACCACGACCTTCCTCGCCAGCACGTGCCGCTTCTATCGCTGCATTAAATGAGAGAATTTTGGTTTCAAAAACTATTTCATTGATAACGCCTGCTTTAGAAAAAATTCCTCGAAAAATTTCTATAATATTATTCAGTTGTTGATTAGCAGACTCGATTGCTTCAACGGCACTCACCACCAGCACCATAATGTTCTTACCTTCTTCCGTCTTATCCAACATTTTATTCACTATCTGTTGAGTTTCTCGACCATATTCATCGGTTTTTAAAATCACCATATTGAAACTTTGATCTGCCAACTGAATTTCTTTATTAAGTTTTGAAAATTTCTCCTTCTCCCCATGTAAATCATCAGCACGCTTTTCTACCAACTGATTTATGCGAATACTGATGTCACGAGTACGTCGTGATTCTTCTTCCGTCTTTCCCAAAAATTGTTCTCTCAATGAGGAATGGAGATAGGTAACTGCAAACAACAATAATAAATTAAAAACCCCAACAATTAAGGCCAACTCTCCCATTCTGTACATGAAAGGATCCAGAAAACCAGATATATGCCAGAAATATATTGGTGTAATTACTACGAAAAACATGCCTATAAACAACATGTGCTTTCTGCTATTGAACAATGACATCATTCCTAGTACGGAAAGCATATAGTAAATATTAGATGCAAAAAATGGTGCCGTCTCTCTAGTATTCTTAGTCAAAAAACCAAAAAATCCGACAAATATCGCAAATAAAAAGGAGAGGTTCAACACAGCTTCCAATTTTCCACTACGTATACACCACAAACAAATCACTCCAAAACACATTGGCGACACTGCTTGCAACATCACAATTCGCTCATCGAACGTCTCGGGAAGGGCCAAAGATAACACTATAAAAAAAATAAAATACAAAATTATAAATACAACAAAAAAATAGACCAAAGTAGTGGCCTTCAATTTGGAATCCACATCTTTTTGATCAATGTTTGCCAAAAAATATCTTTTTAGTTTATTATTCAATAATAAATTGGCCATTTTTTCACCCGCATTCAGTTGTTATTATATGATTTTAACAATGCTAAATGTATTATAACAAATTATTCTTTCAACTTGAAAAATAAAAGGAGCGCCTGCTATGCCAAAAACCTTTAAAAGACAATTGATTAAAAGACAACCGAAATTATTTTATAATTTATTTCTACTGACCATATCCCTATGTTGTTACAACCACAATCCTTGGTTTTTTATGGCCAATGGAACTGCCGACGGAACTGCAGACGGAAATGCTGTCGCTAGTACAACTATTCCCTCCAGCAGCTCAGAAAAAATTATTATTGATTCTCTCTGGAAAAAGATATTTGATCAATCTCTCCCTGAAGAAGCTGTCGCCACCGTGGCAACGATTCCACCACCAGCTCCAGCTCCAGCTGACGCCATAGTAACCGAGCGGCCGGCAACACCAACCCTCAGCGTCGGTGAACTGCGAATTCAAGAAGCAATGAAAAAAAATCGTGAAGCATTATTGGCACGACGTAACAATGCCAACATTGAACGAGCAAAAACATCATCAACAATGACCACAACCGTATCAAATGCGGAAAAAAAAGAAGAAGATTTTTCCACCCGCTCGTTCGTTGAAGAAATGCGTGGACAGGAAAAAAATTTCCAACAAGGCGCCGCCAAGGAAACGCGGGAAACATTAGATAATTGGCGCAGCGACATACAACAAACCTACGCCCGTTGGGCAACCGCACGTAATGATTTTTTGAAGAATATAGAAATGTATAAGCAAAATGAGTTTTCCATACCTGATGTAAAACCACAAAAGGGGAAAGAGATAAAAACCATCACCAAGACAGTGCCAAAAAAACCAGTAACACCTGTACGGTCAATAACACAACCAGCACGGCCGGTACTAACCATACAACCTACTAATAAACAGAGCGCAAGTTATCACATTGTTAGTCATGCACTAGATTTTCCCGTAAAGGATCAAAAAAATCGTCCCACCTGCAGCGTCTTCGCCGGAATTCGCGCTATAGAAATTTTAGCGCGACAGCAGGGAAAGAATTTGAATTTGTCTGAACAATATTTTTATTGGGCCAGCCGCCCTGATTGTCGAAACGCTCCCTGCAATGTTCGTGGTTCTTCAGTAGTTCCGGGTTATGATTTCAGCAAAAGCAATTCTTCCCTTGATATTCCCCTGGCCAAAGATTGTCCCTATCAAGAAAATCCTCGCGATGGCAATGAAACACAGATTCCACTCAATGGCGGTTGCTTAAAGGGGGTGGCAGGCGTTGTGGAATATGAATACTTCGATTCTGTCGATGAACTAATCAAAGCACTAGATAATAATCACCCGGTAGTCGCCTCATTTACACTCTCCGAGGATTTCTATAAAAGTGAGGGATATATAGTAACTGGAGGGGCGCGAGGCACTGGTGAACATTCCAATGGACATACAGTTTTAGTAGTGGGCTACATCTTGTATCCAAATAACAACAATGAGATTAACACCAACCCCAAACTAAAAAATCAAGGTCGACTATGTTTCCTTATTGCCAATAGCTGGGGGGAAGGTCATGGTCGTGGAGGTCACTCATGTATCAGTGAAGCGTGGTTCAATCAACACCGCACAAAGGCATCACTGATTGCATTAACCGCCATCCGTAGTTTATAGTCCACTATCATCATTTATTAGATGAATAATAGAACAATTAAGATTGAAAATTTTAATCTGATAAAAACAATGACATTTTGTTTATTTATTGATACTATCCCCGCTAGAACTCTCTCCGTTAATCAAGAATTTTTTTTGGAGGACCAAAGTGAAACTGACATCAAGAAAGGTCGTCAAGGCCAAGCTGGCCTTAGTGCAAAGGCTGCTTTCTCATTACAACAATATGGAAATAGCTGAACTTTTGTCTCAATTTTCAGAGGGAGAATATCGTGAAAACATAGAAAAACATAAAGAACTATTAAATGAAATATTAAAAAAGCTGCAACAGTTCCACGATCAACTTCCTTTGGGTAGAATTTATGAAGGACCACACTACTGCAGAGACTATTATACCAAGCAGATCATAGAAAGAAAAGATCCTCTGTTTCTGCGTGAAGACTTAGTACGATGGAAAAGAGTTATAAAAAATCATGAGCGTGAACTGATACCCTATGCCTATACTGATTCCCAACTACAGCATCTGTTGCAACCCGATGCTGGCCGTCCAATTTACTCTGATGCGGAGTTAAATGAGATTATACATAATTATGAGGCAGCTGAAAAATCATCCACTTCGCAAACCACACCGCAAACCACACAAGGATAACCACCTGGCAGACACAAATACTCAACAAACCTTTTTCTTGTTAAAGGTTAGATCATGAAAAGAATAAATTTTGGAATTATTGGACTCGGTCGCATTGGAATAATCCATCTCAGTAACATAAGTAACCGCATTCCAGAAGCGCAGGTTATCGCGGTTGCCGATGCAAATGAACAGAACATCTCTGGTAACCTTACAGCGCAACAAGTCAAATATAAGTTTACAGATTTTCATCAACTATTAGCAACCACTGAGGTTGACGCTGTAGTAATTGCCACTCCCACTAATACTCATGCAGAAATAATTCTCGCCGCTGCTCAGGCAAAGAAAGCGATTTTTTGTGAACGACCAATAGATCTATCAATAGAAAAAACCAAAATCGCATTGAAATCTGTAAGAGACAATAATGTGAAATTGATGATCGGTTTTAATCGCCGTTTCAATCCTAACTGCTACAAAATCTACTCTATGATCAATGCCCAAAAAATTGGAAGGATACATCTAGTCAAAACCACTAGTAGAGAAACCTCCATCCCATCAAAAAAATATCTAGAATCATCAGGGGGAATTTTTCTTGACATGAGTATCCAAGATTTAGATATGTGTCGTTTTATGATGGGGCGTGAAGTTGAAAGCGTATTTGCTTTGGCAGATAGATTATGGGATCCTTCACTGGCATCTATCTCCGATTACGACACTGCGCTCGTCACTTTGACCTTCGAAGGTGGCGGTTTCGCCGTCATCGACAATTCCAGGAAATCAGACTACGGCTTCGACCACAGGATGGAAATATTTGGTGACAAGGGAATGCTGGAGATGCAAAACGAACTCGTAGAAACTCATCGCTACCATAATCGGGAGGGTGTTCAAGGATCAGGACCTGTAGATTTTTTTAATGAGCGCTATATATTGTCCTATGCGCGGGAATTGAGAGATTTTTGTTCTTCGATTTTGTCGCCAAATCGCCCTATTTCTGTGGGAGGTACTGACGCGCTGATCGCGCTAGAAATGGCCATCGCCGCAAAGATTTCATGCCATGAAAAGCGACAGGTACATATGAGCGAATTTAGGCTAAAACATTAAGCATTAATGTTTCACATTAATGTTTCAGACAAGTTCTTCCATCAACGTTTTAACAGGCAAGATTTTATCAACCATAAAAGCGTTCGCCCCTACGGTATACAACCCTTCTCCGTTACTAGTACTAGTGTTCGCCGAGGAAAGAAGTCCATTGCAAATACAAAAACTTTCAAAAGAATCTTTTGCAGCACATTTACCATCAATTAACAGATATCCTTTATCACACTTAGGTGAGCGTTCTTGTTTCAGCGCTTGCATATAAAACGGACAGTTTTTAATAACCCTAAACAATAATTTACATGGTGATCCGGGAGTATCTGCCAAATAAATATCCCTTTCAGAGCATGCCACCACCTGCTGTTTATATTCTTCGCTGGCACCTGACTCAACTGTCGCCAAAAAGCGCGTTCCCATCTGCACTCCACTACAACCCATGGCAATAAATTTTTTGATGTCCTGATGGGAATAAATGCCTCCGGCCGCAATAACCGGAATTTTTAAATTCTCTTCTTCTAATGTGCGTAAAACATCTGTCACTAAATTTTCCAAGCAATTTTCAGTCGCACATGCCTCATTTTTGCTACTCCAACCAATATGTCCTCCGGCAAGTGGTCCTTCGACTACTACTGCATCTGGAACACAATTGTGCCGGCCCCATTTTTTTATGATTATTTTCAATGCACGCCCTGAAGAAACTATGGGGATCAGCGCTACCTCATCTCGGCGCGGATGAGTTGCCACAACCAAAGGCAATTTAAGAGGAAGACCTGCTCCACTAATAATCACATCTACGCCTCCGTCCATTGCCCCTAATATCGAATCGGCATACTGTTCCACCACTGCAACCATGATGTTGATGCCAATAATTCCCGTCGGTGCAATTTCTCTAGCGTCGCGCACTTCCCGTGCGGCCGCCTCTCTTGCGTTAAAGGGGGAACCAATCCGGGTTGATACTACCCGATCTAAGGCAGCACTGGAGATAACCCCAAGACCTCCCTCTCTACTTACGCTGCCCGCCAGTCTAAAATTAGAGACACCGATCCCCATTCCACCCTGGACAATGGGATATTTTACGATCTTATTTTTTATTATTAGCGACGGTAATGTACTTCGAGATAACATCAGGCACCTCTTTTTCTTCGTTATTTTCCAATATCACGCGTACATGACGCTAGGCATGATCTAAGCACAGTATCACAATATCAATGTACATGAACTTTGGACGAATGGACCATCCAAAGTCGGTGTTCTGTAAAATTTTACATTTAATTTACATAGGAAACGACACAGAAGGGATGCGGGAAAAAGGTGACGACTTCCCTGAAAATAATTAACGAGAATATAAAACACTTAATGGTGGGATGTCTTTCATACTATAAATCACACAACCATCGGCGTTCTTGAAATTAATGGTAAGGGGTTCATGTGGATCAGGGTTATAGCCTACGAAGGTAAAGATTTCTTCTTTCTTAAAAACACCATATGAAGGAGCGTCTGCATATACTTCCGTCGAAGGCGCGCCTAGCATATTCATATTATGCAAAAAGAAGTAAGCACCAGTCCAAGTTTCATGATCTTGAATCGGGGTCCAGTCTGCTCCTGGCGGCCCATAACGTTTTCCAAATTGGAAACTCCTAATTGCTGCCTGCGGATCGATAAGTGCCCAAAAACGCAACAAAATTCCATCCCAAGCATCAAAATCCTTACCATTTATCCCTCTATTAATGTCTGTCATTTGCTTCCAGAAACGTTTGGCATAATTCTGATTTAACCCCAAATACAAAGTAGCGGGAGTAATCGGCAACATCTGAATTCCATATAACTCTTCTATTTCCCTGCTACCCCAAAAGGTATTAAAGTCATAAGCGGTATCACGCAATATTACTGCGTGAGCGTAAGGGTAGTCAGGATGTAGTGTCTCCCTATCTACATCCAACCAATATTCATCAATTGCGCTCTTTTCAGTCCAGTAAAGATAGAGACCCAAATCCCGATAAAGCTTGTTGTTGGTGGCCAAACCCCAAAGATAAACTCCGGCCCAGGCATTCATAGCTTCGGAGGTGGACTCCTGATCATTCCCCATGTAGTTATCATCCCAGTAATAACCGCTAGCATAGCTCCTGCCCATGTAAGGGGAAAAATACCGCAGGTAGGGATACTTATTATCACTACGATAAGGAGAAGCGATATTACGAATTATTTCTTCGATCGCCCACCCATAATCACGAACAAAAGTCGGATGATGTCTGGCCAAAATAGATGCGGCGTGAATCCAGTACCCAAAATGAAAATGCATGTCATTTAGTGCTTGAGTACCAAAACCTGCACGCCAACCTACCAAATGTCCAAAATTACCGTTCTCTGGAGCGAAGTAGGTCATAAAATGATGAGGAATTCCGTCCCACCAGGTTTTCTCCTTACCTGGAGAATAGGTAAACCAATCAGCAAATTCATTATAGAGACTTGTAATAAAAGCATCTTTGGAGCGGTACGCTGTCCCTCCCCCGTATGGAATGATCAAAGGATTTCCAAGTTTATCTGCAATTTCAATCATCTCGGCAATTCTTAACAGTGCCTTTCCTCCTCCATAGCTATCAACGTTATAATAGTCCTTTACGTATTGTTCATCTTGCAAATACTTGATGGCCTCAGCAGTACGATAGCCCGTGGATTTTAATGGAGCATTAAAAAAAGGTAAAATCCCATGATTTCTTAAAACAGTACTGAATGAATTTCCACGAAATAATTTCAATTTGCCTCTAATGGTTTGATAATATCGGTCTTCCAAAACTCCTTGTTCCGCAGATCCTTGTGGGTGAAGTCCCAATTTTGAGGATGCACTCAAATGCTTATACTGGTGAGGAAATAAAGTAGTCAATGTGGGGGGATTGTCCGCATATTGCTGTGCCCCACGCAAGGAGGAAGTAGTTATTTCATATTTGGTAGTGAGGGTGGCCTGCTCCTCGTTATAAGAATAGGTGGCCTTAGTTGCAACAATTTTGTTGTAAGCATGTTCGTAGAAAAGCTCTGCGTCCTCCAATCCGTTAATCACCGCCATCGATAAGTAGTTCGATGATGCATCTAATAGCGACGGCAACGGAGATGGTGATGCCAACGGCGAATCCAAGGGCAAAGATAGACCAATATTATCTTTACCTCGAAGTTTTATAACCATTTTGGTCCAGTCCAATCGCTGCCACTCAGTTTTTTCTGCAGCAAAAAAACCAAACCATCGTGGTGATTGATTCACAGGATGTAACAATCTAACAATGAGATGATCACCAATGTGTACTCCTCTCAGATTATTTGGATCATTTAAAACTCTTTTTCCATCTTTCGTGTAAAAACGAATATCCACACCATAGTTGTTGAAATTTATCCGTGGATTACCATTGATGAATTCGTTATAAACGAAGGGACTTCCCGCTGCAAAAGTGGAATACATGGCATGTCCAGAGTTATCGCTGGTTTCTACTTTTACATGCCAATCACCAAAATCACTCAATTTGCTAGTAGTGCTCCCCTTTTCTAATCGCTCATTCCATATCAAAAAATCAAATTGTACTGGAGATCCAACTTTCCAATTAACTTTATTATATCCAACGATCGGGCCACCACTTCTTTCCTGCACTTCCCCCTTCCCTTTAAAGGATACCGCCAATGCCCAGCCATCCTGCTCTGCAGGGAATTGGTTCTTGCAAAAACCCAAAACTAGGGGGTAAGGACTGACTGTAATCTGATCATCCCTAACTAAAAGACCAGTCCACCAATCATTAGATGGTGTTGGACCACTCAGGGCCCGCACTTTGTTAATCGGCTTCCGGTATTGAAAACCGGGAGCGTTATTATCCTGAGAACCAATCACTCCATCAGGCGCAAACGCGGCAAATAACAATGCGTTTGAGGAAAAAAGAAAAAAGGAAAAGGTGACAATGGAGATCATTGTGGTCAGTGCCAATCTCAGGGTCGCCACGCACAGACCCCGAAAATCAAGCTTTCTTTGCAATTGATAAGATAATTTCATGTTGTTATCACTCCGTTATTATTCACCCCGTTATTACCCACCCCATTATTACTCACCCGTCACCACTCACTCCAACAATACAACTTTCACCAAATTTAACCTGAGTCTGCTTGATTTCACTTCAGAGAAAATATGCCAAAAAACACTAGGTCGTAATCTGCGAAAATCCGTAATTTGGTTTACGATAGCATTGCTGAAACTTATATTGAATGACAAATAATACATTTTGGCCATTTTTTTTATCATAGCGAATCGGTATTATTAAGTAGAATTAAGCTGTC
The DNA here is from genome assembly GCA_015231325.1 of Oligoflexia bacterium. Lineage (GTDB taxonomy): Bacteria > Bdellovibrionota > Bacteriovoracia > Bacteriovoracales > Bacteriovoracaceae > JADGAN01. The sequence goes on along the minus strand of JADGBS010000012.1, from coordinate 11,312 downwards.
GCAGAGTTGGAGTTAATAAACTTGATTCAATTTGACTACTTTTCGATAAAGGGCAGTATCGCGTACCTTAATTTTTTCTAACATATTATTATATCCAAGCATCAAAGACCCAACCAACTCCTCAATCCCCGCAGCTTTCAACTCCTGGTTTATATAACTTTTTTCTGCAAAAATAGTGGTCAACTTGTGTAACAACTTTTGATAAACTCTGATTTGTCCATAAATTGCAGAGAGCTTATTTGCCACCTTTAAAATTTCCTCCTCATTGACATTTGGTTGTTGATCCCCCCCCATTTCTGAAGCAAGCGAAGACCCTGGCGTCCAACCAAGCATCTTGCTAAGACGCTTTTTAACATTGGCCAATTGTAAAGATACTTGCAACGGTACAGGTGAAATTTTAGCAGGCACCAACTCTCCTCGATCATCTACCCTTACCAAATTTTCGTCGCTATCTCTCAAAATACTGTCAATCAAATCTAGATCCTTTTTTATCAAAGTTTCTTGTTCGAAAGTGTATCTACACTCCTCCAAGGATCTCCCCAGAAAATTAATAAACTCTGCCCCTGGTGGTAGTAACCCCGCATTAACTGCGGCGGTGCTAATCATATCCACTGGAACAGGGCCAATCGCCGGTGTACGCCCTTGCGGCCCTTTACAAAAAGGGTTTTCGTGGTTGAAAAAATTCAAATAAGGAGCAAGGGCCTTACGAATACATCTAAATCGATGGTCATTACTAAGTTCGGCGATTGCCTGAATATTTTCAGTACGAAATTGTAAAGGGTTATGAGTAAAGTACTCATATTCTGCAGGATTTTGCACCTCGGAAAAAATTTATCTCTCTTGGCATGCAGTTTTACGGCCGCAAACGGCGCAATCCAGGCATTACCTTGCAGATAACGAATGGCCAGCGCTGCCATTCCAGTTCTATGAATTCCGCCTTTGCAGTGAAACAGCACTGGGCCATCCACTTGTCCCAACAATATCCTTTCCAAAACGTTATACAATCCATCTCTTCCACCGCGTATACCTTTATCCCGCTCACCGAAATCATAAGCGACCAACAAATCGTGTAGGGGATTATGTTCGCTCAAATATACATTGTATCCGGCATAACCTGAGGTACCATGCGGATGAATAAAATTGTAAACAATTCGAGATCGAGGAAAAAAATTATTATTTTTTTCTTCTTCTGCATAATTTCCGGCCATATAGTGCGGTTTATTGCTAAGACCTTTGAACAACTGTATTCCCCTCTCTTTTGCTACAATTAGGGGGTCGTCATTTTGATACCCACAACGATTTAAGTAGACTATGGTACGTGGCAAATCATTAGGGTTTTGTAAATGCATCTCTAAATCTGCCACCCCCAAATTTCCCAACGCAGAGGAGCGATAAATTTTGAAATAGGGATTAGCAACAATCACCCCAAAATTTAAATTTTGATTATCTCTGCATGCGCTGGAAACCACTAATCTTCTATCAAATAAAACTTTCATCAACTGTTGCAGTGCATCTCGGTCTTGTGTGCTTGATTCTAAAGAATCACTTGAACTACTTGAACTACTTGAACTACTTGGACTACGTGAACCACTGCTAGCAAAGGCCCCAAGAAATGACGATGTAGAAAATAATGTTAGTGTTGCTAACAATAAGCAAATCGATACCGAAGGCATAATCAACTCCTAAATATTTGTAATTCATAATTTGTGATCTCGCCACCAAAAACCGCATTATATAGGCCTTAGGCGATAGTTGTGCTGTTCAAGGAAAAACACCAAGGATTTTCGTTTCTAACGAAATATATGCGTAAATTTTGCCTACCGACCTTGCCAATTAACCCTAAAAACATGAAACACAAAAAATATCCTATGGTAAAAAACCAATTTCATTTAAGATCCCCTGACTAAGTTGACCGGGCCATCGTGAATGGAGAGCAATAACAATTATGAGCAATTACGTCAGTAGTTATATTCAAAAACTTTGCGCAATAGAGGACCCATATAAAGATTACTACAGCAGTGAAATGGAGTTGCTTTTCAAGCAAGCGATGGCAGAAAATCTAGAACTACATCGCCGCGCCTTACCATTTTTCGATGAGCTGCTAAAAAATAGCAGCTGCCAAAGTGACTGCCAAAGCGGGCGCTATAATGGTAATTTGGAAAAAATTCCATATATCTTGGCAAATTTTTTTAAACGACATTCATTATTGAGTATTCCGAAAGAAGAGGTGTTTATGCATCTAACCTCTTCAGGAACTACTGGTCAAAAATCACAAATGTTTTTTGACCGTTGGTCTATAGAATCGGCACAGAAGATGGTTGATCGCATCTTTAAATATTATGGGTGGATAACACCTAACAATCCTTGTAATTATTTACTATTTGCCTACGAACCACAAGTCGACAAAACATTAGGAACAGCATACACAGATAACTATCTTTGTAAATATGCTCCAACAAAACGTGTTACCCATGCATTGAAACATATCGGCAATGGTGAATATCGTTTTGACTGGTCTGGTAGCATTCATGCTATCGCGGAATATGCGCACGAGGGGATTCCTGTACGCATATTAGGATTTCCTGCGTTTCTCTACTTCATGCTAAAACGGATGAAAGAATTAAACTCCCCTCGTTATCAATTACCTTCCGAATCTTTAGTATTTTTGGGCGGAGGACTAAAAGGACATAGCAATGAAACAATTAGCAAAGAGGAGTTGTATGCCTCTATAGAAGAATGGCTAGGAATACCCAATTCCCGCATACGCGATGGTTTCGGTTCGGTCGAACATTGCATTCCTTACATTGAATGTGAGCACCATCATTTTCACATTCCGGTTTGGTCCCGAGTCCTTATTCGTGACCTAAAAACATTAGAACCACTTCCCTCCGGTCAAGCAGGTTTTTTACAATTGATCTCTCCTTATATCACTTCCGTACCCGCAATGAGTGTCCTTATGAGCGATCTTGCCAGCTGGTATCCCGCGACCGCCTGCGCCTGCCAGGTTGGCACCCCTTACTTTGTAATCCACGGAAGAGCGGGGATCAGTAAAAATCGCAGTTGCGCCATCGCTGCTGCAGAAATGCTTCAACACGAATAAGGAAAAGGAAATAAAGATAATGAATAATAAAAACAGACAACATCTGTGGCGTGGAAAATGGATCAGCGATCACGAATTAGAAATCGAATTAAGCAATCTCAAATTGCATTTAGGTTATTGGTTGTCACAAAAGAAAACACAACACCAGGATACTCTTGCGGCCTGTGATCTTCTTAGCATCCGTTTACTAAGCGACAAAAAATTACAACAAAAATTAATAGAAACCCTCGTTCAAAATGAAGTGGCCAACAATGAAGTGACCAATAATGCACTGGCCAACGTCGAAAATATTGATTCTTATTCCTCTCAAATAATGGAAATCGCAAATTTTTTGCGTGCGGATAATTTAAAATTAAAACTTAAACGGGAACTGAGTATCCCCAATATTTTCGAAGATCCTTTCGACTTAAAAAAAATCGATAGTTTGCACGGCCATAACAGTTGGAATCGTTATGATAGTTGTAATACTTATGAAGGATGGGTTTCACTAGGCCTCGTTACTCATATCACTCCCGGAAATGTCTTGAGCGTTGGTGCACTCAGCGTCATTGAATCTCTGCTATTAGGTAATATTAATATCTTAAAAAGTGCGACCAATGACCATTTCTCTCCAAAAATATTAGAACTACTGCTGGAATGCGACAAAACTAATTTATTGAAAGACATGATCTGTTGGGTTGATATTTCTTCCAAAGAGCAGAGTACTCTCCGCAAATTGCTCTCCGTTAGCGACGGGGTAGTGGTATGGGGCGGAGATCAGGCGGTAATGAACATCAGAGGATTGATTGGACCGCAGACCAGAATGATTACGTTTGGGCATAAAATATCCTTTGCCTATGTCAGTAAAAAAAGCACAAACACGTTGGCAAATATTTGCGACATCGCTCGCAAACTGATTATAGATATAACATTATTAGAGCAAAATGCCTGTTCTAGTCCACAGATAGTTTATCTCGAAAGCGACGAAAATGGCGAAGATGACCACGGCAACCAAAGTGAGCGATCAACACTCGAACAATTTGCAATTATTCTCGCTGAAGAATTGGCCAACTACTCTCGAGAACATAAGCTCAAGCGCACTCCGATGGATATGGAGTGGGCCGAAATCACGAACGTAACTGAACTACACCGTTTAGAGACGCTTCTGGGTAAAGGAAAAATTTTTGCTGACACCAGCGCGGAAAAAAATTGGCGCGTACTTCTGGATTACTCTTCAGAACTATGTTCCTCTCCACTTTTTCGCACCATTTGGGTTAAACCACTTTCACGCACTAACATTATTAAAAACCTAAGTGGTCATCGTTCCTATCTACAAACTGTTGGACTCTCGGCCCAACCAGATGAGACATGGGAACTAAGCAATCTTTTTTATCGTGCTGGAGCTGTGCGCATTAGACCATTAGGTGAAATGCATAATAGCTACTTAGGAGAACCTCATGACGGTGAATATGCACTGACCAGGTATGCTCGTAAAGTCTCGCTAGCAGTTGACACCAATGTGATCAATCGCGCGCAAATCGGAAACTATTTATCTAACATTCGTTCTGACATTCACCCGTCTGTCTTCTCTTCTGAAAAAAGCATCCCGAACATCCTTACGAAAGAGGGATTTCAGTCGCAAAAAATCATCACAGAACTTCAACAGCTGACTTTTCGTAGTGGTGGAAGCTCCGGTAAAGCAAAGGTCTCAACTTTTTCGTATGATGATTATCACTATCAGATGAATATCGCTGCAGATGGTCTATTGGCCGCCGGTCTCGATCCTGAAAACGACCGAATAATGAACCTCTTTTATGCTGGAGGATTGTATGGCGGTTTTCTTAGTTTTTTTACTATTTTGGAATCGTTACGGGCCAAAATCTGGCCAATGGGTGCCTTCCAGGATTTCTCGGTTGTGCTAGATACAATTTTGGAATTTAAAATTGATACACTAATGGGAACACCCAGTTATCTCAATCATTTTTTTCGAGATCCCTTAGTGGCCAATGCTCTAAAAAAATACCATGGAATAAAAAAGATTTTTTATGGAGGTGAACACCTCGCCTCTTCTCAGCAGGAATTCTTACATCAAGAATTCGCTGTAGAAATTATTAAATCTGCAACTTATGGAAGTGTAGATGCTGGTCCTTTAGGATATCAGTGCGCCTATTCTGATGGCGGCATTCATCATTTACAAACTAAATTGCAACAATTAGAGATAGTAGGGATAGAAGACAATTCACTGATTCCTCCAGAAAGTACCGCGATTGGTAGACTGCTCTTTTCCTCCCTTGCGCGTAGTGGACACTCTTTGTTACGTTACGAAATTGGCGATCTTGGTCGCTGGGTACAGGGAGCTTGTCCTTGTGGAAGAAGAGCACCTCGTTTTGAACTACTATGTCGCTATGGGGAAATCTTTAAGGCCGGTGGTCCATTCTTGCACTATCAAAAAATATTGCATGCAATTAATCTCACTGCTGAGATAAAAAAATCAGATTTATTGCTTTTTCCACTGGAGATGCAAATAATCATTCTTCCCTTAGATGGCAGTAACATCGATCATCTAAAAATTATGCTGGCCCTCGCTCCAAATAATTCTGAATCACAAAAAGAATTAACGGAACTAACGAAAAAAATAAAAGATAGCATCTTAAAAAATTACTGGGAATTCAACGACGTTTATCGCGAAGGAGTTATTACTTTTGACGTAACAATGGTTCCCGCAAAAAATTTGGTATATACACCAAATACCGGAAAACTAATAAAGGTTATCGACCAACGAAAGTAACCTTAAAAAAACATCTGAAAAAGGAGTTAATTATGCAGGAAAAATTTAACCGAATTAGTAGCTTTTCTGCCAAAATTTCCACTAAAATTTTCGTCAAAGTTTTCACTATCTGCGCTATTAACATTCTTATCGTTTCGCCTGTCTTTGCTAAAAAAGATGAAAGAAGATACGAATCCGTTGTCCCAAAAAAACTTAATAACAACAAACGTGCATTAAGTATACAACAAGCACTTTCCAGCAAGAGAGCGAAACACCCAACCCTCATCGAGCCAATCGATTTTCCTGAGGATACCTCCGAAATTTCCGATGAAGATGATTATAAAAATGCGGCAGATATGCCAGAAGAGACCGTGCTAAGATCATCAATAAATCAAGTAAACCCACTAAACCCACACCATCCAACAAGCATTTTACTTGGAATCGATCAGGGAAAAAGTATAGTCAATTCACTGTTTACTTCCCAAAAAATAGTATCAACCACTTCTGCACGGAAAGAATACAAATCCACCATGTATCAACGCGATGTAGATACGATGTTTTTCCAATTGGCCCACCCAAACCCGGAAGTGGCCGCAGAGCAACCGAGTGTAAATATAGATCTCACACTTCGAGACGCCCCTTCCTTGTATGCAAAAAATTACACCATTACATTTTATGGGAAAAGTGCTCACTTTCAAAATGAAGGGGTAATTACAAAAATAAAACTTCGCGCTCGATTCTATGCAGAGGTAAAAAATGGAGTTACCTTACGTAGTAAGAAAGAGTTAAAAGATTTTCATCGCAGCGCCATCACCAAAAATCGAGGATGGTTAGAATTAAAAATTCTAAATCCTTCGCCACAGGAAGCGCTGGCAGTACATAAATATCGCATATTGTTAAAAGATGATGATATTCTCAAAATCTTTGGAATACAGCAGGTACGCAACGAATTGTCCTTGTACCAATTACAACAAACTGTACAAGAGGTAAGCGCCAACGCACTACAAAATCCAATTAACGACCCCACAACCGTCAACGCAATGATGGCAGTAATTCAAGAAATAGCAATCAAAGATATCGATTTTCTACATCCCCAAATGGGAATATCATATCAACGCTCTGCATATCAAATGGATGAGCGCGTGGCAGTTGAATCTTCCGCTCCAAAGGTTTATAATCATCAGATTACGGTTGACCAAGGGGTGACGTCCCATCTGCCTCAGATAAAAACATCTCACGGACATTTGCAATTGCGTGATTATGTTGTTGATCCGCAGGGTACCTACCTTTCCGCTTATCAAACCGGAGTGGTCGCTGTCGAGTACAAGGATCCGCATTCCTTTCAATTAGACGAAATGGTCGAAGAAACCGCGGTTCAGTCCACCTTCAGGCAAAAGTTACTATCTCCAATGCGAGAACAAATTGTTCCTGGTTTCGAGGTGAATCGCGGAAAAGCTTTTCACTTCGGTAAGATCAATAGTGACAACGGAGATATAGAAGAAGAATGAGATTACTATAGTGACTAAATTTTCCAAAATTCCGATTTCGACAACTATAGCATTACTGCTTCCACTGGCAGCAGAGAAAAAAATATTTGTTTCTCTTTTACCAAAAGAGTTCAAACAGCGATTCGGTTTCACTGAATGCTCCACCGAAAAATCTATTCGGTCTTCTGTCCATATGCTGCGCAGTGAGAAGCTAATGCTACGGTTGGTGATCAGCGTCTCTGGCATGGGTAAAGTACTAGCAGCTGCCACCACCCAGCAACTTATCGACTGCTATACCCCAAACCTGCTACTGCATATTGGGAGTGCTGGTGCGATTGATGATACCCCGATTGGTTGTATGGTGCTCGCTGAAAAAATCATTGAACATGATTATTACAGTCATCCCGCCCCTAAACCAAACTTTGCCCCTCCTTCTCATCTGCTGCAGATGTGTCACACTATGACCTCAAATGCTACCACGAGTATAAAGAATGCGATTCTTACCGGCACTATTTTATCCGGCACCGAAAATATTTTTAGCACTCAAAGAAGGGATGAACTGCGACAAGAATTTTCTACGATGAAATCACCATTGGCGGTTGATTGGGAGAGTTCAGCTGTAGCACAAATATGTTCGCTCACTAAAACCCCTTATTTGGTTTTAAGAGCTATCACTGACACTGCTGCCAGTAATTCTTTAACAGAATTCACTTATAACTTTAAACCCTGTCTAACCACTCTAAGCATTACGACATTCAATATTATGAAAACATGGTTGGATAATAACACTCCTCAATCTTAACATTAAATCCTAGCAAATAATTCATCGCCTCCTCAACGGAAAGACCCTGCACCAATTGAGGCCAAGAATGTAGCAAAAAAAATCCGGGATGACGTGGTATTAAACTAATATTTTGACTAACAAAAACCCCTAGCTCTCCTCCAGGGGATTCTAATGAAAGATAATTCAGTCGACCAAGTCGATCAAGTTGATCAAGTCGGTCAGATTGGTCAGATTGATCAGATTGATCAGATTCACTAACCTCCGCCATTTCAATACAAACATCTCCGCCGGGCAGAGAATTAAGAAGTGCAGAAATAATTTTAATAGATTGAAAAATTTCTTCCCACTTTACTTCATAAATATCCATTATGCTTCCCATGTGACCAACGGGAATCTGGAAATCAAGTTGAGAATAATAATAATATGGCCGGGCCTTCCGCAAATCATATTGAATACCACAGGCACGCAATATCGGGCCGGAGTATCCCCAATTAGTGGCAAATTCAGCAGTAATCTGACCTTCACACTTTTTACTAAAGCGCCATGTTCTCAATCGAAATAATCGTCTCAAATATGTAACTTTTTCTTGTAAAGACTTAACCGTATGCAAATTTTGGGTAAACCACTCTCCCCCTGGCCAAAATGCAAGACCTCCTTGCTTCAAAATTGCCGCAGGCAGGCATTTAAGCAGAGCGGAAACCATCCTCTTCAATTGCACAAATCTGGTTGCATAACTACCGGCGGTCAACGCATATGCCAACTCTCCAAGCGAATATAAATGATCTTCGATTCTTTCCCACTCCAACATTAACATCCTAACAACCTGCGCACGTGAAGGAATCGTCGTTTTTGCAAGCAGTTCTAATGCCATCAAACGTAAGATAGAACTGGTACATGACCAATCACTAGGAAATTTTGTGTTTGTATTATCACACCCACTGGTACGAAAATACGATAAATCCATACACAATATTTTTCCTTTGTTCCCTTTGTTCCCTTTGTTCCCTTTGTTCCCTTTATTCCCTTTATCCAACATGTACTTCAATGTTAGTGGAAAGTTATTATAGCAAGCCGAGTGCCATTCATCATGCCATTCATCTATTTTAACATGTCCATGTTGTTTTTTACTTAACTCATTACTACCACTACCACTACCACTACCACTACCACCATCTCTACCTATTTCTATTTGCAAAACCAATCCTTCAACACCTGGCCAAATATTTTTTAGAACTAGAAGCATCTTTCGATATTTAGCAACTGTATCAACTGATTCTAAAATAATCTTCAATTGGCGATTAAGTCTCATATTAGATACAAAAATACTTACAAGAGAATTAAATGCATAGGGTCCCTCAATTCCTATAAAATAACTAAATCCTTCGCTATATTTTATCTGGGTTAAACGATTAGGCCACTCATCCCCTGAAACTACTACGCAAGAACACTGCGATCTACAGAACATTACGTTTACTCCTACTAAATAATGATTCTTTTTCTACAAACAACGGCCACCCTGCTCCCTCAAAAAAAAGCGGTGCGCCATTGTTAATATTCGACCAAACATTCACTTCTTTTTGGTCTTTTTGACTACTGCAATTGGGATGACTTCCACTTTCTTTTACCCAGGAGAACAATTTATTGTGAGTAGCGTTTGGCCAATTATCATATTCCACATAACGATAATACTGCCTGCCCTGCATCCGTAATTGATTTAACAGTTCTAATGCTTTGGGGAATGCTCTATCAAAAACCACACCTCTACAGTTACCAACAACCAGGTCTTGTATCTTTTTTTCAACACTGACCATAGTCCATTGTTGACGATCACAATCATAGATATATCCTGCAGAACGCAATAGGTAGAATAATTCTACGTAGGCATAAAACCAATGTCGATAATAATTACCATTACCATCACTGGCCTTTACGTATTTGATACAGGTAGTATACTGTTCAGCAAATTTTTGGTGAAAAAAAACGAAACGTTCCTTAAAAATATCTGCTAGTGCTGCCGATTCACTAAGAACTTCTTGTTGCGAACGCAACATAGGGCCACTTTGCTCTTTCGCTCCCCCATATTTCAACTCCTTAATTTTACCCAAAAGTCCGGCGGTCATCTCTTGGTAGAAACCATGGGCCATGGAAAGTGATACTCCCCTTGATGCCAAAGACTCCATCGTCAACTGCTTGGCACTTTCTGGTTCAATAGTTTCCACACTTTCCACATCTACCTTCGTCTCTGGCATCTTGGCAGTTTTGGCAGAGGCCGCAGTCTCCGTACCAAATAATTCGTACAAATAAGAACCCTCGAGCTCATAAATCTTTTTCTTTGCTTCTTCTTGAGATGATGTCGCAGACGCAGCTTTCGCTGCGTTTACAGAAAGCGCTTCCTTAGATTCAATCTCTTCTAACTCTGCTTTTAATCCTCCCCTCTCTTTCAATATTTTACGAAATTCCAGATGCGCCACTCTTAGGGTCTCACCCAAACTCCGGTAAACCTCTGCCAACTTAATCCTTCCTAAATTCTTCCAAAGAAACTTGTAAAGTTGATGACAAGAGGAGCGCATACCAAACAAATCTTTTTTCTCGAAAACATAAATATCACGAGCAACTTTTTCTATCGCCTCTTTTGCTCCCAACTCCTTGCCTGCTATTCGTAAATAAGGATAAATATGTCCTTCAATTTCTACTCCGCCCTCTTCGTTTTGTAAAAATGCCAACATATAATCCCAATCAATTTTTTGCTTCAACTGCTTGACAGTAGTTATTCGCTGATACGCCTCGTCCTCCGGGTCAACCGCCAAAAGTATTGTTTCCACGCTCCAGTTCTGTCCTTTTGCGTTGGACCCATCACCAACACAAGGCACCCGTAAACAACGCTCACGTTCAAGCGCCCCAACAATACGTGCGCGATGAGTGGAAAAGACTACCGGTCCCACCTCATTGGCGTAGTAATCCCCGCGGCCAAACACCAGTATCTGTAACGGTCGTCCAGCAGCATTGATTAATCGCGGAATCACTCCCTCAGTATATGGGGGAAGGTAAAGCTGACCCTTGTATTGCCCCCAAACGTCTTTCTGTCCACAACGGCGATGACGCAAAAAACTTTTACCAGAAACCAGATCAAAATCATAAAATGCGTTACTATTGACAGTATTGACAACTATGAAATTTATCATCCGTCCCTTAAAA
>JADGBS010000129.1:1798-10088 GCA_015231325.1 Oligoflexia bacterium | reverse complement strand
GCCAAAAATAACAGTTTATAAAACCCATAAAGGAGCGTTACAAGTAATTGATCCATATAATTCTTTTGATAGAGAAGAAATAGTTGATATCGCTAAAGAAATGGGGTTGGATAACGCCATTGTTCAATTGGGTGAAAAAATTGAAACAGTTGATCGATTGATTGATGGATTAGTTAAAACTAGAAAATATATGGCAGCGGTGGAGATAATTACTAAAATGGATTTGGCAAAACCAGTTGATATTAAAAAGATTCCAGAAAGAGTTTTAAAAATGTGTGTTGGTGAAGAAATTGGGTTGGAAGAATTTAAGGAAAGAGTTTGGCAAGGTTTGGGATTGGTGAGGGTCTATTTAAAGAAAGACAGAACTAGTGAGGCTGATAAAAAAGAACCATTAATTATTAAAAATAATTATACATTGGACCAAGTCTTAAAAAGAATTTCTAACCAGATGAGAGATGATGTTAATAAAGCTTATATCTGGGGTAAAAATGCTAGATTCCCAGGGCAAGAAGTATCTTTTAAATTTCAGGTGTTTGATGAGATGGAAGTCTATTTTGGACGATAAATTAGATTGTTAGTTTGTCAGAATTTCAGTTTTTCAGTTCACTTAATTTTATTTTATTAGATCTGTCTTTTAAAGTTTCTTTAGAAATTTTGGGTGAGTTTTCGAAAATAATTCTGGCTTTGGTATTGGGACGAGGAGAATATTTAAAGACATGAATTTTAGTAAAACCAATTTTTTGACAAAGTTTAAGTGTATCTTGAAAATCTTTTTCTGATTCAGTGGGGAAACCAACAATGATGTCAGTACCGAAACCCACTCCTCTCCTCGTTTTACTCGGAGGGACCTCCCTTGAAGAAGGGAGGCTTTTAAGTTTATTAAATGTTTCAATTATTTTTTTTGAATCGTATGGGCGGTTCATAAGTTTTAAAATTTTATCCGAACCAGATTGAATAGGGATATGAAGAAAATGAGAAAGACGGTTTTGGTAATCTTTATTTTTGAAAAGATTAATAAAATTTTGATCAATACAGTTTATGGGAATAGATCCAAAACTAATTAATTTGATGTCGGTTTTTTCTAATAAATTTTTGATAAGTTTAGAAAAACCATATTGATATTGATCCAAATTGACGCCAGTAATAATAATTTCTTGATAATTATTCTCTACTGCTTTTTTGACAGTATTTACAGCTTTTTCGATTGATAAAGAAAATAATTTAGGGCGTTTGAAAGGAACAATACAGTAAGAACAAAACTGACTACAACCAGATTGAATTTTTAAGAGAAAGCGATTGGTGTGACTAAACTTATCTTTTATATGGCGAGTGTAACTTGATTGCAATTCTTTTAATATTTTTTCTTTTTGATCGTTTTTAAAAACAGAAACATTGTCCAAGTCTTTTATTTTATCTAAGTTGGCGCAACCAGAGACAAAAATTTTAGATGTAGGGTATTTCTGACGGAGAATTTTTATTTTATTGAGAGATTCTTTTTCACCTTTTTTGGTGATAGCACAAGTATTGATAAAAATAATATCGGGGTTTGAATTTGTTGGAGAATAGCCTTGGTCAATAAAAGTTTGAGACCATTGGTTGGTTTCGGCAGCGTTGACTCGACAACCAAAATTGATAGAAAGAAATTTTTTTGGAGATTTCATAATTTTTTGTTTTAATAATGCCTAAAGATAGGATGTATTTTGTTTTAAGCCTTAGTTAGCAGTCGTTTCAATAGTCTGCTAACTTATATTTAAGTATAAAAGTATATCAAATTATATTTTTTTATATCTTAATATCTTTATTTTCTTGGATGTTTGGCAATAAAATCTTTGATGTAATCGAGGATATCAACAGTAGTTTCCCATCCAAGTTCGGTACGAGCTTTGTCTTGGGTTGACGTATCCCCAGAATCTTGTCTACCAGGATAACCATCTTTGTATTCTATTGGTCCACCGAAACTTTCAGCTATTTCAATAATGGAATAAGCTTTTTTATTATTTAAAGTATAGCCATTACCATGACCTTTTTCGGCAGTTAGAATCATGCCTCGGGCCAAATCACCAACGTAGGTAAAATTACGTTTTTGAGTACCAGGTTTATTGACTGTAAAATTGCCACCATTTAGGTAAATATCTTGATATTTGGCAATTAATGTTCCATATTTTCCATCACCTTTTTCTCGAGGTCCAAAGGCATTATAAAAATAACAAATGGCATAATTAAATTCAAAGTCAGGGTTGGAATTTTTTTTACACCACTCGCCATAACTATTTATCAAGTCAACATTATTGGCTTTGGTAAAAGAATATGGATTGGCAAAACGTTCTTGTCCATTAGTGGCGAATTTGGTACTGGAAGCGGCATAAACTAATTTACCTACTTTTCTTTTTTTACAAAATTCAATAACAGCAAAGGTACCGACAGTGTTCATGTCAAAAACTTGTTCGATGTCGTCAAAAGAAGGAGCAATACGGGCGTATTCACCTAAGTGAAAGATAATATCTGGAGTTTCGGGAATTAATTTATCAATATCCTTGGTATGACCTTCTCGATATTCAGCTCCAGTAATATGGTTTTCAATTCTCCCATTAAAATAATTATCCAAAGAAATTACTTTATTGTTTGGATTCTTAACGAGTTGTTCGATAATATGTGAGCCAACATGTCCGGCTCCCCCAGTAACCAAAATTGTTTTCATAATTTTATTTTCTCCCTAACCAATTATATTTTAGTTTAGCAAAAGTTCCATCTTTAGGTGTGGCATACTATCGTCTTAATTATGAGAATAGTAACCACAGTATCAGTACTACTAGAAGTAGAAGTAGCAGTAGCAAGGGCCCATCTACATTGTTTATTGATCAACGTTCGCTTGCCAACGAAAAATACAAGGTGCGTTTTAATGATCAAGGAAACATCTATAGCATTTATGACAAAGAGCTGAACAAAGAGTTGCTGTCCGAAGAAATCCGTATAGGTTTTTTAGCGGAATATCCTAGTGAGTACCCTGCATGGAATATGGATTGGAAAGATCGTCAAAATCCTCCTTACGATTATCTTAAAGGTCCAGCAAAAATTGAAATTGTCGAAAGTGGTCCGCTACGGGTAACGTTAAAAGTGGAACGCAGTACACTTGGTTCAAAATTTGTGGAGTTGGTTAGTTTGAGTAAAGGGGGGCGCTTAGTTGAATTTACAAATCAAATTGATTGGTTTACTAAAGGAAGTTCTCTCAAAGCAATTTTCCCGCTAAGCATTGCTAACCCTTTGGCCACTTATAACTGGGAGTTGGGAACTGTTCAGCGCAATAATAATCATCCTCTGAAATATGAAGTCCCTTCTCATAAATGGTTTGATCTTAGTGACAATAGCGGAGAGCTAGGCGTAACTATCATCGAGGATTCTAAATACGGTTCGGATAAACCAAGCGACAATACGCTACGGTTAACGTTACTTTACACGCCTAAGGCCGATAGAGATAGTGATTTTTACGATCAAACAACCCAGGATTTTGGACGCCACCAAATAAGATATGCATTAATGGGACATCCGGGAGATTGGAAAAAAGGCGCTTCCTTTTGGGCCGGAGAAAAATTCAATCGACCGTTAAGTGTATTTAAAATAGGGGAAGAATCCGTCGCCCGCCATCCATCGACTATCACTGCCAAAACATTTTTAAACATTACTGGTTCTGGCCCCGCTGCTGATATTAGCACACCAACAGTAATCTTACGGGCATTAAAAATTGCTGATAACTCTGATAACTCAGATAACTCGGATAATTCCGATAACTCCGATAATAGTGATCATGAATATATTGTGCGACTACAAGAATTCGCTGGAAAAGATACCCAAGTGGTAAAACTACAGGTAGGAAATGGTGTCGCTAGTGTGGCGGAGGTTGATGGACAAGAGCGACCGCTAAATTTAAAAAAATCGACAGATCCAATGTTTGTCGACAATGGCATGCAACTAAACAGCGACAGCGATCATTCAGTGACACTTTCATTTGGCCCGTACCAGCTGCGCACACTAAAAGTAACCCTGTTGCCGTCATCTTCTGCAGAAAAGATTCAAGCGCCCTGTTCATTGCCACTGGCACTAAATTATAATTTAGATGGTGTGTCCTCTAACTCAGCGCGTAGTGATGGCAACTTAGACGGAAAAGGAAAAAGCTTTCCTGCGGAACTTTTTCCAGCAAAGCTGGAAAGCGAAAGTATTAATTTTGTTTTGGGTGGAAAAAAGGATGGAGAAAAGAATGTCTTGATTCCTCAAGGACAAACGATTGATCTTCCTGACGAGGCGATGAATGGACAATTTAATCGGTTGTATTTGCTTGCAACTTCCGTTTCTGGCGCTGAAGAAGAGATGCGCCTGGTGTTAGAAGACAATAATCATCAAAAAACGACACATACTTTGAAAGTCAACTACGGAGGAGGTTATGTGGGCCAATGGTATAACCGCAAATGGAATAGCAATGGGGATATGGTCGAATTAGAAATGCCGTTTTTAAAACGTGATAATTTGGCCTATTTTTGCTCTCATCAACATTCCAAGGCCGTGATGAAATTTACCAATACTCATATATTTTTAAGTATGCAATTAAACTACCAGCGCCACTGTCAGCAAAATCAAAAAAATCATCCTTCCGCAAGCACCAAATATCCGTATATTCGCGATTAGTTTGGCGTACAATCAAAATGACAACAGTGAGAGTGCATACAACCTGTATGACTTATGATATGACTTATGAGCGATAGGCGATAATGAATTAGTAGAGAGTGTGAAGATAGTCTCGCTCAGTTGCTGAGCAATTGGGTATTGGTCCCTTGTTTCAATATTGATGTTGCTTGTATTGTTTATGATGTTGTGCTGGTGAAAGGATTTGATGCATCTAACCTGTCAGAGTCTAACCGTTTATACTATTCTATAAAACTTATTACGAGGTTATCCTATCATGGCAAATGGCCTATCGAAATTCATACCACTTTTTATTTTCGGAGCACTTATTGAAGCGTCAATTTATAGTTCAGTGTTTTCCGTCTGTTGGGTATTTACAAAAAATCATTTTTAGGATTTTATTTTTATTTTGAGTAAAGGTAAAGTAAATAATATACTTAGAGTTGCTGCGAAAATCCAATATCCTAGAGTTGCGTTCCATCCATATTTATCTAATATAAGACCTGTCCCTACACTAGATAAAACCGATCCCAAATTGGCAAACATTCCAACAAATCCAGTTACAGCACCTACGAATTTTTTTTCTGCACACTGTGCTGCAAATATATTTTCTATGAAAATCATGGGCACGGTTACTGCTGACCCGAGCAGTCCTAATGCCATAAATTCTATAATCCAATTATTAGTGCATTTAAATGTTACAATCGCTATTATTGTACACACGAGTGCTAATATTGATATTAACACATTTTTACCTTTAAAAAATTTGTTAGCAATATATCCTATTACAACGGGTGCTATGACTCCAAATAAAGGTATCAAGCTAAGCTTGTATGCTGCTTGATTTATTTTATATTGTTTAACTTCTACCATAAATTTAGTTAACCAATCAATCGTACCATATCGAACTATATACAAGAACAAGCAACTTAATGCCACAAGCCATATAGTATTATTTAAAAGGATTTGATCCTTGAACGTTTGAAAATACTCTTTTATATTTGTTTTTGATTTCTCACTAACAATTTCCTCAGAATTTTCATGATATTGTTCTACATTTGGCAATCCTATAGAAGTTGGTCTATCTCTTAATGTAAATACAAGAAGTATACCTACAACAATCGCAATAATACCAGGTATATAAAATACAGATTGCCATCCCCATCTAATAAATAAAAAACCAGATAAAAGCGTTGCAAGCCATGTTCCAGTTTGATGACTAGTAAACCATATAGACCACTTAAATCCACGTTCTTTGTTTGAAAACCAATACGTTAATGTTTTTATACATGGAGCATAACCACCAGATTGAAACACTCCATTTAATCCCCAACAAAATGCCAATAAGTACAGTAGTAGATACATATTTTTTATATCCATATTTGCAAAAAAGACTAATCCAATATTAAAGATACCGGATAGAAATAACGACAATGGTTGTATTATCCTAATGTTTACATTATCTGTTAACATTCCATTAATCCATTTTCCTACCGCATATGTAACATATAATGTACTTCCTAGTAGACCTAATTGAGTATTTGTAAAACCTAGCTCATGTGCCATTGGTCCTTGCCCAACAGATATGTTTTTTCTGCATAAATAAAAAGTAATATATGATAGGTATATACTAAAAAAGAGCATTGGCCTCCAGAAATCATACAGCTTTTTTATTAGATTGCTCAGGATGTTATGATTGACTTTATCGATTTTTATTATTTGTAGTGCATACGACACAGTGCTGTCGTCTGTATTTGTTTCTAATCTAAGAATCTTTCCTTGGAATAAAACTTGCTTGTTATTCGAAATATATATAGCGATATCGACTTCTGAATCGATAGGTATCTTGGTATTTGCTATTGATGTTCGAATTTTAGCACCACCAAGACTTATATTCTGTATGATGAATTGAAATTCTATGTTTTTATCAAGGACTTTTAAAACGCCTTGAAAATTCGCATTAAATCTGGGACTTGAATGTCTGTTTGCAATTTGGTCAGTTTTAATATTCTTATTTGGTATTTTCTTACGAAATATTTTTATAAGATCCATGGTCTATGTCCCTCTTTGATATGATAATTTAATAACATTCTCTTTCAATTATCGAGCAAGTTCCATATCTTCCAATTAAATTCTTTTTCTAGATCAGTAATGAATTCATTTAGAGAATCATAATTACGTCGATCGATTTCAGTGATTTGTAGTGCATATGTTATATTATTGCTGATGTCGTCGATCTCAAATCTAAGAATCTTAGCTTGGAATATTATTTGCTTATTATTCGGAATAGATATGGTTATATTGACTTCTGTATCGATAGATATATCAATATTTATTTTAGGTGTTCGGATTTCAACACCACCAATACTTATATTCTGTGTAACAAACGGAATTTCTATGTTTTTATCAAGTGTTTTTAATAAACCTTGATAATTTACGTTATATCTAGGGTTTGAACGTCTATTTGCAATACGTTCAATCGTTTCCTTTCGAATTTTCATGTCACCATCAGCTTCTTTTGCAATTTCACATATGACACCAGTAACTATATAAACATAATCACCTTTAGAAACAAAAAACGTGATGCATTCGTTTATAATAGAATCAGCATGATTAATAAGTTCATTTGTGGTGTTGACATAAATAAATTCATTCGCTTCAACCCTATGAATGGAGTATACTAAGTTACCTTTTAGTTTTTTGTGTTTTATAGATACTCTTGAGTTGATTTCGATAAAATCAGACAATTGAATATCTTTTTTGAATAACTTTCTGAAAAACATTTTGAGATTGTTCATATTGTGTGCTCCCTTCTATCGTTAATCATTTTTGTCTCTTAATGATCAGACGGTGCAATTTCTGTATTGTTGATGTAAATATTCGTATTGCACATTTTAAAACTCTATATGTTCCTACGGCGACGAGCTGTTTTTTCTTGAGTCAAATTTTATAAATATTCTCTATTTTGCGATTTGTGCCAGGAATGATGATTATACTGATGTCAAATAAGCGAAATAGTCAGGATAGGAGAGGTGCGGGGATTTGGTACAGGGAGGGGTTTGATAGATGACACGTTTCAGGGGAAAGTGGAGGTGAGCGGAAAGGAAACCGTGAGTGGCGCAATTGATATCACTCTTGCTCAGATCCCCTCAAATGGAAAAAGGTCTTTAAATAAGGGTGTTTAAAAAATCTTATGTATTTATGGATATTAATGATAAAGGGAGCGATGAATAGGATTTTGATTAATTCAGAATCTATTTTCGTGGCCGATTGTTAGCAAATTCTTGGAAGTTGAGTGGATTCCAGTGGTGATAGTCGGCGAATTCCTCCACTGATGACTTCCATAAAAACACCATTTTTGGATTTTGCCTCAATATTGTTTTCTTCTTTTGTTATACCCGCTATTCCTGCTACACCTGCAATACCTGTAACATCTGTAACAGAACCAATCACTACCGCCTCTGGAAAAAATTCTTGAACCACTGGTACTGCATCTTCATTGCACACTACCACCATCTTACCTTCATTTGCGAAGTAGAGTGGATCAAAACCCAGAAAATCGCAGACCGCCCTTACTTCACGATCAATAGGGATTGCGCTTTCTTTTAAGTGAATA
>JADGBS010000129.1:1208-1736 GCA_015231325.1 Oligoflexia bacterium | reverse complement strand
TTTAGTACATGTAAATTCTTATTTTTTTGCCAAACACGTTGCATCGGCTTGTTTAATGGTGCCACGTCGCTTTTAATTTTCAGTTCAAAATTTACTACTTGTCGTGCTTGAATAAGAGCGACTTCATGTTGCCCAATTGGTCCAGTAACCATCACTATGTCTCCCTTCTGTGCATTGTGTGCAGAGAGATTAATGCCATCATCTTCGATAAAACCAATACCGGCGGTATTGATGTAAATCTGATCTCCTTTGCCTGCTTCCACAACTTTTGTATCACCAGTAACGATCTTCACCTCGGCCTCTTTTGCGCACTGGGTTATGGAGTCCAGTATTCTGGTCACATATTCGATGGGCACACCTTCTTCTAAAATGAAGGCCAGTGACATGGCGTAGGGCACTGCACCACTGCAGGTTAGATCATTGACTGTGCCAGCGACTGCAAGGCGGCCGATGTCGCCGCCAGGGAAAAAAATGGGGGAAACCACATAGCTGTCGGTAGTAAACGACAACCTTTTTGCATCAAGGCGG
>JADGBS010000129.1:0-1200 GCA_015231325.1 Oligoflexia bacterium | reverse complement strand
AACTGCGCTGTCATCGAGACGTTCCAAAATTCCATTTGTTAGGCGCTCAAGAATATACTGTTTTATAAAATTCTGCATCTGGCGGCCACCAGCACCATGATTTAACGTAATTTTGTTCTCCATTTATTTTTTTACCCTTTTATTTTAACAATGAATATTTGTAATAGGCAGCACATGTTCCTTCGCTTGATACCATACATGGACCAATAGGTGTTGCCGGAGTACACCTTTTTGCAAAGTGGCCGCATTCATTAGGGTTAAATTTTCCCATCAATATTCCTCCGCAAAGGCAGCCAGGTGCTTCTTCTATTTTTTGTTCGCTGTGGAGGATAGCGTGAGAAAAACGCTTTTTAGTATCGAAAGATGCATATTTTTCAACTATTTCCATTCCGCTATTGGGGATGATACCGATGCCTCTCCAATTGGCATCACTTATCTGAAATACCTCATTCATCAAAAGGTTTGCTTGTAAATTCCCCTCTGCACTAACCACTCGTTGATAATTGTTGGCGATTTCCACTCGTCCTTCGTTCAGAAAACGGACTAAGAGATAGATACTTTCCATAATTTCTAAAGCGGCAAAGCCAGCGATTACCCCAGAAGTTTGATATTTTTTTAAAAAATTAAAATACGCACTACCTGTAATTACACTTACGTGACCTGGCAAGATCAGCCCATTAATTTTATTATCACGGGCACTTAAAACTACATCTAGTGCTGGAGGAATTATTTTATGCATCGAAAGTACAGAGAAGTTAGTTATTGTCTGTTCGTAGGCACATTTGATTGTCGCAGCAATCAAAGGAATTGTTGTTTCGAAACCAATTCCCAGCAAAACGACTTCTTTTTTTGAAGGAAAATTATCTTGTGCTATTTGTAAGGCGTCCAGTGGACTATATACTATTTTTACATTTTTATAATTCTGAAGAGTATCTCCTCCTTGCACAGGGACTTTGAGCATATCCCCAAAAGTGGCAATAATTACATCTGGTTCTTTTGCTAGATTGATGGCCATTTGGAGATCACTAACAGAAGTAACACAAACTGGACATCCAGGGCCACTGATTATTTGTACATTTTCTGGTAACAGAGAACGAATACCATAGCGAGCAATGTTCATGGTGTGTGTGCCGCAAACCTCCATCAGAGTTAGTGATTGTCGAGATATTTTTTTTATCTCCAGCGATAAAATTCTCATCT
>JADGBS010000128.1 GCA_015231325.1 Oligoflexia bacterium | reverse complement strand
TTCTGGGACAATTCAGATTTCTGATAGTATCATTTCCTCATATGAATATCAGAGCGAAAGTTGTTATAAGAATCTTAGAGATTTGAATGCTAGCTTCTACAATGTATTGCAAGGTAAGTCCTACAATTATATTTAAAATTTTTCTCAGCTATAATGCGTTTCCCGATAGCTGGAACAGCTGGAATAGCTAGCGTAACCAACTAACACAAGTAACATAAGTAACACAAGTAACATAAGTAACATAAGGAAAAAGTATGAAGAAATTAAAGAGATGGCCGATTGTTGTGATGAGTACCGCAGTGTTTGTTCTCTCTGAGTTAGCATTGCCTTCCTTACCCATGTCTTCGATGTCTTCTGTTTTTGCGGGAGGATGGGATGAAATGAATGCCCCAGAAAATATGCATCTACCCGAGAATTTGCGTAATGCGGAATTCCGTTTTGATTACCAATTTGATCGCAATACAACTGAAGGATTTTTAGCAGGAGATAAAATCCCTTGGAGTGACTCTTATTGGCCTAGTTATAAAGGTGGACTAGCGCATCGTTATAAGGTTGATAAATTACCCCATCGGTTTTTAAGCAAAAAGCAATTAGGACAAATGGAGCAAAAAGAAATCAATAACCTTTCACCGGCGGAAAAAATTGATATTTATTATGGCGACTATGGATATTTGTTTACACGGAGTGAGTTGGCCCGCACTGCTGAAATGTGCAACCATCCTGATGGAAGTGAGTGGGAGGGTCTATGTCACGGATGGGCATCTGCTGCAATTAATTATCCGGAGCCTAGGCCGGTGGTTATGACTAATAGAGATGGAATAAAAATTCCTTTTGGTTCGTCGGATATGAAAGCGTTACTCAGCTATTTTCAGGGTGAGGTTTGTCGCGGAGAAGAACATATGGCCGGAGGTCGCTGTGAAGAAGTTTTTCCAAATATCGCGGATGGAGCGGCGTTTGAGGATATTAATTCAGGAGCATTTCATGTAATCATCACTAATTTGATTGGTCGTGCGCAACAAGGTTTTGTTATGGATCGTACGACAGACCAACAAGTTTGGAATCAGCCGGTATTTGGTTATAGCTACAGGATCCTCGAAGAAAACCTTCAACCGGATTTAAATCTCTGTGATTCACGGACCAAAAAAGAAGTTGTCGTGGAGATGGATGTACATTGGGTGGCCGAGATAGGTGCCAGTGATGAGTACTATCATGGAAGTGAACAAGAGAAAGATTCGTTGACGCTTTCTACTTACAAGTACACTTTGGAGTTGGATGGACAAGAGAAAATTGTCGGTGGTCGTTGGCTTGATGATTCACAGCAAAATCATCCAGATTTTGTATGGATGAAGTCACGAGAGGTATTTTGTAAATATCCAAAATGGGAAAAGTTGGCAGAAATTTATAATTGCGCTAGCAAATATACTGGAACACATTCTTGGTGAACACGTCTGTGCCCCTGTACGTTCAGATGATCTCCTCGTGATCTCCTCGTGATCTCCTCATGATCTCCTCGGTTATTATCTTCTAATGTGCTAATATGCTAATGCTTTTTAGCTAAAGCGTTTTAATCCTTTCGATTTTTTTAAAGTCTTTTCATTCAAGCATCTCATACCGAGATATTGTGTATTCTGAGGTTATTTTCTTTATTATTTGCTCGCAGAATTATTTTTTTGACTAGACGTTTTCACGCAAAGGTATAATAATTCGCAATGTACGATGTATTCGCCTAGAAGTGTCCGAGCATGGTCAGCGAAGTTCTACAGAGTTTTAAAAAGTTCTGCGAATCTTTGTAAGTTATTTTTATTTTATAGTGTTGCAATTGGCCAATTTATTTTTTTTATTATTTATCCTTAAGTACAGAGGAGGTTTTTAATGAGTCATTCCCTAGTAAACGAGATCAAATCCCTACTTGAGTTGCGTGATCCTGGCCAGCCGGAATTTCATCAGGCGGTAATTGAAGTAGTCGAGGCAGTTGCTCCAGTTCTCGACAGGAACCCAGAGATGAGAAAGGCGCGGATTATGGAGCGGATGATCGAACCTGAACGAGTGATTACTTTTAGGGTGCCTTGGGTTGACGATCGTGGAAATATAGAAGTTAATCGTGGTTATCGAATTGAGATGAATAGCTCAATTGGACCATACAAGGGTGGTCTTCGCTTTCATCCGTCAGTTAATTTAGGTATATTAAAATTTTTGGCCTTTGAACAAGTTTTTAAAAATTCTTTAACCACACTCCCCATGGGCGGAGGAAAGGGTGGTTCTGATTTTAATCCTAAAGGTAAATCTGACAATGAAGTAATGCGCTTTTGTCAGAGCTTTATGTCTGAGCTTCATCGTCACATTGGTCCAGATACCGATGTTCCTGCTGGTGATATTGGAGTTGGCGGACGTGAGATTGGTTATCTGTTTGGTATGTACAAAAAACTTAGGAATGAGTTCACTGGAGTACTCACTGGTAAGGGCCTGGATTGGGGTGGAAGTTTGATTCGTCCTGAGGCCACTGGATATGGTGCTGTTTATTTTGCGCAGGAAATGTTGTCAACTAAAGGAGAAACTCTGAACGGTAAGCGTTGTTTGGTTTCTGCTTCCGGTAACGTTGCTCAGTATACTGTTGAAAAGTTACTGCAGTGTGGCGCAACACCGATTACTCTATCGGACTCAGATGGATACATTTATGATGAACAAGGAATTACTCACGAGAAATTGTCTTATGTGATGGAACTAAAAAATGTTCGTCGTGGCAGAATCAAGGAATATGCTGACAAATATCGCAGTGCTGTCTATATTCCGCTTGATGCCTCCTACAAAGAATTTAACCCACTTTGGAATCATAAGGCCGATTGTGCTTTTCCTTGTGCTACCCAAAATGAGATTAATGCCCGTGATGCTATAAATTTGGTCAACAATGGTGTTCATGTAATTTCTGAAGGTGCGAATATGCCATCTACTCCAGATGCTGTGAAAATTTTTATTGAGCGTAAACTTCTTTTTGGTCCTGGAAAGGCAGCAAACGCTGGTGGGGTTGCAACATCTGGCCTAGAAATGTCACAAAATAGTTTACGAATGGGTTGGACTCGAGAAGAAGTAGATAATAAGCTCAAATTTATTATGAAGAGTATTCATCAATCATGTGTGGATGCCGCTCGTGAATATGGTCAACCAGGAAACTATGTAACTGGTGCGAATATTGCCGGATTTTTAAAGGTAGCAAGAGCGATGATGGCGATGGGCGTGGTTTGATTCTCATTATTTGTCAAGATAAAGACCAATTCTCCATGGCCTAAATTTAGCGGCATTATCTTTATTCCAAGGAAATATCGCACTCATCCATATAAACTTGGCCTTACCTTTAATATTTTCTTTAGGTACAAATCCCCACTGTCTACTGTCTCCGGAGTAATCTCGATTGTCTCCCATGCAAAAATATTGTCCCTGAGGTACGATAATTTTTGAAAAATCAGAAAAGAAAAAATTCTCGTTGTCTGTTTGATAGATAAATTTATGCCTTCCGTATTGGGCCTCCCAAAATGTGAAATTTAATTTTTTAAATTTATCATCCATATCCTCCATGATTTTTTTTCTCACCTTCTCCGTAACATTGGTCGGGATAATTGGAATATTATTTACGTAGATTTCTTTATCCTTTACCTCGACTATGTCGCCTGGTAGTCCAATAAGTCTTTTTACATAATTCATAGAGGTGTCATGAGGATATTTAAAAATTACGATATCTCCACGCTCTGGATCTTTTTGAGATGTAATGTAAATTGGATCACCAAAAAGATCAGAAAAAGGCACCTTAAGACCATAGGACCATTTATCGGCCACAAGAAAATCTCCGACCAAGAGATTAGGAATCATAGAACCAGTCGGAACGACATATGGCTCATAAAAACTTGATCTGAAAGCAAAAACCAAAAATATTATGATCAATATAGAACCTAACTCTTTCCATACGCTCTCTTTTAAATAACTCCTTAAATAATTCTTTACTTTTTCTGTTTTAAAAAAATGCATAATAACACCTCTGTTTTTAGTTATATGTTATATCCAGTTATATCCATTTATGGATTATGCTAACCATAACTCTAACACAATGATAATGAATTTAAATTCCAAGATGCGGTCTTCTTAATGGTTATACAACTGAAAAATTATCTTGGTACATATCGCATTAGCGAGTATACTCCCGCCCGATGTTAGTTCTATTAATAAGGAGATATACGAGTATGAAATTTAGGACCGATGGAATTTTGTTTTTATTTGTTATTGGTGCTTTTTTTATGGCGAGAGCATTCGCTATAGACACTACGGATTTTAAGGCCAATTTTGGATCAGCGGGCAATACGGTGGTGAATTTTCAAACAGAGGACAACTTTGATTTTCAGTTAGACCCGGAGGTGCTCTCTTCTGGGACAATTCAGATTTCTGATAGTATCATTTCCTCATATGAATATCAGAGCGAAAGTTGTTATAAGAATCTTAGAGATTTGAATGCTAGCTTCTACAATGTATTGCAAGGTAAGTCCTACAATAATATTTATATGCTGCGCTATGCCTATTTGCTTCGTAATACTAACCTGGATGCAATAGGACTAGAAAATATTCATAACGAGATTTTTCGCCAAAAGACCTCTGCCGGAATTAATTTTGGTTTTCCAGAGCAAGTATGTCGTGGGCAGCTTATGCAAGAGTCACCAGATTTTGTATATGTAATAACTCAGCCACTGCCAAATATTATCGGTGATATGAGTTCTAAGGTTTTCAGTAAGTTTTTTCCACCAAATAAACTAACCGTGCCTCAGACGACAGCGATTGCTAGTGCTACGGCCTTTTTTAATAGAATGCCAGATAAGGTTGAGGTGGTAGGTATCTCTGACCCTAGATCTACATTGCTGGGCGGTTCTTACGGTGTTTTAGGTGACAATGAACACTCGGTGCTAAAGGGAATGGCGAACTTTATTTTCTACTACAAAATTAACAATGGACGAGATGTTTTAGTGATATATCACCGTCTACTCGGACTCTATAAACCAAGATGGGTACCAAATATGTTATTCACTAATTTGTTACCTACATCGTTTAGAAATGCGATTAGTGATACGGTAAAGGGAGTTCGTACTTATTTTGATAAGGGGATATGATTGTGGTATTATAATATGTAATAACGTTCTCTTCTATTGTACGACGGATTCATTAGTCAGGTGTAGCTTCTCTAGAAAATGAAATAATAAACCCAAAATTAATCCCACCAATGTTGCAAGGGCAACTCCTTTTAGTTGAACAGTTCCAAGATAAATGGTTGCACCACTTATACCAAGGATAAAAACCACAGAGCTTAAAACTAAATTACTGGTTTTGCCATAATCAACTTTTTCTTCTACCACATATCGGATGCCTGCAACTGCGATAACGCCGAAAAGAAACAGACTAACACCGCCAATGACAGCAGTCGGTATTGACCCAATCAATGAGGTTATTTTACCTACGAAAGCGATCAGCACAGAGAGTACAGCGGCACCGCCAATTACCCAAACACTATAAACTCGAGTAATGGCCATAACACTTATATTTTCGCCGTAGGTGGTATTCGGAACTGATCCGAGCATCCCTGAGATCATAGTGAAAAAACCGTTACCAAACATTGATCGGTGTAGTCCAGGATTGTGGGTTATGTCTCTCTCTATGATATGCTGAGTTAGCATAAAATGTCCTATGTGTTCCGAAATCACCACAAAGACTGCTGGTAAAATGGTGAGAATTGCATCAATGCTAAATTGCGGTCTGGAGAAATTTGGTAGGGCCAGGAAGGGCGCGGATTTTATACTGTTGAAATCAACGATGCCCAATATTGTCGCGCTAATGTATCCCACTGTGATTGCAATCAATACTGGTACGACCGATGCGAACCCCCTGAATAAGATAGAACCGAATACTGCTGTAAAAAAAGTTATCATGGAGACGATTATTGTATTTGTTACATATGTTCCGTTTTCGACCACTATTCCGGCCATATTGGCAGCTGTGCTGGAAAGGCCTAGACCAATGAGCGCAATTATTGGACCAATTACCGCCGGGGGAAAAACTATTTTGGGCCAATCACTGCCAAAGTATTTTATTATTAAGGACACAACGATAAGGGCCAGACCGGCCACAACAAACCCTCCCAAGACCAAAGGATAATTTTGGGCCCATAATGTTTTGTCTGATCCTAGAATAAGAAGTACTGGGGGAATAAAAGCGAAACTGGATCCCAAAAAGGCGGGGATTTTTCCTTTGCAAATAAAAAGGTAACCTAGGGTTCCAATCCCATTCATCAATAACACTATCGCAGGATTAATCCCAAAAAGTGCAGGAACTAAGACAGAGGCGCCAAACATTGCAAAAAGATGTTGGGTGCTCAGAAGCAGACCCTTTATGACAGAAACTTTTTCATCTACCTGAATAACTCTACGATTCATATTCATCAAAAAAACCTTTAGATATTCTGCTGGGTACTTTATTCTAGATACTACATTTATAGCATGATATTGTCAGACGGGCAATGCAGGCGGATTTACTGATGCAGCGACGGATTAGGGTCCACTTTAACTATTCTTAATTCACAATAAATCAATCTCTTTATCGAGAGCGTCTTGTATTCAACGGCTTTCTACTCTGAACCCCTATTGTCATCATGGTTAATTATGTTAGAGTAATTATTATTACTAATATTTTTTTCGGAGGACTAGCAAGTGAAGAACCTTCTTTTTATCTTTTTCACTCTTTTCATTTTATTACCAATGAACGTAAATGCTCAAAAATTAGTAGTTGGTTTTATCTATGTCGGACCAATAGGGGATATTGGGTGGAGCTATACTCACGAAATGGCCAGGCTTGAATTAGTAAAAAAATACAAAGATGAGATTGATGCTATTTATGTTGAAAATGCCAAAGTTGCCGACATTGGAAAGGTCTGTGAGAATCTCATAAAGCAGGGAGCGAAAATAATTTTTGCAACTAGCGCCGATTTTTTTGATGGCGTAATCGAAATGGCAAAAAAATATCCTGAAATACCGTTCTATGTTGGTGGTTTAGCAGAAAAAGATGTTCCTAATTTAAACAAGAGACCCAAAAATGTGACTTTCTATCTTGGAAAATTAGAGCAGGCCATCTATTTAACAGGAATTATGGCCGGAGAAATGACCAAGACTAAAACAGTGGGCTATTTGGCATCTAAACCAATCATTGAAGTGATTATACACGTTAATGCTTTTGCTAAAGGGGTGTGGAGTGTTGATCCTAAAATAAAAATTTTGGTTGAATGGACCGGACAATGGTATATGCCAGAACGAGATATAGCATTGGCAAAAAAATTGGTTAAAAATGGCGCAGATATCTTTTTTATTGGCACCGATTCTACAGCTGCTGTAGACGTAGCAACGGAAAATAAGGTCAGTGCGATTGGGCAATATTCAGATGTTTCAAGGTTTTTGGCCGAAAGTGTTTTGGTATCCGCGGCCTTTAACTGGATAACGATCTATGATCAAGAAATCAAAAATTATAAAAAAAATATCAGTCCGTCAGAAGCTCACCCATTAGGGTATATTTTCCCTGGGTTTGAAAATGGAACAGTATATTTATCAAAAGTAAACAATCTTGTTCCTACTGAACTTAAGAAAAAGATTGAAAAGTTAAAAATTGAAGTTGAGACCGGAAAAATAGTAATTTTTGATTGCCCACTTTTCAATGATAAAGGTCAAGCGGTAGAGTGTCATAATGGAAAGTTCTTAAGTGAAAAAGAATTGTTTTCGATGGATTATGGAATTAAAGGCCTTGATATAAATCTTCCAAAAAAATAGATAAAAATAGATAAGATATAGATAAAAATAGTTAATAAATAAATAACTTATAGGCGAGGGCGATTTTCTAAATGAGCTCTTTTGGAAGATGATAGTGAATTAATTTGATTAAGAATACGTGCTCGCGTTTTTAAAAAATCTTCCGCAACCGTGGGAATTCCTCCCTGTCCGATATTTATTTGTTTATCTATATCGCTTTCAATCTCCGGCATTAAATAATTGATTATCTCCCGTGCGGCCGCCTGAATAAGCGTTGCAGATATTGAACGGAGTCCACTATCCAACTGACCCAAGAGGCCCTCAGCATCTTCTCCTTCATAGATGTTGAACAATCGATTTAGAAAATTACTACGAAAATCTTTCCAGGTTGCAAAATCTTGGTAGCAATCATAACTGTCTGGAGTAGAGACAGATTCAGAGCAAAAGAGACCGATATGCTTGAAGATGGCCATTTCAGTTGAGGATACTGTTAATTTTTTTACCCGGAAGGAGAGCATCGATTCACTAAAATCTATATTAATGGCCATTGGTGATGGGGCCTTATCCTGTTGCAACAGCAGCTCCTCTTCAGATGGCCGAGATGACGGATAGGGTAAATTCGAATCACCCCATAAATCATCTGGCATCACCCCTGTTGAAAAAGGGCCAGGAGTATCTCCAGCGCTATTCAGGGTGGCAACTAGTTTATGAATCCTCACATCCAATATTAGACCCTCAAACAGTTTGTTAAAGGCCTTTTTAAGCATCTCGACTAGGCCATAGTTATCTGCGTCTTGGCCTAGACGAAATTGTCCCGAAAGTGAGAGTGCATCTTCAAATTTGGAACAATCCAAATCGAAAATAGAGGAATTATTGTCTTTTAGGTCATTAGGGACAGGGGAAGGCACAACTAACTTACCAAAAGAAACTATCATGCCAATTTGATTTGGTTGTTCGAAATTTTTATGCAAATTAACTTTGATGAGATGCAGGTCGTTGGGATTTGCACCATCACGCAGATAATTCATATGTTTTAAGTCTACTATTGAAATATTCAGCACCGATGCTTCTGGGTGATGACTGGCACCTTTTTCTAAGTACCAGTTAGCTGGATCATCCGTATTGTTGGGGGTGTGCAGTTGATACAGCGGAGGTAGATACATTTCCAAATCGAAACCACCTTGTTTCTCTTGGTTTAAGGAAAAATGTGCGACTGTTAGTATCGGTTTGTAGGCCTTTAACATGCTCCTTAAACGGTCTGCTGATGATGAAGCATCTGTATTCGTTGTATCCTCAACTGTCTCCGGGTTGGTGATTTGTTGTAATTCTCGAAGATAATCAATAACCCCAGTTTGTAAATGGGTCAAAAATATTTTTTTTGTTTGTGGATTATGTTGTATCTGGTCGAGATTGATATTTTTTAAACAAAAGGGAGAAAAATCTGGGAGCATCTTTTCTACTCTCGGATTACTCATAACTCTAGAAATAGTTGTGCATAGGCCATTTAAACTTTCATCATTTAATTCTCCATTAGGAAGGACAGCAACAGATCCTTCGCTTAAGGGTGCGGCTAACATCCATGCTTGTCTTGGTAGCGGCCTAAGAAATTTGTCGTAATTAATCGAACGCATAAACTCCCAGTCGAAGTAAGTAAAAATTCGCAATGCTTGGAAAAAAGGTCCTTCAGCTCGTTCACTTTCGTCAATATTGTCCCTGTCTGTAAATGCTCTTGCGGCCATGTAAGGAGGGATACAGGGATAGGTAGTTCCTAACTGATTACGATTGCTATTTAATAAAACACCGCTTAGAGCAGATTGCGAGAATAAATTACATAAATTGCACAAGGACAAAAATGGTCTTTCCACTGGCGCCAACGTTGTCGCAGTTGTATCAGCGATTATGTCGAATAGACAGGCGTTATGTAATCTGCTTGAGTCAGAAACGCTGGCCTCGCTGGCATCAATGGACTCACCGGCTGCGCTGCTAAATGCTGGTTCTATTTTTACCAGAAAAAACGTTAGTGTAAACACTGTTGTGAATATTAGTAAGTTCATATGTAAGTTCAAAGTATGATCCCGAAGAGATAGTGCAAATTTTATTAAGCAAGGATGAAATAAAAATCAGCGAATTGGTTAACTCAGTAATCGAAGACAATGGATATCTTCCGGATTTTCAAGTTGCTACATTTATCTCGCTACTAAAAGATCTAGGTAAATATTTGCATGAAAATGAGGGACTGGATATCGACTCTCTAGAAAGACAGATTCATGAGATAGCTAGTGAA
>JADGBS010000127.1 GCA_015231325.1 Oligoflexia bacterium | reverse complement strand
GGTTCAATGTCTACTATTGTTTTTCAAGGATTCAGCAAAGGAGGTTCTTAAAGTTTTTGGATTCTATACAAAACTTAATTTTGTATAGGGGATATCGGACCCCTTAAACATTTTGTGGAATACTATAATACACATATGCGCTCATACGGTTGGTGTTATAGAATAGATGAAAGGCCAGCTGATCTATTACCTGGAGATTTTATCTTACAACCAAGGAAATTTTATTCTATAGTCTGGTATTATGGTTATGCTGAATATCTCAACGGAAATTGGAGCGACGATCATTGTCGCCCACTTTACCTTTCACCTAAACAGTTCATTTGCAAATAACGCTGGTTATATCTAATGAGACAAAAAATTATTACTGCCACCAAAAATGAGTTTTTCCTTTTTTTCACTGCATTGATGTTTTTCTCAAGAATTCCCTGTCCAAAAAAACTACCTTATTCTAACGATCTATTAAATCACTCTATTCGTTATTTTCCATTGATAGGAATGATTATCGGAGGAATTAGCGCTATTGTTTTTATTATTGCTTCTAATTTATGGAATACTAATATTGCAGTTGTTATCTCTATGGTGGCAACTATATTTTGTACGGGCGCATTTCATGAAGATGGGCTTTGTGATAGCTGTGATGGTTTTGGTGGTGGTTTTAATCGGATGGATGTTTTACGAATAATGAAAGATTCCAGAATTGGTTCATATGCAGCAATAGGTATTTGTTTAGCACTACTTTTAAAATTTGCTACATTGACTTCGATTGACAACAAGATCATTCCAGTTGCAATGATCTGTGGCCATACAATTTCACGTTATTTTACTGCGTTGTTTTTAAGGATACTTCCCTACGCCAAAGAAGACAATGCACTAAGCAAGATTAAACCGTTGGCCACTCAAATGACGAATAATGATTTGGTTGTATTGACAGCATGTGGATTATTACCCTTGTTCATCTTTTTATCAATCAAGCAACTGCTCATAGTTTTGTGTTTTTTAAGTGCGCTGATGATTGTTTTGAAAATATATTTTTATCAGAGGATAGAAGGATATACCGGAGATACATTGGGTGCCAGTCAACAGCTTTTTGAACTCTTATTTTATTTAATTATTGCAGCTGTGCAATTTTGAGTTATTAAAAGTTTTTTATCATGACCTGATCTGGTTTGTACTTCGAGTGATATGTGAAAATATATTATTTTGAAGGGCATAGTTTTTCTTTGACTTATTATGAGCATAAGCTCAATAATGAGGATGTTAAATCTTTTGGAAAGATAATAGTTAAGAAAATTTGAGGAAATTGCCATGATCATTGGTTGGCCGAAAGTTGGGTGTTTTAGAGATATATGGAGGGAGAACAAGTGCATTATATTGTTAATCTCAGGATACCTTCTCGTTTTAATTGATCTACTGTTTAATTTTTCCCCAGTCATTGGTGCGATAATACCAGCAACATCTATTATTACTAACAATGAACAAGAAAAATCTAGTTGTTTGAGTTTTCTAAGAGATCTTCCCTTGAAATATAATAAGTCGAAAATTGATAGTATCTGTTCTGACGTTTCTAAATTGGCAATCTGTAATAGTATCAAAAATCAACCAATATTTCATTACGAAAAGGTGGGTCAAAATAAAAAGGCATTAAAAATTCTTGCATTTGCGTTAATTCATGGGGATGAACCGCTCAGTGCCAGTGCTGCGCGTGCGTGGATGGAGAGATTGGTAAGTATTACCCCTAGGAATAGTTGGCGAATAATTCCGATTACCAATCCTGATGGTTGGAAGTCTGGGATTAGAGGAAATGCTAACGGTGTTGATTTGAATCGTAATTTTCCCACTAAAAATTGGGAAAAGGAATCTGACGTACACTGGAAGCGACATAAGCACAAAGATCCAAGGCGCTATCCTGGTAAAAGTGCTGGTAGTGAACTGGAAACCAGATGTTTAATTGAACACATCAATAATTATCAACCAGATTTTGTCGTTGCGATTCATACACCTTTGGGACTTCTTGATTTTGATGGACCAGATATAAAGTATCCTAAAAAAACGTATCTTCCATGGATAAAACTTGGAACTTATCCCGGTAGTCTGGGTCGTTATTTATGGAGAGAAAGAAAAACACCGGTGCTCACCATTGAGTTAAAAGAAGCAAATTATATCCAACATATAAAGGAACTCGATGAATTGCAGGATATATCTGGGCTTATGGCCATTATGGCCAATAGTAAGTATCAGAACAGACGTGCAATCGATGATTAAACTGTTTCGATTTCTTCTTTCAGCTTAAGTGTTAATGTTTTGAGAGAGTTTTTTCTTGACTTGTTTTGGGCCTATGCTCATAATATGGGATGCGCCCAAAAAAATGCCGTCATACAAGTTGTGAAGTCACTTCTAATTATTTCAAACCTCGCGGAATTCCAATGAGTGAGTTAGCGGAGGTCATTCTTTGTGTCGATGAATTGGAATCGTTGAGATTATCCCACTTGGAGCTGCTCTACCAAGAAGATGCAGCAGTTAAAATGAAAATCTCTAGGCAAACATTTGGAAGGATTCTCGATTCTGCACATCAAAAAGTTACCGATGCGCTAATCAATGGGAAGGCCTTAAGGCTTGGAGATTGATTTGGGAAGTAAGGAATTTTATGGAAAAGATTGATTTACGTAAACTAAGTTCATTAATCCTTTTTTTTTCAGGAGCTGTTTTAACTTTTTCAGGTGTAGTTTTATACATTACTCCTGCGGGTAGAATTACTTACTGGAACGATTGGATCCTGTTGGGACTGAGTAAAACAGATTATATTTCTCTTCACACCACTATATCTTATCTCTTTTTAGCTTTTGCTATTATTCACATTATCTATAATTGGGGCATTATCTATTCGTATTTAAAAAATAAAAAATTTAAAAAATTATTAGTATCGACTAATGCCATGCTTGCTATATTTATTACTGCTACTTTCACTTTTGGCACTTACCTCAAGGTCGTTCCTTTCCAAACAATTATTAATGTTGGAGAAATATTCAAAAGTAAATGGTTGGGGGAGTATGCAGAACCTCCCTACGGTCATGCTGAATTATCTTCGATAAAGGTTCTCGCTGAGCGAACTAATTTAGAACTTACAAAAGTTGAATTCAATCTCCATTCAAAAGGCATAAAATATTCATCATTAGATGAGTCTTTGCTCGACATTGCTCGAAAAAATTATATTTCACCGAGGGAACTCTACTCGATTATGTCCAAAGGATTACTTCCCCAAAATAGCAATATTTTGCCAGCTTCCGGATTAGGAAGACTAACCCTCGAAGAAGCATCGAAGATCTTAAATCATGATGTGGCAAAAAAAATTAAAAAACTTGAGTCCATGGGGTATAGTGCTACTGCAGAGATGACTTTAAAAGAAATTTCAGGACAAAAAAATCAAACAGCGCATGAGATAAAAGAATTAATAGAGACAGAATAGAGGGATATTGAACGAGTTATTAATATTGATAAAATTAACAGGAGAAAAAAATGAGAATTTGTATACCAGTAAATGAAAATAATGGAGTGGATAGTACTGTCTGTGCACACTTTGGATCGGCACCATTTTTTATGATAGTTGATACCGATTCCCTTGTTTGTAAGGCCGTGGTTAATACCAACCAACATCACTCGCACGGAATGTGTCAACCACTTGCCGCTCTTAAAGATGAAGATTTTGATGGGATCGTAGTTGGAGGTATTGGAGCTGGAGCATTGAATAAATTAGCAGCAGCGAATATCAGTGTTTATAAAACAGAGCATGCAACAATAAGAGAAACCGTGACCGCTGCAAAAAATAATCAACTTAAGACCTTTGCTCCTAATATGGCGTGTAGTGGACATCACCACTAATATCTAGTTTGAGTGTAAATTTGTTGTCTCCTTAGGGTATTTGATGAAGTTAACCGTACTTTTAGAAAATCTGGTATACCAAAGTAAATTACAGTCAGAGCATGGCGTTTCGTTCTGGATACAAGATGATGATGGCGTCGAATTATTATTTGACAGTGGTCAGACAGATTTATTCGCACAGAATGCAAGCATTCTTCAAACAGATCTATCAAAAATAGACTACTTTGTTTTAAGTCATGGTCATTATGACCACTCCGGAGGATTGCCTGAATTCTTGAAATTGAATAAAAAGGCCAAATTGTATATAGGTAAAGATGCCTTCCTTCCAAAGTACCATGGAGACGAATACATCGGCGTTCCTAAATTAGAAAATATTGCCCATCGAGTGTTGTCTATAACAGAACCAATAAATCTCTCAAAACAGATAACATTATTTCCACATATTGATATTAAAAACTATAGTGATACCCACTTTGGAAAATTAATGGTTTGTAAAAATAACCAAATAGAGCAAGATTCATTTGAAGAGGAACAATTTTTAGCAATTGTAAAAGGGACACGATTAACAATCGTTTCCGGATGCAGTCATCGAGGCATTAGTAATATGCTGGCCACTGCGCTATCTCATTTCTCTGGTTCAAGCATAGGTGATATTTCCATTGTCGGGGGGTTGCATCTTATAGATTCTTCAGAAGAACAAATTGATCGATTTATTGAGTGCCTCAAAAAATTTCCCATATCAAAAATTTCAACCTGTCACTGCACCGGGGTAGAGGCATATCACCAAATTAAAAATAAAATGGGAACAATGGGAATAGAAGTTTCATATGCTAAAACCGGGGACGAATTTGAACTATGAATTAGGAACTATGAAATGTGAATTATGGAGAATAAAAAATGAGCGTGGTAGTAGATAAACGAAAATGCCCTCAAAATCATAAGTGCCCAGCAATTAAAGTTTGTCCAGTAGGGGCGCTCACGCAAGAAGGGATCGGATTACCGCAAGTAGATGATCAAAAGTGTATTGACTGTTACAAGTGTGTTGAATTTTGCCCAATGGGGGCGTTGCAACAGTCGGAAAAAAATGAAGGAAATCGGAAGTAGTGCAAATAACTATTAAACCCATCGGGGTTATCGAGACAAATTTTGAAGAAAAAAGCGGAGTACCCATTCAGTCGGTATTTGGTAAGGAACACGAGGGCGTGATTACTATTTTCCCTGAATACGCTGATGGTTTAAATGATCTATCAGCAATCAGTCATATTTATCTTATCTATCATTTCAATAGACATCACGATTACAGCATGATGGTCACTCCATACATGGACGATACTCCTCGTGGTTTGTTTGCGACTAGGGCCCCTAAACGACCATCAGGAATTGGTATGTCTGTCGTAGAAATAATTCGTGTTGAAAAAAATAAAATATTTTTCAAGGGAGTAGATATGCTTAATAACACTCCTCTTTTAGATATAAAACCATATGTTCCCGAAATTGATTGTTTTCCTATGGCCAAGAGTGGATGGTACGAAAATATAAAAAATAAAAATAAAAATAAAGTTTCTGATGATAGATTTTAAGCATAAATTTTTTATTTTTATTGAATGGAGATATAGACTATGGAAATTAGGATTAATTTTGCTGAAAACAAAAAGATTGAGGCAATTCTGGGAGATTTTGTGATCAAGAGTGATCAACCGCAGACAAATGATGGTGATAATTCAGCACCATCGCCTTATGATTATTTTCTGGCATCTACTGCAATGTGTGCTGGGTATTTTGTTAAGGCCTACTGCGATTCTAGAAAAATATCTGTCGAAGGAATAAAATTATTACAGATTAATAGCAGCGATATTGATAATAAGTACAAACAAATTATTGAATTTAAAATTGAATTTCCCGAGGGTTTTTCTGAAAAAGATAAAGATGGAATTTTAAGATCAATAAATGGTTGTTCAGTAAAAAAAGCAATACAACAAATTCCTGAGTTTAAAGTGACTGCCGTTTAAATATTGGAGGATTCCAGATATGTTTGAAAGTTATCAAAACTATTTAATTCTGATATTAATAGGACTTTTTTTTGCTTGGAAGGCCATCAAAACGCAGCGAAATAGAAGGAAAGTTCCAGGTTTATTAGCGCGCGGTGGAATCATAATAGACGTTCGTACAAAAAATGAATTTGATAATGGATCTGCCCCACGAAGTATCAATATTCCTCTTGATAAGATAGAGCAAAAATTAAAAACAATGGATCCAAAAACACCGATAATATTATGTTGTGCTTCCGGGGCACGGAGTGGTTTTGCGGCCAGAATTTTCAAAAGACATGGGTTCAAAGAAATTGTTAATGTTGGATCGTGGACTAACATTAATATTCACCAGGGATGATAACATCGACTTCATTGGTGATATTATTTTTACTATTTTTTTTGTAGGGATTAAGTGTGAGCTTTAATCAAAAACCTTATTCTAAGTTCGTTGGTGATCAATTAATTCTGAGAGATTGGTTGGCCATAGATAGAACCATTTTGGCAAATAAAAGGACCTTACTTGCTTATATCCGAACTTCGATGGCATTTTTCATATCCGGTATTACTGCCGTACATTTTGTTGAGACGTCATGGATAAAGATATTGGGAATTATATTTGTTGCTATTTCGATAATTATTTTTGTGTTCGGATTTTATGAATTTTATAAGTATCGAAATGTAATTCAAATATTATTGAAAAACAACGCATTTATAACTAAAACAGCAACGATGGAAAGTGAATAGTCAGTAGGAATATTTAAACTCATGGGTACTGTCTTATTTTTTATTACATTTATTCGGAAGTACAAGTCCTCCCTAAATAGACCCTTTTCAACCATATCTCTAAGATTTTTATTGGTAGCACAAAGGACTCTAACGTTAGTTTTTTGTATGGTGTTGCTCCCCACAGGGGCAAATTCTCTTTCTTGTAAAACTCTCAATAATTTTACCTGTAACATTGGTTGCAATTCAGAGATTTCATCAAAAAGAATGGTACCACCTTCTGCTTGCTGAAATTTTCCCGAACGATCAGTTTTCGCATCAGTAAATGCACCTTTTACGTGGCCAAATAAATCAGCTTCAATTAAGTCAAATGGAATGGCACCACAATTTATGGCAACGAAGGGAAATAACTTTCTTCCACTGGAATTATGTATACTTTTGGCCAACACCTCTTTCCCTGTACCACTGGCCCCTTCAATTAAAACAGTACTGTCACTGATAGCAAGATCATTTATCAACATGAAGATATTTTGGATTGATTTGCTACGACCGATTAAATCGCCTATACGATAACTTTTATCCAATTCAGATCGCAGCAGCTCGATATCGGAACAATCTCTAAAGGTTTCTACTGCGCCAATTATTTTTCCACTTTTATTTTTTAGAACACCAGTACTAACGGTTATGGGAATCTCCTGGCCACTCTTTTTTTTTACAATAACTTTTCTGTTAGTAATTGGTTTCCCAGTTTTCAAGGTTTTTTTAATCACACACTCATTTTCACAAATATTAGTTCGAAAAATTTCAAAGCATTTTTTTCCGAGCGCCATCTCATTTTTGCAATCTTTTTAATGAAAATTAGCTGGAGACCACCTTCTCCTCCCCTCCCCTTTTTTTTTTCCAAGAGATCTAATCGTGTTAAAGCACATAAAAAACTAATCTTCTTTTTTTATTTTTTCAGTTCCATTCGTTTCACTCTTCTGTTTATTGGCATAGGCAATAACAGCAACCACTGTACCCACTATTAATGCTGGAACTAAAAAAACTCTTCCGAGACAAAATGGCACAAAACCTAATAATGCTCTCATAAAATTCTCCTTTATGTGTGATATTTAAATGACCATTATGGTCTACTATTCCTATCGCAATAATCGTGCCAAACATCCAATTTCTGCTAATTAGCTGTAAATAGACATAAAAGAATAATTTTTATTGCGCTTTTACGCAGTGAGTATCTTGCAAAAATGCAATATTATGAAAACATATTGCATTTTTGCAAGCTACAAAATGCTAATGCTAACTAGAGTAAGTATTCCATTAACTGTCATCGGAAACAAACTTATAAAACTTCGGAAGGATTGCAGGTCAGACTTGAAGGCCTCTGGATCGGATGATATCCCTTTTCCGGTAAATTGTTGGCGGCCCAAAAGCTAATGGTAGAAAGAAACGTAAGATATATCGCTGGAGCGGAAACGCTTTGGAAGTGATAAACTAACCAAGTGGCAAAAAGAGGCGCCGTCCCGCCAAAAATGCACAAAGAAAGATTGTAAGCGAGCCCGATTGCGCTATAGCGTATGTGAACAGGAAACATTTCTACCAGAGTTGCAGGAATTGGCCCCAAAAAAATGCTCATCACTACGGTGAAACAAAGTTGTGCCAGTAGGGCCAGATAAAAATTTCCTTGCTCAGCAAGCATAAAAAGTGGCCAAGAAAGAACAATCATCCCCGCAGATCCAAGCATAAGCATAGATCTTCTTCCAAAACTATCAGAAAGCATGCCCATAAATGGAATCAAAATAATCAACAACACCATTGATATAGTATTCAGAGTCATGGTGTGATGGATGTGAGGATGAATAAAGCGACTTAATAGAGTAGGCCACCAAACGAAGAGAAGATAGAATCCACCACCTACTAAAACCACTAAGGTTGAAGCGTGTAGTATGCGCCATGGTGCTTGTGCCACAGCTTCGGCAAGAGGACTTTTTACAACGGTTCCCCTGCCCTTACGTGCGCCTTCCTTCGCCTTCTCTGCTTTCGCTGCCTTCATTTCTTCGAAGATCTGCGTTTCAGTCAGCTCTTTGCGCATCCAGATTGACGCTAGACCAATAACGATTCCCGCAGGAAATGGTATACGCCACCCCCACCTCATTATCTCCAGCGGTCCTAACATACTATCTAACCAAACTGCGCTAAGCGAACCTAGCATTATCCCCACATAACAACTTGCAAAGGTCCAACTGCTAAAATATCCCTGCCTTTCGGAGGGAGCGGTCTCCGCAACAAATGCCATTGATCCGATAAATTCTCCACCAACAGAGAGCCCTTGAACCATTCGTAAGATAATCAGGAGAAATGGGGCAAGTACTCCCACCTGAGAATAAGTGGGTAACATCCCCATCAAAAAGGTAGGTAATGCCATAGTCATAACTGAGATCTGAAGTGCCTTTTTACGACCGAAGGTATCTCCAATGCGGCCAAATATAATTCCGCCTAATGGTCTGGCAAAAAAGGCAGCTGCAAAAACGCTGAATGCACTAAGCAGTGAGTACATCGGATCATCGGACGGAAAAAATTGAGTT
This sequence comes from Oligoflexia bacterium, assembly GCA_015231325.1. Taxonomy (GTDB): domain Bacteria; phylum Bdellovibrionota; class Bacteriovoracia; order Bacteriovoracales; family Bacteriovoracaceae; genus JADGAN01. The sequence continues at coordinate 1,122 of JADGBS010000127.1, read as the reverse complement.
CCGATCACAGGAGCAAAAAAACCAAAGACCGCAAAATCATACCATTCGAGAATGTTGCCAATCACGCCACCAAACATATTTTTTTTAAAAGATTTAGTTTCAGTTATGTTGGTGATTGATGCAGTTTGTTCTTTTGGTTTACCAGAAGAACTCGATATATGACTAAGTACAATTTGCATCATAAGAGATGCTGCTTCGTTGGCAGCATCTCTATCGTTCATCACGTTGGTATTATTCTGTTGGTGTGGGTGTTCATGGTCCATCAAGTATAATTATCTCCATCCATTTGATGAATAATGAAACTATCATACAATTGTTGGATGGTATAGGTATACTAGGACGGTGAGGAATGGAAACTTATTTATTATGAATGACTGTTTCTTGGGGCTTCTTCATATTTTTGATAGCATTAGCATCAAATTCTATTAAGGGGATCATTTTTTCAACCGATGCTATTTTTTCCTTTACGTTTAAACTTGCAATATTAATATTGTTGCTAATTCCTAATGAACTGGCGATTTTCTCTAACATTTTGATTTCGGTCCTTTTACCCTCAACTTTTTCGATAGCACAGAGAAACCCGTGTTAGAGCATCTCTAAAAATGGATCTGTAAAAAGAAGGCCCCTTAACTGAACGGCATTAGCGCCGGAGATAAGGTGATAATGGAATCAACCTATCAGCAAACATGTAACGGCCATTTGAGAAGTGAAGCCCAGAAACCTCAAGCGAAAACGCCACACGGACGAGATGAGCACGTCACGATAGAAGAGATACCAAAGTTAGCGGCCGACAGCACAGGTTGCAAGGGTACGATAATTTCTCTTCGTTTTTTTGATGATTTTATTTTTTTGGCAAAATTTTCGGTACAAGTAAATCTGTATTTTCCACTTTGGGCCACAACCCCGTAGACGAAAAACGTTAATTGGCATCAACTGGGTAATTAGTGTTAGTCGAGGAGAAATTTTTAAGATTCCATGTTTTCCGATTTTTTAATATTCAGAGGAATCCATTTTCCGTCTTTTAACTCTTCAAAGCATCAACTCTGGAATCTCCCGAACAGAAGGACTTATTGCTGCAGAAAAGGCCAGAATATGTCCTATTTTAATGACTTCATTTGCATT
>JADGBS010000126.1 GCA_015231325.1 Oligoflexia bacterium | reverse complement strand
AGTGCGGATTCTCCCATGGGGGCGGGGGCATTCTCACCGTTATCAATGCGATTATCGGTTCGATTTTTTACGACACTATTCAAAGCAGTAAGTGGTAAGGCCTTAAGATTTTCCCATAACCCGGAAGCAGTTTTGTCGTCAATGTGATCATTATTTAGATAATAATTCATTAATTTCAACTGTAGACCGAGTGAGCGGTCTTGGTTCCCAAGATCTTTTGAATGGTCTAATAATTTCAGGAGAATCGCTCTTACTTCTCCATCATTACTACCAGTTCCTTTGTAATTGTTGATTAAGGACCAAGCAATTTCAGAAATAAATTGTGGAGTTACATTACCGATCAGTGTTTGAAAGTTTAGAAGTGAATTGCTAAGTTTTTTTATCCGATTAATTGCGGTAACACAGCCATTTGCATTTAAAAAGAAATCAGACTGATCATCGGCAACTCCCGAGGCGCTAACGCATAGATCTAAAGTTTTTAAATCTTCCTTAGTGGTTAAGGATAATTGAGATCTATTATCTGCCGCTTGCACCAATGATAGGTAGACTAGACAAAATAAACACAAAAAAACGTATCTTAGATAGATAAAAACAGCTCTCCGACATCCTCCCCCGTGAAGATGTGCGTGTCTCATATTTCATCCTTCATGGGCAATAAGGCCAAAATACCTGGTGCCTCCCCGCTTACTTTAAGTGACACCGTTTTTATCTCATAATACCGGTAAAAGCAATATTTATTGTGAACATTTTTCTTACAGATTGTTGCAATCATGGGGTTATTGGCCAGATCCACCGTTGTCAATTTGCGAGAAGGACTTTGGAAGCTGTAGGAAAAAGGGGTAAAGGTTCGTCTATGTTCGACATTTCTGCACTTACGAGTTAATATGCGGTAAGAATCCCACAGCACTAATAACTAAACGCACTAACCAAAGGAGTGCTGATGAATCTGACATCAAGAAAGTCCGTTAGTACCGAAATAGAACGGATGCGAAGATTGCTTGATTATTATTCCTATAAGGAGACAATTGAGTTTATCGCTCATTTCTCCGCGGGAGAGTATCAAGATGCTTTTGAAAAGCAGAAAAAGATTCTGAATGAAATTATCGCAAAACTACAACAGATTCACGATGAAATTCCTTATGGTAGAATTTACCAAGGGGCGTATTACGTCAAGGACTCTTTCACTAAAATAATTCATGAAAGAAAAGACCCGTTATTTCTGCGCGGGGATCTAGTTCGCTGGCAAAGGGTGATTAATAAATATCAGTACAATTTTGTAGCTTACCCATATACCGACCCCCAACTCAACCAGATATTAAAAGCAGATGCCGGACGTTTCATTTACTCGGAGAAAGAGCTGCGCGAGATTGTAACGGACTATGAGGCCGCTGAACAGCAAAGCAAATCCTAAAAATAAAAAGAATTACCGGTAATGGGTTATCCCGTGAGCATGATTTCTGCCCAGATTACGTATTCCGGGGGTGGGTGGGTCCACTTAAATTAGAAACTGTGCGCATTCACTGTGCACATTCACAAATTTTTTCAACCGACGACTGATTTTGTCTCCCAAACAAGATTCCAAATTCTAACAACCTTGTCTTCGGAATAACTCAATGCCCTGCTACCGTCTGGAGTAAAACACGAGTGAATAATTAGGTCCTTCTTGAGTTCACCGTTTTCTCCGGCAACTTCGCATCCAAGTTCGATGTTGTACTTACTGGCATAAATGCCGTCTTTGCCAGAGTATGCAATTGTAATAAATCTGCTGTCCATACTAAAATTGAGCAGGGAATGACCAGTTTCGTTGATGATTGGCGCGGTGATCTCTTCTAACGTTTTTAGTTCTACTCCATTAGTTGTGTCCCAGATTTTGACCTGACCTTCATCGGATGCGCTCAGCAGTTTACTGCCATCAGCGTTGAATTTGATGTAGCTAATAGCGTTAATTACTTCCGGAGAAGTTTTGAGTGTACAAACTTCTCTACCACTGGCCTTATTCCAAATTATTAATGATCCTTGTCTCGATACGCCTTCACCTTTTATACTTATGGCCGCAAGCTTTGCGCCATCGGGACTGAATTGAATTAATTGATAGGTTTCGTCGGGGCGTCCAAAAGTTGTGACGTACTTAAGATTTGCTGGCCTTCCTTCCGCTTCTTTTACTTCACTGATGTCCCATATTTTAATAGAACGATCTTGTCCACGAGCAGACGCACTAGCTAAGCTGGACCCGTTAGGTGAAAAGCATATTGACGTAATCGCCTGTTGCGTTTCGTTGACTGAACCCAAGGATGCAATCCATTTTCCAGATCGCACATCCCATAATTGAAAATGACTGTCAGGTTGGTTAAGAATTACGCTAGCGAATTTGCTTCCATCTGGGCTAAAAAATATGGATCGATCATTGTAAGAATCATAAGACTCATACCCGGTATGTACTTTGCAAAGATAGGCATTGAGATTAATGTCGAATATTGCAATATGGGAAGTATCGCCTAAAGCGATCATGCTTCCATCATTGCTAACGCTGATTGGTTTTGGCATGTCTTTAAAAACATGAGAATTGATTATTCTTATTCTTTCATCGCCATATGGCATACTAGAACTGGGAACCGTCGGGAATTCGTAGACAAAAAGTTTCATCATGGGAATAAAAATCGCTGATCTTTGTTGCACTACCAGATCTAATCCATAACGATGAGGTTCTGCAACTTTCTCATCTACAAAGAACAGATTGATCGGAAATCCTTTGCGATAAGCATTCATTTTATGTAACGAGTGGGTTTTATTATCCTTGGTAAATATAAAAGTCAGCGCAGCATCGGGCGTATTGGGGGTATTGGATGACCTATTAATACCATCCGTACTATCGATGTTTCCGCTGGACACCACCACAAATAAGAGGTTTTTTTCGAAGGATTGTATCCGTGGATATTCAAATGTAAATAGATTTGCCGCTTCATTACGGTCAGATCCCTCTGCGCTTAAAATACGTGATGGTGTATTTTGTTCCAATGTGGCGATCAATCGACAAGAGTTTTCTTCAATTCTATTCAAGCGGGACTCGAATTCTTTTCGTAAACTATCCAACTCTTTTTTTAACACCACGATGTGATCTGCGCTAGAAAGGTCGCAATCAACATTTTTCTTGATCTGCTCAACGTAGCGTAATTTTCGATCAGAATTATGGGCATACAACCCACTGAGATCCTCATCGTCAAACTTCAGGAATAATCCCTTAACTTCGTTCTCGCTTTTTTGTCCCACTACCACTGTGTCAGAATAGGATATGGGATCTGGATTTGGAACGTTGGCAATAGATGGAGAGGTACTCGTACTGTCAAACATAAAAATGTCCTGGCATAATTCTTTTTATAGATATTAAAAATAGACATCGACTCTGCGCTACTTTCATTCTATATCGAATATTGTAACTATGGCATCTTTTTTTACTTCATCTTTTTTTCATATATTTTCCAATATATATTTTTACTATATATTTTTTGAATACGGGATGAGGTCTCATTTTTGTTAAATTTTTTTCAGGTAATAAGCAAAATCACGATAAAAATTCTTAATTAAGTATTCCCGGGTTTTGGTATCAAAATCTACCATTACCTCTTGCATTGAGAAGACCGATGCAACCCCCGGTCCATATAGCTCGTTGAGGGGTAATCGTTTTTTTTCTCGACGCTTGAATAGAAGAATTCCGCCTGTTTGCCTCTGCTTCCCTGCAAACGAACCAATGATCTCATTCTTGCGTTTTCTGAATATCTCTACGGTTAAACCTTTAGAAGCGGACTTGTGATAACGAGATGGGCGCTTTATCTTTCGTTCTAGAAATTTGCCAGTTACAAATTTACTTAACGAAATATTTTTACTTTTTATTAAAATTTCAGCTTCAATTTGCTCGATATACTGAGTGCTGAGTGATTTTTTAATCTGGACCCGCCCCCGGATCTCTTGTTGCTTAATATTTAGTTTTTTATACACAGATTGAACGATGATGGTTCGCCCCATGGATGCACTGCGATCGATCGAGCGGTGAAGTGCTTTTACTGCCACATTTGTCGCCAATCCATGGAGGTATTTATCGATATATGGAATATTGTGTTCGAATTTATAGAATGTAGTCATTAGTCATAAAAAGATAAGTAGATAATTATTAGATATAATAGTAATTTTACATTATTAAATATCAGACACTAAAGCAAGCTAATTTTAGATGCAAAAAACCATCACAATTAGCGTCTCTACCCATGATTGAAATATTTTTGGTAGTGTATTTAAAGAAGACCCCTTCTTCGCTTTCACTTACTTCTAGCTCTACCCCCAGCTCTTTTACTCGAAGATAAACCCTGGTCCATTTACGGTCAAATTTTCGATAGACATCTAATTGTCCTAGTTCTGAAACGCCTCCTGCCGCAGTAGATCTAACCCCATAAACATACCCAAATATGGCGGAAGTATTAGCAGGAAATAATGGACCCCACTCGTTCTCTTTTACTTGCTGTTTTAAAATTTCCCTGCTGACCCCTCCTCGGATTGGACAACAATAATTTTTCTGGGGCAGAAGATTGTTTATCGCATTACCCAGTTGACTTCCATCACCCTTAGTTAAATTTAGGCCTTGCTTTTCAATAAACTGACAAAGATTTTCTTGGACATCGTTAAGCCAATCGTCACTAACTACCGTGGGCGCAATACCCTTTTTAATATCTCCGCGGGTGAATAATCCGTTGGATGTGGAAAAATTATCTTGATCTATTCGATGCATATTTAATCCTTAATCCTTAGTCTTTCGTCCAGTTTTTGAATTATGAACTATGCCTAATTCTATGTCTAATTTTATATCTGATTTCATGCCTAATTATGTCTGGTTTATGTAACTAACTTTTAAAATCGAATGCCCTGGCCTTATGCTCTGTAGCTGTTGTTCTAAAAATTCCTTATTCACCAATGGCGTGGATTTAGCTAAATCGATCTCGATTATCCAATGACGCGCCCAATCGCGCCCGTTACTTAATACTTCACCGGCGCTGGATACCCCCGCCATAAAAGGTCTAAACTCTCTGATTTCGGTCACCACATAACCATAGTCTTGGCAGTAATTTTCAAAATATTGACGATTGGAGAATACTTCTCCTCGACGAAAATAATGGCGCAGTTTTATTTGTCGCAGCTGATTACCGGTATTAATATTTATGGATTTATCACCCTCTGTCGTTTTAATGCCCAAATATCTTTCCCAGTCAGGCAATAAAACATCTGGTGATTTAACGAAAAGCTCCGCTAGCGCTCGTTCTTTTTCCTCCTCGAATTTAATAAGTACTGCTGCTACTGCCCGTAAGATTTTGAGTAATAAATGATTGGGCGACAATTCCCACGCTCTTCCCAAGGGCAACAGTGATTTTAGCTGGTAAAAATATTGCTCAATCTTTTCTTGCTTGTCTTTAATATTATCCAAATCGTTATCCAATACTCGTAACCCTCAACTCTGTAAAGAATGCCAACGTACCTAGATCTAGCTGCAAATCTTGCACTGGTTCCAGCAAGCGGTAGCGAGCACTTCCAAGGTTTTTAGTAATTATTTCCCGTAAATTTTCCAAATAGATCTTCTCTCCTGGAGCAAGTTTTTCATAAAAATAAGCGGTCAGATCTTTACGTGCAGAGCTGATTGTTTCTTCGGGGGGGAGTAGTTCACTTTCAAATGCGATTTTGACGGTGATGTTTTTTATTTCGGGCGCGACAATGGTGATCCCTGTTGCGGTAACCGGACGACATGCATCAATATGTTTAGCAACTTCTTTGATCTCTTCGGGGGTTGGAACAAATGGAGCATTCTTGGTGATAAACATAATCCCCATCGCTCCATGGAGACTGGGAATGTCGTCAATAATCCAAACCTTGTCTACAAACGGTGCTTGCTTTACCCAGCGAACATAATCCTCTCGCGTACCGATTTGCGCCCGAAACGGCCTAATCCAGGCCTGACGCACTTTTTCACGTAAAGATTCATCATCTTCTTGCTCGCTTCCCTGAATGGCCGACACTAACTTTGCTTGCAAATCTACCTGCGCCAGTGGTGAAACCAGGGTGAAGCGTTCGTCGAGGGAAAACTCTCCTAAATTACCGAATTCTTCGGCCTCGCAAAGAATATCCACATAGCGAGTACGAGTATTGGTATGATCAACCATCCGCGAATCGATAAGATTAACTATCTTTGATTCAATTGTTTTAAACAGGTGTCCGGAGGAGGATTTCAGCTCGCGATCAAGGGGGATCACTGCCCCCTCCTCGCCACTAAAACGCAACAACACCTTGGTGAGGGTGGGGTCATTGCGTTCCTCTCCTACAATCGTTGCCCAACGGTCGAGATATGCCCCCTGGGCCGTACCAGGAAAGGTTTGTTTATAGATCCAATCCAAATAATTATAGAGCATGTAGATCGATCCACCCAGCACGTAGGAGAGTACCTTGACCGTGCTGAATCGATATTCTTTTATCGGGCCACCATCGTCTTTTTGTAGTTGAAAATTCAATTCACTACTTATATTTTCGACAATTTCTTTTAGTGTTGGTTTTTGATACATTTTAATTTACTAATTTTTTAGGGAAATGCTATCGTAATATTATTGGTAGTATCTGCAAAATCTTTTAGCACTACGGTTATGAGTACCTCCTCCGGGTTGCTGGTATTCCCAGTAACGGTTACGTCGATTTCTTTGAAATGTTGATCGTCGATTAGCCACATCAGGCTGCTCTGCGCAGATTCCTTTACCAGCTGTAAATACTCATCCACTCTCTTCCCACGTAACGCTGTCCAAATTTTTGACCCCCATACCCTCTCCGAGATGGTGTCGCCCCACCAACCACCCAAATTTGCGCTAGGATCGTGGTGATTAAGAAGATTGGTGGTGTCGCTGGCATTGGTAAACAATGAAATTGTCACCACATCTCGAATATCACTTTTAAATATTTGTTCACTAATCACCCTACTTTCTCCTCGGTAGGCAGGGCGCGCGATTTACTGCCATCTAAATTATGACCATGACTATTGTACTTATCGCGCAGTTGATCCAAATTACCTCGATGATCTTTTATGGTGCCACTTACCTCCAGGTCTCCATTAAAAATAAGTTTTTTATTTTCACCATCGAATGTACAAAAAATTTCATTACCATTTTTGATAACTACTTTTTTCGTACTCTTGATTTCAATCTCCCCACGCTTGAGGTGAATAAAATCTTGGTCGGTATACACTGCGGTTTCGCCTTCTTTTAATGCCCCAAAGCGCAACTGTTCATTCTCAGCTGCTACTATCACACCACCGCTCTGATCTCCTCCTGGAAAAAGTACCAGTGCTCGCGCACCCAGCATAGGGAAGGATGCAAAACCATAATTTTCAATTCGTTTTATACCATCCTTGATCTCTCCCTGAAAACGTTCCAATTGAAACTCTCGTCCTTGATCTTTAATTCGTTTAGCAGTTCCAAACCCGATTAACAATTGCAGTTTGTTTTTAAAATCCTGTAAAATAATTTTTAAATCCATCTTACTCAAACCATCCCTACATCAATTCTAGTTGTAGTTTTGCGGAGGGACTCGATTGATGTCCAAATCTCAAATTTACCTCCGTGATTAAAAAATTTCCTCGTAAGTTCAAGAGGGGGTAATCTATGGTTACGGGTAAATTAGTTTGCCAGATTTGTGATTGAGCATTCATCCACCCATCGACCTCCACGATTAACACCTTGCTTCTTTGTCGATAGACCATCTTAATCCAATCATTATTCTCCATGTCTCCCACTATCACTCGTGGACGATGACGTTGAATGAGTTCCTCCTTAACTACTACTCGGTAGTCTTTTGTAAGCGAAGAAAAAAGTCTGACATAATCCGAATAAATATTTTCCTCCGTCTCTTTTTCTTCAATCTCCATGATCGTTTTTGAATCTATGGGGAATGGAGATCGCGTTTCATTGATGGCGTCTAAAAGCAATTCACCCGTGTTATGGTCATTCAATATAAAACCACACACTTTCGACAAACGCTCTAAATTACAAAAAGCGCGCTCTCCCGGTGCTACCGTCCATAGTGGAATTAAGGTTTTGCTTTTACTAGTGTTACTAGATACTTTGATCGAAAAAGGCGCACAAACTTTTTGACAAATCTCTTCCGCACTTAAGTCGCGATACTCCGCCCCTTCCAGTGAGCAGTCTATCAAATCACTCACCTGCGATCGTCCAGACACAATAATTTTGAATTGATCCCTAGAAATATTGCTCCTTCTACTATTAATATAACCAGAAAGAAGTAGGATGCGCTGATAATAGATCCGAATAGTGTCACCAATACCAACATGGAACAAATCATCCTTTTTTTCTGGTTGATATTCATATCTATTTTCATATCTATTGTCGGTTTTATTTTCGGATTTATTTTCGGATATATCTTCATTCTTCTTCTGTGGGGAGATAGTATCGAGCTGATATACCAATCCATAAGCGGATGCTAAGTGATTTAGGGAAAAATATAAATTCCCTGCTAACCACCCTCGATAGCTTTGTCCATTTATTTCCGCACTCAGTTCATTCATGTAAAAACCAAAATTTCCCGATCAATAACCTGGAAGGGGTTTTCAATTTTATTCAGTTCTAAAATATTTTTTATCGCCGTTGGGTCTCGATAGTATTTATAGGCCAACAACAAGGCATTCATTCCTGCGGGGGCCGATACAGTTTTACATGAATGCTCATCAGAAGTAAGTTCTGATAGCTGATATTTAACCTGATTTAATTCATTAAAAATGAGGGGATTCTCTTCTTGATTTAACAACTCTTCTAGTTCTCCCTCAATCACCCGCTTTATCTGTCCTTGCTGTTGAATATTTTGCAAATCAATGATTTCAGGGGTAACAGGATTTACCTTTTCTGCGGTTGCTGAATGCACTGACTGTGACGGTGAAGATTGCTCCGCAAGTTTTTTTCCTATATGTGAAACTAATTCCAATCGCACCATCCGCGAAATCGCTTGAGTGTTTTTATTTACCAACAAATTAGACGACTTGTGTCCCGGTAGATTTTTTAACACAGATGATAACGTTTTAAAGACAATAAATAAACCACCAAAATTTCCAGCAATATTAACAACCGAATTTATCACCCCTGTTAAATTTGCCAACAATTGTGCTGGTGTCTCAATTAAATTCTGAATTTTATTTTTATATCTTTGTATTTGTAACGCTTGCGCATAAATCTCCTGCCCAACACCCTTCACCTGTTTTACCACTCTGTCGACTGAATCAAAAAGCGTATTTATATTGCCTAACAACTCTTGCTTAGAGCGCAGATCCAATATCTTACGCTCAAAACGACTAATAAATTGTTCGCCCCCAAGTTTAGAAATATTCTTTGCATGTGAAAGAACTTTTTTGGCCGCGGGGGTAGGAATAGCAGTAAACTGAGGTTTCTTTTCTTCTTCGAACTCCATTTCAAAACGGGCAACCCCGCGCTCGTCTCTCCCTTCTTTTACGCTATAGCTCTTGCATTTCACTTTTATTTGACCCAACGTGGGGTAACTCAAGATACCTGCTTTTTCCTCGTCTAGAACTTTTAGAATTTTATTTCGTTTTAACTGAAAGTCTTCACCACATACAAAACAGCTAATTTTTATTTTTCTTTTATCTGCAAACAGGTCATTGGTTTCATTCTTAGAAAATTCAATGGACCCCGATTCAATAAAAAATTCAGCATTTTTATAGTGCGCACTCTTATAATTCATAATGAAATCCAAAATTAAAAGCTCATCCTTAAAAACTCGTCATTAAAAGCTCATCATTTGTCCTAACTCAAAATCAATCCCTGCATCTACCTTTTATTGCTCTGTTGAGGGGCTTGGCGGGAATTTTGTTTTATATCACCAAGCTATTTTATACGTTTAATATATTTGGATCGCTTATGAAATTTTTTAGATTGCTATTGATTTCATTAGCTGGGCCATTGGATCTAATTGGCAGTAAATTGACGGCGTGGGCGTTGTCCTCATTTGCTATTTATAAATATTGGGACGATTTTCTAGACATGTTACTGCAGAAAATCAACTTAGTAAAAAACCTACTTCCTGAGGCGCTAAGAAAAAAGTTTGGCATTTATGTCGAAGAACCAAGAAGATCCTCTCTGGAAAATTTAAGTAGTGATGTTCTCCCCATCCCTCAATCACCCGCTTTATCTGTCCTTGCTGTTGAATATTTTGCAAATCAATGATTTCAGGGGTAACAGGATTTACCTTTTCTGCGGTTGCTGAATGCACTGACTGTGACGGTGAAGATTGCTCC
>JADGBS010000125.1:9171-10364 GCA_015231325.1 Oligoflexia bacterium | reverse complement strand
CCTTGGAATAAAGGCATTGAGAAACAGATTGCTAAGGGAGTGATTGAATTATTAGAACATAGTTCAGCGTCTCTTTTTGCACGAAATTCTCCACGTAACTTAGGGGTTGAGATTCAATTCAGATATGGTATTTATGCTTTGAAGTACTTTTATTATCGTTTTCGCTCTCATCTTGGTGATTCTACTATCGACCAATAATAGTGAGTAGAGATCCCTTTTTTATGATATCAATATGAATATGAACAGTATGGATAGTACTAATAATAGTAAGGGTAAAAAATTCATTAGAACTGCAATGAATAAGCGCGGTTCTAAGCGTGGTGCCGAGCGTGATAATCGGCGCATCGACGACACAGAGATCATGGGTACTATGGGTGCTGATGGTACTAACGTTGACAGTGATACGGATACTGCCGAAGATATTTACCATGATGTTGACCAAGACTTTGAACAAGATGCTGGTCAGGATGTTGGTCAAGATGCTGATGACAGTGATGCTTATTTACCGGCCTTGCGTGAGGACTATTCTTTAAGTACAGCGATGCCTCCGACGGCCCCGGGCCCTGCTCCAGGTAAGCATGATCCTTTGTTGCTATATCTTCGGGAGATCAATAAATATCAGCTACTATCTATTGAACAGGAACGTGCGTTAACCAAGGCATTGGGGATATTGAGATTGCCAAGCAGTTGGTGCAGGCCAATCTCCGATTAGTGGTAAAGATTGCGATGGAGTATCGACATGCCTATCACAGCCTGATGGATCTAATTCAAGAGGGTAATATTGGGTTGATGAAGGCGGTTTCAAAGTTTGATCCTAGTAAGGGTGCCAAACTTTCTTATTATGCCAGTTGGTGGATTCGTTCATATATATTAAAATTCATCTTAGACAATTTCCGTTTGGTGAAGATTGGTACGACTAGCGAGCAGAAGAAGCTTTTCTATAATTTACTGAGAGAGAAAGAAAGATTGTTGAATATGGGGATTGTACCGGAGACCAAGCTTCTCTCCGACAATTTAGGGGTGTCTGAAAAATCAGTAAATGTTATGGAGCATCGGCTGGGTTCTCAAGGGGTTGAGTTCTCCATCGATCGTCCGATATATGACGATGGTGGTCATCAAACTTCTCTTTTAGATACCCTTTCTTCTGGTGCGCAGGCGATCGATGACGAGTTAGGTGATGCTCAGGGACTGGA
>JADGBS010000125.1:8493-9154 GCA_015231325.1 Oligoflexia bacterium | reverse complement strand
TTTGCATGAGTTCATGGCCACTTTAAAAGAACGTGATCGGATTATCTTTGAAAAACGTTTGCTTTCTGAAGTCCCCCCCTCATTACAAACTATTGCGGATGAATATGGGGTTTCTCGCGAACGAATTCGTCAAGTAGAAGAAAGGCTGATAAAAAAATTAAAGGTTTACATGAGCGATTTTATTCGTTAATGGTTAGTTAATAATTCGATGTTTATTTAGTTTAAATTTCACTTAAGTTTCGCTTAAGTTTCACTTTAAGTTTCATTTTAAGTTTCACTCGGATTTCAAGGTCATCCCTGCTCTTATTTCTGGGTAAAACGTTTATTTTTAAGGAGATTTTATGACTGGGAATGTTAAAAATGTAGAAGCAGAAAAAGTAGAAGCAGTAGAAAAAAATGCGGAAAATGCGGAAAATGTAAACAAAGTAGAGACCGCAGCAAATGTAGGTAATGTAGGTAATGTAGGTAATGTAAGCATAGATGGCAGTACCGAGAAGAGGAAAGTTGCGCGACAAGAGGTAATTAAAAAATTTGGTCGAAAAGAGGGAGATACTGGCTCTCCTGAAGTCCAAATTGCGTTGCTCACCTCTAGAATTAATGAGTTGGCCCCTCATTTTGAGCAGCATAAAAAGGACTTTCATTCTAAGCGAGGATTGTTGAT
>JADGBS010000125.1:0-8422 GCA_015231325.1 Oligoflexia bacterium | reverse complement strand
ACATTGGGTCTAAGAAAATAGTAAAAATAGTAAAAATAGTAAAAATAGTAAATGTAGTAAATGATGTATTGCAGTATGTAATTTTGGAATTAATTTATTGATATTATGGAGATATGGAGAAAAGATGAATCAAGGTAAACGGGAATTTCACTATAACTACGGTGGGAGAGAAGTTACGATAGAGACCGGTCGACTGGCAAAACAGGCCGATGGAGCGGTTTTCATTAGTTGCGAGGGAACTCAGCTGTTGGTTACAGTGGTTTCCGCTAGGGAGGTAGGGGAGGAGCAAGATTTCTTTCCTCTGTTGGTTGATTACAAAGAACGCTTTTATTCTGCAGGCAAGTTTTTAGGTGGTTTTAATAAGAGAGAAGGGCGGCCCAGTAGTGCTGAGATATTATTGATGAGAATGGTGGATCGTCCCTTCCGCCCGCTTTTTCCTACCGGTTACTTTTACGAAACAATAATTCAGGCAACCGTACATTCATACGATTCTTCTGCTGACCCAGAGGTTTTGGCAGGGTTGGGAGCGGCGGCAGCATTGACTGTCTCTGACGTTCCTTTTAATGGTCCTGCTGCCTTTTGTAAGGTAGGGCGAATAGATGGTAAGTTTGTTTTAAATCCTGCGCATGATCAATGGGAACACTCCGATCTGGAGTTAGTGGTTGCCGGAAGCAAGGATGCGATCTTGATGGTGGAGGGTGAGGCCGATCAGCTTCCTGAAGAAGTGATGGTAGAAGCGATCATTTGGGCGCACGACCATATCAAGGGTTTTTGTCGATTTTTAGAAAATGTGCAACGGGAGGTAGGGAAGACCAAACGCGCTTATGCTCCTACTTTGCCTAATCAAAAAATATTAGAAAAATTACGTAGCGATTTTGAGAACGATGCTCGTAGCTGCCTGGCAATCGCAGAGAAGCAGAGTCGTCAGCAGGCCGTAAAGACTTTGGAAGACCGAGCGTTGGCAGCGATTATTGAGAATAAAAGTGCTTATGGTTTTTCTGAAGAGGATCGTGGTGGTATAGGTAAAAAAGTCCATGTTGCTGTTGATGAGTTTATTTCAGAGATTATGCGCGCGGACATATTGGATAAGGGAAAGAGAATTGGGGGTAGGTCTTTGACGGAGATTCGGCCGATCGAGACTGAGGTTGGAGTATTGAGAAAGGTGCATGGTTCCTCTCTGTTCACCCGCGGAGAAACCCAAGTGTTGGCGATCGTGACTCTTGGCGGAAAAGATGGCGCTCAGCTTACAGATGTGGTTTCTGGCCTCATTTATGAGCGTTTTTATCTACACTATACTTTCGCTCCATACTGTGTGGGAGAGGCGCGCGGGTATAGAGGAGTGGGACGTAGAGAGATTGGACATGGCAATTTAGCAGAGCGCGCTCTACGTCAGGTTTTACCTTCAGATGACAGCTTTCCTTATACCGTTCGTGTAGCTTGTGAGGTTACAGAATCGAACGGATCTTCTTCGATGGGTTCCATTTGCTCTGGTTCGATGGCATTGATGGATGCTGGTGTACCACTGGCATCGCCGGTAGCAGGTGTAGCGATGGGGTTGATCAAGGAAGGTGATAAGTTTGTGATTCTGACGGACATATTAGGTGACGAAGATCATTTAGGCGATATGGATTTTAAGGTGGCCGGGACTAGCAAGGGGATCACTGCTATTCAGATGGATATCAAAATTTCTGGAGTGACTAAAGAAATTTTCCAGCAGGCCCTCCGCCAGGCCAAGGAAGGTCGGTTATTTATATTAGGAAATATGAGTAAGAGCATCGCTTCAGCGCGTGCGGACTTTCGGCCAGGTGTTCCTAGAATTCGGTCTTTGAATATTGAACCAGATAGAATTGGTGCTTTGATCGGTCCCTCAGGTAAAAACGTGAAGGCATTACAGGAGGAGTTTGGGGTTACCGTAGAGGTTGATGATAGCGGACTAGTGCGAGTATTAGGAGTGGACACTGAGAAAGTCAAGGAAGCGGTTGCTACTATTGAATTACAAATTGCTGGTCCGCGTCTTGATGCTGAATACGAAGGGGTTGTTGTTTCTGTGAAGGAATATGGTGCCTTTGTTGATTTGGCGGCCAATGTCTCCGGTTTGCTACATGTTTCTGAGATAACTAATGATCGCGTAAAGAGTGTCGAGGATTATTTGGATGTTGGAGATAAGTTGCGAGTGAAGGTAATCGAGGTTGATCGCTACGGAAAGATAAAACTTTCTGCTAAGGCAATTGAGTCGTTGCAACCTAAGCAGCGAAAAAGGTAAGGTTCTTTTTATGGAGATTAGGGTAAAGTTGCTTTCCTTCTACGATGAAAGTATCCCTCTTCCTGCATACCAAACCCTAGGCGCGGCCGGAGCGGATATTCGCGCCCAGCTGCTCCATCTTGGTATTCAGCAGATGGAAATTACACCCGGTTCTCGAGTATTGATTCCTACTGGTGTGTGTATGGAGATTCCTCCTGGGTTTGAGGTGCAAATTCGCCCACGTTCCGGCCTAAGTCTAAGGACTGGGTTGATGATTTTGAATTCACCAGGGACCATCGATTGCGATTACCGGGGTGAAGTACAGATCATTATGGGAAATTTGGGTAGTAATACAGAGATTATTCGCCACGGTGAAAGAATTGCACAAATAGTTCTTGCGCCAGTAGGTAGGGCATCGTTTATCGTATGTTCTGAACTGCATAACAGTCTGCGGGGCGCCGATGGTTTTGGTCATAGTGGGTCTCTTTAGTTCATAAGATGTAAGAAAGTTTCAGTTGTCTCTTTCCTTTTTAGTTTGTAATAATTTTATATCAAACGTTGTTGTAGGTTTATTATGAACTGTAAGGCCTTAAGGAAGGGGGGACTTATGAAATTTAATGCTCGTCTAAATGCTCGTCTAAATTCTCGTCTATTCTCTTTTTTATTATCAGGAGTCATTGTCGCTTTTATTACTTTTACTACCACTTCAAACGTAGCTGCAAACATGGGTGCAAGCATAGATGCAAATATGGAGGTATCATCCATAGGCCTTGGTGGTGATCATGGTTATCAGGATTTTCCTTTATTACAAAAGATCAACAAGGTTATATATGGTGAAGACAATCGGGTAGAGGCCATCCTTTGTAGCAATAAGGTATACCGTCAGTTGGCGCTCTCTACAGCAGCGCAAATAATGAACGAAAATTTGCACAACGATGAGGATAAAGGCACCGTTACAATTAGTGCAGGCACTTTACAAGAGAATATGGGGGTTTGCAAAAATGAGCGTTTTTTTAACCAGTTGACTGCTGCTAATTGTTCAGGATTTTTAGTAGGAGCAGATATTTTAGTAACCGCCGGGCATTGTGTGGAGAGTGTGAGTGATTGCGCTAACCATTCTTGGGTATTTGATTACCGATTGCCTGTCGCCGCTGATTATGGTTTGAATACCTCCGAGAGTGCTGGTGTGGCCGGTGGAGCTGGTGGAGCTGGAAAAATTTCCTCTATTACCGTTGCTAAGAGCAGTGTATATACTTGCGTTGAGGTAATTGGCCGAATGATGGATTCTGAATTTGATTATGCGGTATTGCGTTTGGATCGGAAAGTTGGGGATCGACGGCCATTGGCATTTAGACATACGGGAAAGATTGCAGACGGAACGCCGGTTATGGTTATTGGTCATCCCTCGGGACTTCCTACTAAAATCGCAGATGGGGCGAAAGTTCGTGACAATAGCTCTGAAGGTTTTTTTGTTACTAATTTAGACACATACGGTGGAAATTCTGGGTCTGCAGTTTTTAATATTGCCAGTGGAGAGGTAGAGGGAATTTTAGTGAGGGGCGCTACCGATTATGTTACTGCGAGTGGAAAAGATTGTCGGGTTTCTAATCGTTGTAGCAACGAAGGTTGTCGCGGAGAAGATGTTACTCGGATAACCGTTGCTAACGAGTTAAAAAATATTCCTGCTTATTAGTATTGTCATTATCGTTACTGCTATTGCTATCACTATCGTTATCATTAGCATACTATCCGTTACGGAGTCCTCATTATGTCTTCCTCTCATTCTGATGATCCTGTGTCTTTGACTGCTAAAAGACGAGTTGGGCCGCTCCATCAATCGAAGTCCAGTACGGAAATATGGGAGAGAGAACAGAGTGAAGGTGATGAGGTTGCTAAGGAAATTTTAGAAAACAATCCGCTATTCAAAAGAATACCGTTAAGACAATTATCAATCATCTACATGCTGTTGCTTTGTGGGCAATTAGTTTTTCTGGCAAATGAATATTACAACATGGTCCGAGATTATTTAGATTTTGGAGGGCTAGAAAGTTTAGGCATATACATAATTTTTTTAGTCATACTTTACGGAGTAGGCGTCAAGTTCTATTTTTTTCTGCTTCCGCGATGCAAAAGGATTGTTCATTTATTGTTATTATTGATTTTGCCTTCAGGTTTTATCGAACTGTCGGTGGAAACTTATTTAGATGAGGCCATCTCCTTTGATACTTTTTATTGTTGGTACGTAAAGCATAAGTTAGGAGTGGCCGCATTCAATCAAGGAAATTACAAGTTGGCGGTAACAGAATTTAAAAGTTCTATGCTGGATTTAGATGTGAACCGAAAACCAGCGTATAAAATATTATACTTAAAGTCGCGAGTAAAGATACTAAGAATGGAACTGATGTTTCATAAAGATCGAAAACAGGTTTTAGCAAATTATTTGGCAGTCTACAAAGACGCAAAAGAGGTAGGTGGATACGGTTCCGTTTTTAATTTTGAATTTTTGATTTTGTTAGAAGGTATAGTTAATTTATACACCGATCTACAAGCATGCGAAATAGTTTTACCTTACCAAGAGCTATGTTTGTCGTTGGCGATAAAAGAAATCAAGTCAGAACCATCCATGTATTACTCCTGCCTCTACGATAAATTGAGGTGTGATCTAAAAATGGGGGACGAGAGTATTTGGGATGAATTTCCTAGTCTTTGGACAAAAATTAATGATTACTATCTGAGTTTGATTACTAAAAAAATTAATCCCAAGGAAAATATCGTTAAATTATTACTAATTATTGATGTCCTGTATGCTAAAGAAAAAACTGAATTTGCTCTAGAAAATTATTTAAATATTATAGATTTGTTAAAAAATTGGAAGTTAATTCCCGAGTTGCAAACGGTGTATAAAAAATTATCAGAAATATACACTAAGCAAGGGCAAAATGTGAAAGCGGATATCTATCGTCGTTATAGCGAAATGTCTGAGGAAGAAATAATCAACAGTATTCAGGGGCAAGGACAGGGGCAAGGACAGTGAGCACTGTACCTAGACTTCCTAGACCCTTCTTAATTGGTTTCGCAAGGCGTAAAGGCAGGAATCTGTAATAGTAGGTCAATATTTTGACCTCTATAATCTGTTGGTATACAAGAATAAATCTGCTCTAGATTGTGTTTAACCTGTGATTTTTCATCGTCGGATAAACAAGACAAATTAAGTGCTTGATCGCAAATAGCGCAGCTCATTGGAGTACACTGTTGTTTATTTAACGATATCTGTGGATCAAAATGTTCTGATATTTCCGCATTAATATTGCTTATCGCTTTAGCAATTCTCTCATTATCTATACTATGCGCATTCTTTTTACGGGCATTATAACGCAAGAGATCATTTCTGATCTCTTGAATGAATTCACAATCTTCATTAGTAAATTTTCCTCTCATACGAAGTAGTTCTGAAACTTTATGTAATTTTTCGCGACTAAAAATACCTTCTTTGGCCATGATTCTCATCGTCACATATGAAGAAAGTTTTTGACGTAACTCATCTTCAATATTACATGTCCGTGGGACATGGTAGATAATAGCTCCTTTTTGATGAAGTCCATTCTCAATTTTTCCATAATCTGAAATTAATTTTTCCAAACGATTTCTTCCCGCTGACTTTTCGATTTCTGATATCAACTCAAAACCAAAGTGAAGTTTTAAATAAAGGTTTCTGGCCTTCATTAACTCAATATCTGGTAATGAAAAGACCACATTTTCTTCTTGCTGTGTCTCACCCAACCATGTTCCATATTCTATTAATGATTTAGTCCTCTTCTCTTCGCAATCCGAATCTCTACTGTCCTCACAACTCTTAAGGTTAAAAACAGTTCTCCTGGGGGGCGTTCTTCTGTAACAAACATACATATCATCGATAGGGTTTAGACCAAAGAACGATTCATCTCCATGCTGTAAGGGATTATTTTTTTTTCCAGAAAAACGTTGCCAATGAGCGTTTATATTTTCAATAGTCATGGCGGTGTTTTTTGTCTGAAATCCTCCTGCATGATCATAAATGATATCCGATGATTTGAGCATTTTTCCTGGTTGGCCAACTACCACTAGATCAGTATCCGCAGTAACTGGTGCATTATTACGGGTTAATATTTTTGCACATGTCCTACCACGATTACATATTTCACAAGAAACTATTTCGGTATCGTTGATATGTTGAGATCGCCCTTCTCCTGAAAATATGAATGCGACACATTTTTTCCCGTTCTTAGCTAAATTACATTGATATGGTGAAGCTTGGGATCTATGAGACATTCTCAATAATTCATCTATCATTCTTGTCTCATTTGCAATACTCCTATTCAATTCATCGATTTTGCTAAGGTTATTACTTTCGTATGCCTTACGTAGTTTGTCACCAATTTTTCCTGCCTCTCCATTGCAAGGAATGTGACCTGCTATAAACTTTAGAGTCGAACTTTTATTTTTAACCTCCTGGGGCTTAGGATAGTCTCCCATTTGCTGAAAGGCCTGTGACTCTTCTGTGGATTCTCGGTAACATAATGGCGTCCCGGAAAGTTGGATTGCTCTGCTCAAGTTTTGATTGTAGGCCAACCTCGACGTAATCATCAGTATTTTTTTGTCAAGATTAATATTATCAGGATTATTACAGTCAGCAATGGCGAGATTTTCAACGATATTTCCAACGAGATTCCCAATGAAAAGAAAGAAATAAAACATGAAATATTTGTACAACTATTATCTCCTTTTTATAGGTGTGAGGACGTCGCTGGCATTGGATAGTCAAAAAAGATTGAACTCCCTTGCTTTGATTCTGGCACGTTCCAATTCTAGTTTTTTGAAATCGATAGGTCCAGAGAGTGCTAAGTACATGTTAGTCAATTTCTCTGCTCCTACAGATGGATCAAAACCCTTCGTATCTGCAACGCAAAGTAATTTGTAGGTGGTATCAGATAGCATCAAGGAGCGTTCTCTTTTTTCTTCTTGGACTGCTTCTTGGATTGTCTCTTGGTCTGTTTCTTGGTCTGTTTCTCGACCTTGATTTTTATGCATAAATTTTATCCGATTTCAATTATTTCAATTTGGATATTGTGCCACTGGGCCAACCGCCAATGGCAATAATAAAATATTCGCTAATATAAATAAACACTATAAAAACCGCAACTTAAAAACCGCAACTGATCGAAAAGCTAGATAGGTCATTTAACAGGCCACATTTAACAGGCCACATTTAACAGGCCACATCAACAGGCCACATTGATTAGATCACCAGTTGCTGGTTCAGTATGACAATTATTGATTCTATTGAATAGTGAATAAAATTGCTCACCACTGAGACTCTGGATTAATTTGATTTCATTTCCTTCGTGTTTATGAACATTAAATAGTAGTTCGCTCAGGTAATGTGGGTCCGCCGTTGCGACAGAGGATGGCGAGGATGACAATGACGGTGTGTACTGCACACAACTGAAAACCACCCCTTTTTGTTGATAATAACTGTGGTTATTGAGCTTATTTAGCATGGCGATCACCTGCTCCATAGGGAAGCGTGGTCCATGGGTATTGTTATTACCATGATTTTCCTCTCTTTCCCGCTCCTTTTCTTGCTCCTTGGTGTGTTCTTTTTGGGGAGAGTCCTTTTGTTTTTTTATGGCCAGCGCCGACTCATGGTGATGAAGTTTGTAGTTTACTTTGGGTATCATGCCCCTTTATCGGCATTTACTGAAAAAGGCCTTAATTTTTTTTGCATAAATTAAAAATTTTACAAATGGCCAAACAATAGGCCGAGCATATTTTCTAGATCAGCTTTAGTAAATGGCTTACTGATCGATGAATCAAATCCATATTCCTTTGGGTTTGAAAATATCGGATCATTTGAATATCCGCTTGAAGCAATTGCGAGGAAATGGACGTCCTTGGCATTTGCTATTTTTCTTAGCTCATGAATAGTTTCCTTTCCACCCATTGCCCCTTGAACAGTCAGATCTAGCATCACTATACTGAACGGAGTACCGTTTTCAACTGCCTTTTTGAAGGCAACTATCGCGTCCTGGCCATTTGTAACTTCTACGACATCCGCTCCAAGCTTAGTAAAAAAGGATCTAAACACTGTCAAAAGTGATACCTC
The DNA here is from genome assembly GCA_015231325.1 of Oligoflexia bacterium. Taxonomy (GTDB): domain Bacteria; phylum Bdellovibrionota; class Bacteriovoracia; order Bacteriovoracales; family Bacteriovoracaceae; genus JADGAN01. The sequence goes on along the minus strand of JADGBS010000125.1, from coordinate 38 downwards.
ATCATCCATGACAAGAACACGGCCCTTGAAACAAAAAT
>JADGBS010000124.1 GCA_015231325.1 Oligoflexia bacterium | reverse complement strand
AGATTTCCCCGGCACAACTGGAAAGCTTGAAAAGCAACGTTAGTATGACAGAGACAACAGTCGAGCAAAAAAGATTTCAGTCGCCAATTCCCCCTGGGGTATCTAGTAAATCATTCTCCAACGAGCAGAATAAAAGCTCAATCGAAGCACAGATCTCTGGTGGACTAGGCGCACGAACTTTAGAAAATACCTTGGCGGCCGGTGCAGCAGTTGCCGCAGCAGCACCGGCCGCCGCCGTTGCTGAGGGTGCTGCGCCACCACCACCTGCAGAGGGTTCTTACGACCGTTCAACGGGAGCATTCGCTCCACCCGCAGGTGGCTTCGTGGATATGAAAACTGGCTTCTACGTTCCACCACCCCCTGGAAGTTCCTTCGATGCTAACACCGGTGTTTACATTCCTCCTCCTAGCATGGGGGGAGTTGACCCTAGTACTGGCCAATATATTCCTCCTGCAGGACTAAAACTAAATAATGATGGTAACTTTGTAAAATCGGAGAGCGCGATCACCACCGGCGCTGCTGCCACTGGTGGCAGTGCTGCTGGTGGCGATGCCAAAAATGCGCCAGCTCCAGCTATGGGAGGAAGCTCTGGAGCAGCTGCACCGGCCGCCGCGGCAGCAGCACCGATATTTTCTCCCGGATTAATGATCTCAACTGGAGGCGCTGCCATAGAGTTTCTCTCGCCTGATAAGCAGTATACTGCTTCTGCCGTTAACAACGTCGTTGCAATGATAACCACCGCGGTCAGAGAGGCGGCCGCTGCTGCGGCCGCAACTGCGAAAGAAGCAGCGGGAGCAGGTCCAGGCGCACCAGGAACAAGCACTGGTACCGGAGCAGCGACAGGTCCCATACTTCTTCCTCCTGGCGGACTGGTGTTACCACCTCCTCAACAAATGCTGGGGACAGCAGGGACATTGCAAGTAGTACCACCTCCATCATTGAACGTTGAAAAACTCATAGAGACACAGAATGTACAATTTAGTGCAAATCAAATAAACACTCAGGCAACTAATATCTCAAAGGCCCAATCGGTAAACGTTAGAGTAATTATTAATGTGTCAGAATAGAAAAAAAAGAAAAAAATAAATATGAAGAATATGAAGAATATGAAGAATATGAAGCATATGAGGAATACAAACAATCAACACGATCTACCTAATCAACTTGATCAACTTGATCAACATAGTGGTAGTTTTATTGTTTTGATTTTAATGACAATATTGATGTATTTTCCTGCGGATGTATTAGCGAAAAGTGACAAGGTCCCAACCACCACCGCCAACGTCATCACCACCGAGGAAATTTTAGCAAAAATTATTTTGATGTACAAAAAAGGTTCATATGGCGAAGCAGTAAAATCTATTGAAAAAACTTTGGCAGAAGGCCTGGCAGGAGAGAAGATAAGCAAAGAGTTGCGGGCAACGCTTTTTTATTTCGAAGGACTTTGTTATAATAAACTGCAGTCGTTCGACAAGTCCAACACAGCTTTTGAACAAGCAAGCATCTTAGGTGCCACTGCTCCAGATATCTATTACGAGCAGGGACAGGCCTTATACGCTTCCCAAGACTTAAACAAAGCACGTCAGGCATTCGCGAAATCGGCACAAAATCAATATTTGGTTCCCTCCTCTTATTATTATATTGGGTATATCTCTCAAGTGCTCGAGCAATATCAATTAGCACTTACCAATTACAAAAAAATTGAAAACGCGAGCAAAGATATTGCCCAAGCAGCAAGTTTTCAGATTGCAGAAGTAATTTTAGCGGAAGCGGAAAAAGAAACCTCCGGTGTAAGTGGCGGAAGGGGAGTCTCTGAAATTGAACAAGCAGTAAAAAAATATGTCATCCCTCAGTTAGAAAAGGCATTGGCGATAGATAGCGCTTCTTCCTTGGCCAATGATATTAAAAAAAGGATAGTCGAATTAAAAGAAAAATATGACTTAGATGAAAACAAATTGATTAATGGCAGAATGATTTCTCCGAAATCGTATACTATCTCCATAAAAGAAGGAATGGCCTATGACACCAACGTCATATCGGAGGCAGAACAGCCAACTGCCAAAGCGGCATTTAAGGATAGTCTCATTAATAATGCAGAGCTTACCGCAAAAAAAAGATTTGTATTTGCCCGTAAGTATATTACCAATCCTCAGTTACGGATGACGAAGACTCACCACACCAGCAATCGTTCATCTGAAGATATTCGCAAAAACGATGCATATTCATTGATTCCCCAGTTAGATTTTCAACTAGAGCATAAACTATTTAGAAAAATGGCCACTTTTCTTGTTGAAGGAGATTATAACTACACTGGCAAAAATGTTAATAAAGATGGAAATTTAAACTTCTATAGTAGGGCAACAAGCATAGGAATGGGAGAGAAGGCCCAGCTAATTGGTCATGGAGGAGGCAGTGGTAGTGGAGGTATAAGTTGTGGAGAAACGACGGTTAAAATAAAGCGAAAATTTTTCTACAGTTATACTCCTAGTTCCGATACCAATACCAATACCCTCAGTATCTCTCAACCGTTGACATTACCTGCACAACAACTATTGCTGGTATTATTGACCGTCGATTTAACCACCGCACCTAATGACGCCACCAATACCCAAAACGTTTACACCACCCGTTTCGACTATATAAAACCTGGTATATTTTGGGGAATGCAGTTTACGGCGGCACTGTCCTGGATTGTTACCGACACAAAACTACGACGTGACACTCGAGGAGTAGAACAAAGTATAAATCCCTCAATTGGACTAAGTCGACCAATCGGAAAATTTTTAGAAATTAGTGCTAAATACGACTATACCAAAAATTATTCAAAAGATAAAGTAAACTACGCTTACAACAAACATCTGACGACTCTAGATTTACAGGCAAATTTTTAGATCTTATTCTAAGTTAACTTTGTGAAATAACTTCGTGAGGTAACTTTGTGTATTCTGAAATTAGTTTTACAATGTTAACAGCGAGCTTGTTACATTTTACTTTCTATCTTTATTTATTTTCTTTTGTAGCTTACGTAGCAGTATTAGTAAGTAAAAAAAATTTCTATACAATTCTTGCAACGACATTCACCATCGTTGCTTTCACGCTGCATTCGTTAGATCTACTTTTTCGTTGGTTCGCTATAGGCATAGACCATCCACATCTAGACAATACATATGAAACTATATCGTTTTTTATCTGGAGCATTGTATTAGTCCATTTATTATTAATAAAAAGACACAAGATCCATCTGAATGGTATTTTGGTGATGACGATCGTAACTATCGGAATGGGATTGGCAGCGCTACATCCAGCAAGTCAAAGTCATTGGTTACATTCGCATGTTTTACATATCTTTATGTCCGGAATTTCTTATGCCTGTTCTTTTATCGCTGCCAGTTTTGCCTTTTTACTAATTATAAAGACCCAAAAAATTTTTCCAATTATTTCATTGGCATTAGATAGTTTTTCTTTCCTTTGCCTGACGCTGGCCTTATCGTATATAATTTCTTCTTCCGCAACTATAGACATTTGGTCATATGGCATTTTAGTCGTATTATATGTAACCACTTTGTCTTTGCATATAGCAGACATTATATCTAAAAAAAGTTTAAACAGTAAAATTGCCCAAATCTTTTCGTTGTCAACATTTGCAATTTACTCATCATGGATGATTCTACTTTTAATGTCATATTTAGGAATTGGAGAAAATTTTCCCTCTATCAGTCCCTACAAATTGGGGTTAGCAGTCTTCGGCCTTTTAATTTCACTGATCCACCACTTAATCGTCTTTCGTTATGAACGGTTTATCGAAATGTTACCTCCTGAAAATACGCTCGATAGATTGAGTTATAACTCAATCCTCGTGTCCTTTTCATTACTCTCATTAATACTCGTAATAGTTACTGCATCGACTTGGAAATGGGATGCGAAAGAACACTGGTCGTTAATCACTTGGTTAATATATGCTATTTATCTATATCTACGATTACAAAATGGTTGGCGGGGACAGCGATTAGCGATCATCGCATTATTAGGATTTTTTTCAGTAATCTTCACATGCATAGGAAAGTAATCGGTTAGCGCTATTAAAGTACTCGGAGGAGGAATAGATTTTTGTGGATCATTTTAGTCAACTGGTTAATGGCGACGATGGACGACTATCAATAGACATGCAAAAAACGAACATGCTACAATAGGGAAAACATACAACTACAATCATTAAGGGGAGGAAGATGATTATGACGTTTTATAAAATGTCAAAAAAATTGATTTTTTCAATATAGAGATATTACTTCTGATAAGTGTGCTTATCGGACCTAATTGTGATCGAGGGGGGGATTACGCGGTGAAAGGGATATAAGTTGATATTTCCATATTGGGCTTTTATTTTACTTATCAACTACTGGCAATCCAATAAACTAGGATCCGCAGTGCATACGGAGGTAGGTTGAATATCACCCTTAATATCTTGTGGTATAGTACATGTGCATTCTATTGGTAATTTACTACAACAACATAAATAGTGCCATTCTCCTTCTACATTACAAACAGGGTTCGTTCTGGTTCGCTGCCAAAGTAAAGTAGATTGGGTATAACCTCCATTTTTGCAAGCAGTTCCACAATTAGGTCCATCTTTCTGGCAACCACTCCATGGTGTTAAACATGTCCATTCGAAGGTTTTTATCCATTTGCACTTATAAGCATTATCAACCTTAGTTTTTCCTTCTTTGAGACAAATTACAGAAGCTATGGAATTATTATCAAGCTTAGTTACTTTACTCATATCTTCAGCACTAACTACAGCTTTATTAATTAAAGTTTGAATTTTTGTATTAATATCTGTACATACTTTGCTAGAATCACAGGCCTTGCAGGTTTTATCATTGGAATCATAAGTCCCTCCAAAAGATTCACAACTTTTCTGCATCGCTAATTCTGTAATTCCTTGATCATTGGAATAACACTTCAATAATCTTGGTAAACTAGGGTCTCTATCATCGATTGAAATTGCTAAGGGAATAGAAAAACTAGTTGTTTTAGTGTTGTTTGAACTTTTTGTTTCTAAAATTACTTTAATTGAATATTCACTTTTGACTTTGTTATAAACAAAAATTATGTCATTTATTTTAATTTTATTTTGAAATTTTTGACCAACAATATAGAGCGAACCGCTATTATTAGGGTCGCCACCAATAGGGGAAGTCCGAATTTCAATATTTGATTCACTACCTTCATTGCCTGATAATGGTTTTCCAAGCAAGGAGTTACTACATATTGATTCATCAGATAAGACCAAACTCATCTGTTGTCTTAGATTAAGTTTATCATAGAATAATTCCATATCAGAGGATATTTGGGTGCTCATCCTATGCACCCCAAGAAAGGCATATGCCAACATTCCCATAAGACCGCATGCCATTATCGCTTCTACCATGGTAAATCCCATATTATTTTTCAACATAATCTTCCCCTCTGGTCATATCATTATTTTTACTATTGCTAACACTTAGAAGGATACGGGTTCGTGCATGAGAATGAAGGCAAAATAACCCCGTTACTATCAGGATTGACAGTACAAGTGCAAAGAATCGATGAATTCTTACAACAACATTGATAGTGCCACTGCCATGCCCATCCACAAAGAGGGCTAGTTCTTTGAGACTGTTGCAAACTTTGGTCATATCCCATATTTCCACATTCAGCGCTGCAATTTCTCCCATCAGTTTGGCAATCACTCCATCCCCAACACTGCCAATTGAAGGTTTTTGTCCATTGGCATTGACTGATATTAGGGACTTTTGTTTTACCCTCGCGCATGCAAATCGCTAATACAGCATTATCATTATTCATCCTGACAATCTCACTTACCTGTGTAATATTACCTACAGTTATATCGACTGCCGCTTGAATGGCACTCTTAAGATCTATGCATCCGTTATTTCCGTCACATGACATACAGGTTTGGTTGGTGGAATTATAAGTCCCACCAAGAGATTGACAGTTTTTTTTAGCAGACATTTCTATGATCTTTTGACTATTAGAAAAACATCTCAATACTTTAGAAGAATCAACTTTGTTGTCAAAAGCAACCGATAAAGGAATGAGAAATTTTTTTGTTTTATTACTAATGCCTGAGGAACCTATGCTTATTTCTACTTCAAGTGAATATTCTTTTTGTTCATTATTAAAAACAAAGTACAATCCAATAATTGTAATTTTATTTGTAATTTTTTGATTAACTGTATATAACGAGCTACTATTACTAGGGTTCCCATCGGCAGAAGGAAGAAGAATATCTATATTCGCGTTGCTGTCCACAGACTTACCAGATAATGACAAACTACATATTGATTCATTGGATAAGGCAAAGGTCATCTGCTGCTTTAGGGTCATTATTTCGAAAAATGAATCAATCTCTACGGTCATTTGTGAACTTTGCCTAGATATAGTCATAAAACCATATGCAGCTATACCCATAATCCCACATCCAATTAAGACCTCTAACATGCTAAATCCAAAAATATTTTTTATCATGATCAATCTCCATCGCTATCCTTGCAGATTTTATTCGATCAACATTTATTCAATAATTATTTATTGACAAATTTCGTTTAGACATTCGTCATTTTGATCAATCATTCCGTTTATTCCCTGACTAATAGTACATCTGCAAGTAAATGGTTGGTTGCATTCATATTTTTGCGGCCCAAACATAAATCCCCCTAAAGAAGAACATTTCACATCTTCTGTACTTCTACACTCTGTAAAACATTTAAACATATCATTGAACGTAACAACCTCCGTTTTCGTCCATTGACATTGATACCTTGAACCTTCAATAAAAGTTTTATTAGATTTAGTGCAAACTATATTGGCCGCTGTAAGCTCTATTACATTTCGGTAATTATTCAACATTTCAATGCTATTTTCTAATGCAGTTTGAGTATCATTAATTTTTTCAATAAAAGATTGGCATGTGCCGCTAGGAGTACAAAATTTACATGGATGTATCAAATCAGAATTGTCGTAAGTTCCCCCTAAAGAAACACAACTTTTTTGAGAAGATTCTAAAATTTTTTGTTCATCAGAAAAACAACTTATTATTGTAGGTGGTTTTTTACTATTATCAAGATAAACAGTCAGTGGGATGGAGAATTCTCTAGTTTGAGTTATATTTAATATAATATTTTTCTCTATTATTATTTTAAGTGAATATAAATTTTTTATATTATCTAAATCAATAGTCATCTGTTTTATTTTAATTTTTCTACCGACCATATTATTTACTTCATAGAGTTTATTCCCTGTATCGGAGTTGATCGTACTGACTGTGTCATTGACAGCTTTACCAGTTAATGATTTTGTACATGTCTTACGATTCAGTAGGTTCATATTTATTAGTTCTTTTAGTGCAAACTCATCAAGTACTGTTTCCAAATTGCCCATCATTAAAATATTTTGTTTAGAGATATTCATGAATAGATATGCACTTAAACCCATAAGACCGACTACCAACGTAAGTTCAAGCAATGAAAATCCAGAAATATTTTTTTTCATAATTTTTTTGTCCATACAATGGGAAAGTTTGATCCAGTTTGACATCGAACCAGTTGGATATTAGTAGTCATGATAGATGTCATCTAATCCACATTTGGGACGGGTTTGTCGCATTTTCAAAAAAATTCACGAGTGTCCACATCCAAGCACTTCCCTGTTAAAAAGCTAGAGAATAAATGGCCTTCTTTAAGAACCTGTGAGCAGCGGCAGTATCTCTTTTGCTTGTTAGTAGGAAGTCGATGGTATTCCTTCTTTATCTACGGCCCTATAGAGATACTTCCATTTACCTTTCACCTTTATGTAGGTTTCATCCATTCGCCAAGATACGCCTGCAGACCTTTTCCTTTTTCGGAAATTAGTTTCTATACCAGGAGTGTATCGTTTTACCCAGCGATTGATTGTAGAGTGATCTACCTCCACTCCTCTCTCCTCCAATACCTCCTCAAGATCACGATAGCTGAGTGAGTATCTGCAATACCAATGAATAGAAAGCAAGGTGATATCGTTATCAAATGGGGATCGGTTCATGTTGGCCACAGTACTAATCCTGGAAGAAAGTTATACTTTTTATTTACCTTTCCATATCGGAATTACGGAACACTCACTAAAGTTTATTGAGGAACTTGCGACAGAACCCGATTTCAATACCGTTCAAATAAGCATTCTAACTTTTCAAGCTAAATATTTTTTATTTATCGATATCAGTCCGTTAATAACAGAGATAAAATATCATTCTTATTTGAACGGCATTGACCCGATTTAGGCACCGGCACTATTAGCGAAAGTTTGTAGATTTGACACTCGATCTTCTAGTTTTTTGTTGAAAAAATTAGCTTGCTGAACCCATTTCCCCTAAATTATGATCAGTCCCACCTTTCGGAGTTGAACCAAAAAGCAACCACTAGAAAAATTTTCCTCCGAGATAGGAGCGAGAGTTTGATGATCATGAATAAAATTTCAATAAATTTTATTCAGTTTTATTTATGACCTTGTTGTAACATTACTGTGTGTTCAATGAGAGGAAAGAGCTAAAAAATTTTGCTGGTAAACATTTATCGGTTAGGGAAAAAGCATTTCAGATAATCGTTATTACAAGAAATGGAGTTTACCCATCCTGAATTTTGACAAATCTCTTCATAGCAAAACAATCAATTTTTGCGCTTAATTTGGGGGAATGTGTTCCGTCTATGCGCTAAAACTTATATTTTAGACGTATAAACTCACTACGCAATCAATGCCAACTCAGCAGGAAGAGTAGTGGTATTAGCGGATAACGGTAATGGCAACGGCGGCATTGGAGACAGCAAACTTGAGGTAGCTGGTAGCATCGCTTTATAATCGAGATGCTCTTTTTGTAGCAAACTTTGTAGAAGCTTGGCTATACGGTAGTAACGATAATGAATCGTATCAATGCTGTAAAAATTTTTATTTAGTTTTTCAGATAGCAAATTTAATTCTTTGTTGTAATGACGATAAAAGCAACTTATGAATAGATACGATAAGTGCGACATGAAAACTAGGTTCTGTATTGATTTCCACTCACGAGTACGCAAATTTTCCAAATCAAAAATTTCTTTTAAAAATCTACACCCCTCCTCTATCCCCCACCTTTCAAGGTAATATCCAAATGCGGTGACTGCTGATAAATCATCCTTAACCGGAATATTGGTCAAAAAAATAATGGGCCTTTCATTGCGATAATCACGAATGATAATCAAGGTGATTTCATTTTTATTTGAAGGTAATCGTACTTTTCTCCAACTAACATGTAATTCGCCACTTATTTTTGGAAACAAAAATCTCCAAGCAGCTTTACTTAATGACATGATCTCTATTAACTCTTCTATTTTAATTTTAACATTGCCATCCACATGTAGAATGCGATTGAATTTCATTCGCACAATCCACCACATTGGCATTTTTAATAATTCCTTAAACAGAATATTACGATCGTGAAGACGATCAAATGTCCATATTCCTCTATATGGACCTAGAAATTTTTGCACTGATTTTACGGCTTTTATAATTTGATAATTTTGACTAATGTAATCTTTGCAATCAGCATTGATAAATTTAGAGTATAAAGGGGTATGAAACTTTTCACTATTTTTCCAGTGAATTGCCTCAATTCCAAAGAGCTCCCATCCTAATCTATTTTTACCAGTGCTTCCATCGTGAACAAGATAAAGATGATCCATCTTCTTAGCATATTTTTTTGTAATGTCTCCAATATCAAAAGCAATAACATCTTGCTGATCTACGAAGCGCGTTCCAATTTCAATTGCTTGCTCTTGAATTCCGTCTCTTGGAAATCGTTCGTTATCTAGCATTGAACATAATCTTTTTTCTGTATTTCCAATATGGGTGGATTCATCCAAAAATCTGGCAATATTGGAAACAAGAACAGACCCTGCACCAACAATCCCCGCAATCATTTCTCGTGTAAATCTTTTATAAGCGTAGGTTGTATTGGTTGTAGTTTCAGATTTAAAAAGCTCATTAATAAAAACATCGATTACATGTAAAATTTGTTGCCTCATGGACCCTCCTATGAGTTCCTCTACTCATGGAGGGAAATATTCCAAAGATTATAAATAAAAACATTTTCCTCTACTCGTTAGCAAGAGAAATCAAACGAAGGAGGGACCATTGAAGCAACATTAAAACTATAACCATAAATATACGGTGAATGTACACTTTTAATTTGATTACCTTGGGGGGTAGTTAAATTATTTGTTGAACAAATCGCTAAAATTCGACCATTTTGTAATGGTATCGGGGAGAACTGTCAAATTTCAGGATCGGTAAACTCCATGTTTATAATTTTGGACAATATTAGATCCGGAAGCAATTAATACAAAACCGAC
>JADGBS010000123.1 GCA_015231325.1 Oligoflexia bacterium | reverse complement strand
CAAAAGGTCATCTCCACCAAAGAGACAATGAATTTAGCACAGCAAATCTGTGCAGAAAGAACAGCGCAATACCGGCAGCATCTTAGTCGGCTCACTGCCGACATTCAAGCGGCAAACACCCGCTGGCGAACTGCTTACGACCTGTATCTGTCGATGTCAAAGGACGCCCAAAGCGTGCTCATCACCTCGGAGATCAATGACATAATCAATGCCGCAATCCCGCCCGCGATGGTGGCGTCTTACGACAAATCGGAATTTTGCGTAAAGCTAATGGCGCAAATAAAACATGAAATGTATCGAATGAAGGATATCTTTGACCAAATAACGAATGGCGGGGGATGCGGGTCTGATCTTAAATTAATTCAAGAATTATCCATCAAATTACAGAACTTTAAGAACAAATATAAATCCTACCTGAATTATGAAGAAGAGGATGTTCGAAAACTGGTCACCTATTACATGAGATCAGTCGATATTCGAATTGCTAATATCCCTAAACACTATGCTGATGCGGAAGCTAAGGAGTGCAATCAATGAGTAAATTAATAAAGACAAGCGACCACTTTTGGTCATGCATATTATCACTCATATTATCGTTCACAGTAGGACTGGTATTTCTTACGATTGCCAGCGTTACTCAATTAATCACAGTGCGTGCTGTACATGCGGAGGATTTTTCAAACTATATCCAAGCAATAAACAATCTTACTTACCGCGCGACCATAGATTTTCGGGGAGAAAGCTACTCACTGAGTGATTACAACAATTCTCTGGCCCAAAGAATGATGAATCCATTCTCCCTCGACGCGCAAATCAAAAATATCGATGTGACCATGGTGAAAAATATCGATGAGGCAAAAGAGCGCATCGAGCGTCGCATAACCAAGCTGCAAAACAACCGGCGGGAGATTGATAGTAACTGGAATTCCATTATGCAAGAGTATCAGCAAAAAAGTGATGCCTTACGTGATAGCGGAAGAGTAATCGATCAACGGATTGCAAATCTAAAACAAACAGTGGTTTCATCGGTTGATTACCGAGAGCTGAACAATCAAACCCGCAATGATGCTGACACCCAAATGCGCAAGTTCGAGGAATCAATTCAACAGACGATTCCCGACAAGCACCTCCCCACCGAGGAAGATTACTTTGAACCCGCCGCCGTATGGAACTCGCGCATTAAGCAGATTTACGGGAATGCTAAGACCGAATTAGAAAAGGAAATTATTCATGAGCGCTTATTACAGAAAAGCGATTATCCCCAAATAAGAGCGCGCGTGGAGAACAATATCCGCACTGGCAACAACGATCCGGTTTTTCGTTCTATTGAGGAGTATAGCGCCAACTATGTCTTGGCCAAAGCATATCTAAACTACGCCCAAAGACTGGCAACCGTAGAGGTCAATACCGCCGACGATGAGAGTGTGAAAAACAAAACCGCGTCTAGCAAAATTGCAGAATCGTTTTTTTATAATGCAATGAAGTTGCGGATGTATGCATCGGGTCTAATTAAGGGATTTGTTATCGATACGATTAAGGACAATCTCCTAAACAACTACAGTCCGATTTCTTTATTGAAGTTATACAAAGTTACTAGTTCCGCATTGAAAGATCCATTCTACGCCTATAACACCCTCTGGGAGCTGGCCGAAAATTTTGATGGAGAAAAAGTATTAGCAGCAATGCGGGGATTCTTAGTTTCCAAGTGGGATCAATTTAAAGCAGGTAACGAAGAAGTCCGAGGGCAAATGATCGGTCAACTGCTAGGGGAAGTATCATTACTGGCAGTGCAAAGTCTCATTCCCCTAGGGGAATTTGAGATGGCATCCCTAAAAATTCCCACATTGCCTACTGTCAGCAGCACTAAAATTTGGGAGCATCTAAAGCAAATAACCGCTATTGGCGACGACCTCGTTCCGGCCGTCAGTTTGCCGGGATTACCCAACTCGCAAGGAATTGCGATGATGTCGCTGATCGAGGATGTCACAGTTGTCAGTGGGGCATCAGTCAGTAATTCCATGGCAATTACTGAGTCCGCGGCAAAGTTAGGTGCGAAGACGGCGGATAAAATAGGTAGCTTTGCTAAGTCGTTTAAGCTCTCCAACCCTAGTGCCATTGAGAAGATCGAAGAGATAACGACTAACATTGGTAAATCACCAAGTGCTCTCAAGGCAGTCGAGCAAACGCCTTTAGGCCGACCAACATTTTATGTCAATACCGAGGGTAAGGCATTGCCAGCCACTGCTTATAGACACATAGGCGCAGATCAAAAAGAGTTTGTTGAACAAATTATTAAGGAAGGTAAAATTCCAGCAAGACCTGGTTCAGGAAATTATGTCACCTTTGAGCGTTTTGAAAACGCTGCTGAAGCAAGTAGCAAGTTACAGGTTCCGCATGATGCTACTTATCGGGTTACTCTTGACACGATGGAAAACATTAATGATTTACGAATACCTTATGGTGAGTGGGGAAAGGCTGACTGGTTAGAGCCTTTCACCAAAGCATATCCCGATTATGGAATAGGCGGAGCAAGTCAAGCAGTTACCAATAGTGCAATGTCTGGAGTTTTAGAAATAAAAAATCTAGTAACAGGTGGAATTTTATTCAAGAGGTAATAAATGAACAAGTTTAACAAAGACCAAATAATAGAGGTAATCACATCTGCAATAGATAGGTTTATTGGTGAAATGGCCCCTTATTGGAGCAAAGAAAATTTTATCAAACTCATTAATCCTCCAGGATATGAACACGAAATTTCCGAGCAGGTAATACAGGATGCTTTAAACACATTAGAGCAAAACAAAATAATTATTCGTGTAAGTAGTGAGGAGTGTTACTTTATAGTTTCAGAGGACATGGTTGAAAAATATTATGATGGTGAATTTAGAAAAATCCTCATAGACCAAGTCAATAAATTAAGAATAAAATTTAACGTTTGATATATCATCACAATGAAAAAAGTACTTTCCCTGTTTTTATTTTTTTATGTTTTATTCGGAGTTGTTTTATTAACAAATTCTGCTCATTCGGAGGAAAAGGAATTTGAGAAACATATTGAGTCTGCGGCAAAGTTATTTGGAAAGACGCCAAAGAAAGAGGAGCTAACCGGGCTTGCTGACTATCTTAAAAATAGTGGTGACGACATTTCTAAAGGACTCGATGATATCGTAACCACATCAAAACCATATTTTAAAGGATGAAAATCTCATTATAAATTCAATAGAAAAATTGATGCTGATATAGTTAATCAAGATTTCATCAAAGCTGGACAACAACCTCCATAGATATGACTGATTATGGTGCAGGAGGAGCAAGCCAATCTGTAACGAAGAAGGCACTGCCAGGCCTTTTAGAGGTAAAGGATTTAGTTACTGGCGAAATATTATTTAAAAAATGATTTAACAAGGACTGAACCATGCGTGATAAAAATACTATGAAAAATAAAATCATAGCAGGGATTAATAGATTTATTGCTGAAATGCCACCGTACTGGGAGAGGGAAGAGTTAAAAAAATTGGTACTCCCTTATGATTTAGACAATGATTTTATACAGGAAATTTTAAAGGAACTAGAATCCGATAATATTATTCATTTATTAGCAGGCAATAAGCACTATATAGTCATTACCGAAGATTATATAAAGCAAATTTATTCTAATGATATTGATATAGCAAACTTTAGAACAAAACAAATAAAGGAAATAATGGCAAATACTCAAAAGAAAAAATAGTGATCTGGTATTATCTTTATTCTTACATGGAGATTATAGTAAATGAACGTTATAGTTGGTCTGGAAAATTTTAATTATATAAATTTTTACGTGGAGTTTTAATGTACTGTATTTTAAGCAAACAAAGTCTCGTTACTTTACTGATTATTAGCGCAGAGATACTTACTTGTTTTTACAGTACCGATTTATTTGCGGAAAGTGGTTACCCTAGTGTTGGTTTTTCTATGGGTATAGATTTTAGCTCAATGAAACAAGGTAAGCAGCATGATCGCAAAATAAAGGATCACCTGGAATATTCTTTTTTGGGGCTAGATGCAAGTAATAACATAAAAAATAAATTAATTTTCAAGCATAGCAATAGTCGAGAGATAGATATGAATGGAATGTTATTTGCTTTTCCATGGACTTTTCATTTATACCCACATTGGAATATTCTATTGTCTCCGATATTTGGCCTTGCTTTTGTAGATGTTAATTATACTAATGATTATGCTTCATATACAGATAAAGACTATGGAAATCATACCTATTTCCAGTTAGGAGGAAGAGGGGAGGTGATTTATCGAAATCGAGGATACGGTGTTAGTGTGGGCGTCGAGTATTTAAATTCTTTAAGAAGTGGCGGCTTCGATGGAGTGAATATTATATTATCGTGGCTGATCGTTCCTAAGCTTCTAGAACCAAAATCGTTCTAACTTTGGGGTTTGGGAACTAACTGAGAAAAAAGTACCAAAGTAACCCATATCTTCGAATGATGATGGAGCAGAGGTCTTTTGGGTTATATGAATTGAATCTAGTCGATAATTTTGAAATTGATGAATTGATGATTTGAATTTCTATAATGACATCTTAAATCTTGATGTGCTTCAATAAGTGCATTGATTTGAGTTTCTAGTACGTTCTTCATTCGCTCTCTATCCCATGGTTTGGTTAAAAATGTGTCCACATGACAGTCGTTAATACATTTTATGGTGAGTTCTTGGTTACTGTGGCCAGTTAACATTATTTTTCTAGTATATTTTGATATTTTAGATACAATTTCTAAAACTTCTGCTCCCTTTTTTTTGGGCATTCTTTGGTCGCACATAACTATCCATGGATAAATAATTTTGTTACTAATGTGTTTCGCAACGGAACAGTGTGGAGGTTCTGAATAAAGGCTTAAAACTTCGTTTACATCACCTAAGTCACTTAAAAACAACTCTGGATCAGAATATGTAAATATTTTAATGTTCTTAATGTTAAGATCTTTGAATACGCTCAAGTGATCAATTTCGTCATCAATGTAAATAACCACGGGTCTTTTAAGTAATTGAAAAGTTAATTCGCGATTAATTGTTAGTTCTAAGTTCTCAAGTGAAGCACATGCATGTACAATTGGTTGGTCTTCCGCCCCTACCGTGTATTTAGGAGATTTAACTTCGTTATCTTTAGTAAGAACTAAGACTTTCCTGCTAGATAAATAGCTATTTGATATCGTCGCGAAATCGAAATGCGCCTCTGCCATTATGAGTACAAAACTATTTTCTAATTCTTTAAGTTTTGCTAAAAAATTATTTTCATCAAAAAAAATAAAAAAATTGTCAATTCCATCTATAGTTCTTTTACTATAAGTTGTTATTGTGTTTTTGAACTTACTTAATTGTTTAGATAAAATCTCTTCGTTTTCTCTATTTTTACATAAGTATACGATATATTTTTCTTCCATACCCTCCTCCTTTTTTTGTGGCATGAGAAATCATTTTTTTGGTATTGTAATATCTATTACTGTGCCTCTCCCTTCTTCACTATTTACTTTGATCGTCCCATTATGTTTATCCACTTCTGTTTTAATAACAAACATTCCAAGACCAGAACCGTCTTCTCCTTTTGATGTTTCAAAAGGAATAAAAAGATTTTCTTTTACCTTATCAGACATTCCACACCCATTGTCCATAATCTTGAAATAGCAGTTATCTGAATCTTCTTTCAAGAATAAACAGATTTTACCGTTATCAGTTTTTCTTGTGGCATAGATCGCATTTTTTAATAGATTTAGTACAACTTGAGAGATCCCTGAAGCATTTGCGAATATGACCACTTTTCCACACTCGCTGGTATCGATTATAGTATCATTGATGATTTCTACAGATGCAAGTTGTATGCATGAGTTAATTGTTTTTAATATATCAATTTCGGACTTATCCCATTTATTGGTCCCCGCATAAGTAAGTAATCCATCCATGATACTTAAACTTTTTTCAATACCTCTTTTAATAATATCGATAGAATTACTTGCATCAACAATCTTGACATCTTTTCTTGACTCCATATTACTTAATGCGACACTAGCATATCCGAGAGCATTGTTTATCTCATGGGCAACACAAGCTGCGATTGGTCCTGTTTCTGCTAATTTATGCTTAGTTGCAAGAGTTGCCTTCAGTTCTTCATTTTTTAAAAGCAATGCTTTAGCAGAAAGTGATTTTTCTTTGAAAATATGAGCTAATACCAGCAAAAATATAGCAATAACAAGATCTCCAAGGAACCACTCTACCTTAGTTAATTGCCACATGGGTTTGGTCACCAAACTTTCAAATAAAATAAAAGATAATGGTAATATTAAGGATCTTTCTAGAAATAAAAAAAAGATTAATGGACAAAATACGAGCCATTTAGGTTGAGGAGGAACCCTTCCTCCAATATTTGCAAGATAGATAGCATAGCAAAATCCAAGAGCTAGCAACGAACCGGCAACATAGTATAAAACCCTTAATTTATTTTCATTGTTCACTACTAATGATAACGCCGCTACAACTGCCATAGATATCGCGCTTCCGAACCTTAAAAAGGCCCACTCGAATTTATTTTTTTGCCAATTAAAGTCTATTAAAAAATATGAAGCAATCATAGCAAGGGCAAAGCCAGTTGATATTAGAAAAACTATTTTCCTATTATTAAGAAACAGATCACCTGCTATTCTCTGTTGGTACTTATTTTCTAACAAATACATAGGCTCATATATATATAGCCAAAATCTTCTTATATTCATATGTTGTCTTTTGATAGTTGCTACGGTATATAAAACTCAGCTAAATTTTTATATACTTTTTCCCAAATTTCTCTTGAGATATTTTTCTTTTTTATGGTTTTTTTTATATCCATCATTAATAATTCTCCCTCGTCATTGTTTTTTGTTAGTACATGCTTAAACTTAACATTCAATGTTTCAAATCCAATACTTTTGTAGAACATGGTCTCCTTCGATCCCGCAGAAACCACTATAAAGTCTCTTTCATTGGTTATAGCTGATAGTATAACGTGATTTATCATTTCATAACCAATATTTGTACCTCTATAACTACTGTCGACGCAAAATCTGCTCGCTTCCGCTACAAGATGAGGAGGCGGCATTTTGATAGGTTGCTTTTTTATGTATTTAAAGTTTTCATATTCATCATATGAGAGTGGAAACAAAATCCTTGCTGTTGCAATTATTTTTCCTTTATGTTTAACAACAAATATACTGGCCTTTGAATCGTATTCGTCAATCATATCGGAGTATAGCGCATCTGGTTTGTCGCAAAAAAAATACCCAAATGCCTCAAACCTTAATTTTATGACACTTATAAAATCTTCGGGGCTCTTTGCGTATGAGTAGTCAAAAACATGTGCTGTTTTGCCAACTTTAAATCCTTCTTTTTTTAATGAAACAATGTTTGTGCTTGTATCAAAATGAAGTAGATATTCCGCTAAAAGACCACTAGCTTTTTCGTTTAAATCTATAAATTCACAACCAATTTCCAACTCCATCTTTGCAGTTGTATTTATACGTTTTACCAAGAGATTTACATCTACGCTGCCTACCATCGGTAACGATAGCTTCGATTTCAGAACGATTCCTACTGCAATTAGCTTATTACGCAA
The DNA here is from genome assembly GCA_015231325.1 of Oligoflexia bacterium. Classification (GTDB taxonomy): domain Bacteria; phylum Bdellovibrionota; class Bacteriovoracia; order Bacteriovoracales; family Bacteriovoracaceae; genus JADGAN01. Next base: position 2,896 of record JADGBS010000123.1, on the reverse strand, counting down.
ACTAGATTTTATTTTTAGTCCATGTGATGAGATATCTATTACTTTAAATAGGATAAAGTCATTATATTTCAATGGATTTATAGCAATGCCTGTTGGAGCTAATTCTTCAAAATTAATAAAACGATGATGCTTTCTATTATTCCTTTTGTAGGCGTTATCAACTTCATTTATAATTTTTATCCCAATTCTGGAATGGTCTTTGCCATCTTTTTTATAGACCAGGAATCCAATAATATTAATTTCATGTTTATTTATACAAATGTTCATTGAATACTTTGTTTCTGTTTTAAGAAACGCAACTTTATCTTTATTTAATACGGCATTGATACCTACAGGTGAGTAACACTCTATTTGGCATAAAATCACACACTCACTCGTAATTATTTTTAACTTAGCACTACTGAAATTAATTTTTTCAGCAAAGAAAGGTGAGTGTAAATAATTATGCTCATCATTGTTCATATTGATTATTTTTTCCTTAATAGATATTTTTCTATCAAAACATCCTTAAATAAAAAAACCCTTTCTTCATGTTCGGTAAGATTAAAAAAAAATCAATTTGAAACTGACATTTTATTGCATAGAACCACATTTTCTACATTTCAGAACGAGACTCTTGAGCGTCTAGCTATGATATTGTGCCAGGTGGCCAAGGATGAATTCGGTATTCTCCCTCTAATAAAATAGATTCTATTGCGCCAGTTGAGGGGTTTGTGGGGTCTGTAGCTCTTGATAGAAGAGAAAACATCATGATGATTGTAAAAAAGAAGTAATGCGACAACTGCATTAGTGTGATTACCATGGGGTCTGTGGCTCTAAATGGAAAATAACGGCGAACTGTGCACCTAGGGGTAAAATGATGATTTGCAAAAAAAAATCTGGATGAGAAGAATTTTTTTAACTTTATTGGCATTCATTCGATAGAAAAAATAAGAACACCGGTTTTCGCACAGTTAGTTCCCAATACCCATATTCAGAACCGAATTCCATCGGTTCTGAAAAAAAACTAACTATGTAGGGTGAATTCTTTGCCATTTTTCTTCTGTCATAAATACGAATTCAATGAATATTTCATTATCAGTGGGTATCTCTCTTAAAAAAGAGATAGCGCTCTCTGTATTTATTTTTTTATAATTCAGCCAAGTTTCACCTTTTTCCATGCTAAATGTTGCAATATCCAGAGGTTCAGTACCTTTTTCATTAATTTTAAAAACATCAATTCCAGAAATAGTCATAGGATAATTATTACTATCACAGATAAACTCATGTGCCCTTGCATAGGGGACCAGAATTGTCTTGCCACGAATAATTAAGCAGTCCTGATACTTCCTGTATATATGTTTCTCATGTTCATCATATAGTTGCCCATCTTCTCCTTGGAGGAATATTTCTATTATTGATTTTTTCATTCTTTCTCTTCTAAAAATGCACCCGTCCATGAAACGGATGCCAGTTAGGATAAAGCCACCCTGGGTCATTTTTGTTGTTAATCTGAACCACATCTCCGGTGTTATTGTTCCTGACAACGTAGCTTCCATCTTGATTCATGTAACCTGTGGCTGGATCATTCAGACGAGGACCTCCTCCTTTAGGCATTCTGGTATCTCTTGCTTCAAATGTTCTATGGGGACGGTTGACTGTTTCACCAATCTGAGACATGGTCCATCCTCTTCTTGACAGTTCAGTTTCGATATGTTCATGATCCATTATAGTAGGCTTAAAAGGAGTTAACTCGCCAATATTACTGCCAACTCCAAGCTCTTTCGCTGAGCTATAAATAGCTTCCGCGTTATCTATAGATCCAGCATTCTTTACTAACCGCGTGTACCATTCTACTCCGGTTCTCGTCTCTCCTAACCCTAATCTTTTCGCTGACCAAAAAATCCTAGACGAAAAACCCTTGAGCAAAGACGCATTTCCAATACCTTCAGATACAAGCAACATCAGGACTTCCGTTGGTGCCTGTTCGGCAAATTTGTACATGTAGTCCCTAACATCTGTTGGAAGTTTAGAATAAACTCTGTTTATTACTGAACGAGAGTACTTTTCTAATACACAGAATAGAGAAAAGGCATTTCCTGGATTACAGTGATGGACCAAAATTCCTTCTGTAGTTATATAAAAATTATGATCGTTTTCGACCTCGATATCGTAGACATCATAACCACCTTCTGCACCAGACTCAATTGCTTTCGAAATTACAGTGAGTGTCGAATCCGGAGATTTTCCCTTAAGTTCTTCCCCTACTGACAGCTTTCCTGCCTCAATCCACTTTTTTTCAACACTATAAAATTGATGATTTTCTGTAGTTCTGATTTTGCGAACTAAAGAACTGCCATCGGCATTTATAATCCCCACTTCGACATCTACTAAATGATCAACTTTGCGCAGGAATATGCCTGTAATCGGCATTGCCCTGCAGACATCATTTTCTAAATTGCAACTATAAACCATCTCTCCCCTTTCTAAATCAGCAATTTGCTTAGACCCGTTAGTTGTTTGCACCAACGTTTCTGCAGTGAAACAATTTGCGTATATCAGGAGTATTGACGGCATCAACTCTTCTGCCTCCTTACGATTCCTTTCACTCTCCAATCTGTACCTTTCTAAGCGATCTGCAATCTCCTTTTCCTCCCTTTCCTTTCGAGGAACCTAAGGAGTCGGTAGCGAAGAGTTGGATGGCCTTACTGCTTTCTTCGGAGATCCCCTGCCACTCTCCATAATCAAATATACACAATTGTCCACTACACCGTTCTTTCCATACTTCGATGCCGCCATCGATAGTAACTTTTTCCAATTTCTCATTATTGTTTTTGTTACAAAAAAAATTTTCTGTTAAATCTTCCACTGCATTTTCCAGTTTTTCACAAAAGAAGCACTTATGTGAATTAAACCA
>JADGBS010000122.1 GCA_015231325.1 Oligoflexia bacterium | reverse complement strand
CATAGATAACGCCCCCTTCTGTTCACTTTTTTCTTCACGAAAAATTCAAAGTGACATCTAGCACCTTCCTCGGAGTACAATTTCTTTAGCTTTAGGAAATATTTATAGAAAATGGGTGAAGGGTTAAATGTGTAAAGGGGTAAAGGGGAAATGGGTAAATGGGTCCCACCTAATACACCATCGGATATATTTGTACTAAAACGGTCTGGTTAGATCTGAGTTATCTGCATTTGCTAAATTTCTAACAACGCACGTGTTTTCGGGTTGCTTCTGTGGTTCGCAAAAATAAGGCGCATTTCTTCTACTACCTGCAAAGTAGTGGCGATTTCCTCAAAGAAAGGATTAAGCGGATTATGTAGATCTTGTTGCAACAATCTTTTTGTATACGCATATGGTGTTTCCCCTTCGTTGTTTTCCTTTGACACCGAAACTCCTAAATCCAGCAATTGTTCAATCGTGGCGACATCTACTCTTTTAATTGCATCAAATAGTTTTTCCTGGCCATCATCCTTGTTCTTTGAATAATGTCTTGCGCCATGAGCACGCAGGATTGACACAATTTCACCAAAATCCAACGCAATTGCATCGTCCAAACAAGTTACGTTTTCAGGTCTTGTTAGGTCAGCACCCTTTTCCAGTAACGAGGTAACCATTTCGGGGTTGCCTGCACGGACTGCGTACTTCAATGGCGATATTCCATTCTGGTCGATTACATTAGGATCAGCACCTTCAGTCAACGCGTACTCAGCAGCATCACCATCGGGCATTTGTACTGCCCATAATAAGTAGAGCGCTAAAATATTCCGTTTGAGAAACGCGTTTTGAGTCGGATCACGTTGCAGTACTTCAATGTTGGCGAGCGTATGTTCAACAAACTGCATATCGCTCATTTTACCTGAAGAAAGAGCTTGTACAAATAATTGAAAAATAAGTTCTGGGGACATATTCATAAAATCAACGAAAAAAATCCTCTGAACCTCATGTGGCGCACTCGTTTCTATGCCAATACGGGAATTTAATTCTGGGTCACCTATGACCGCACCCGCTGCTCCAGATGGAAAAGGTGAATCAGACATATCGATTTCATCAAGCTGACAACTTCCATTTACGGTTTCGAGATCGCTATCGTATACGTCGCTGCCGTATACGTAGTTGTAATTACAAAAAATAGACAACGTCATAAAAACAGTCAAAAGAACAATCGAATACCTGCTTGTCATATACATAAAACCTCCGAAAAAGCAAAATATAATTTGTTGTGAAAAATCAACAGAAATTGCTCAAAACTTACTAGTTTATCTTAACCGATTTTGTTACAACAATAGCAAAATTTTTATATGTCCAATACTTTTAAAAGATTCTTTCTTAAGGCCCCTGATATCGAACATCAGGATGTTTTTTTGTGATAATCAGTTTATAATTGGTACCGCGAACATTCATATTACCGTATTACCAACTATTGCAAGAGTTATAAAGGAGTTTTGATGAACGATTACGCACCGCAAACAACCCACAACTATTGGAAAGAGTGGATTGATAAGCGAGCGGATTTACACAACCACACCATATTTAGTGATGGAAAAAGCACAGCAGAAGAAGTGATTCAAGCAGCGATCGCCCATAATCTGGAAATCGTTGGTATCAGCGACCATGCACCGCTCCCATTCACTGGAATAAAATGGTGCATTGCTCAAGAACGTCTCTCTGCCTACATTAAAGAATTGATCGGTCTAAAAAATAAATATCGCGACAAAATCAAAGTACTAGTGGGGATGGAAATAGCTTATTTCGAAGGATGTGAGGCACACTTACGAACTCTCCCCTGGTCCCTCTTGGATTACGCGATCGGTTCTGTACATTTTTTTAGTTACAAAAAGGCCAACGGTAATCCTTTTGGCATTGACTCCTCTGCTCTGGAATTTGCTACGGCGGTGTTGGCAGCCGAAAATATTCAGAATATTTGCCGCGATTATTACTCTTTGGTAATCAAGGCGGCCCAATCGGGACATTTTACTTTCATTGGACATTTTGATCTAGTAAAAAAATTTAATCTTAATTACGCATATTTCAAACCAGAAGAAGATTGGTACCAGCAGATGAGTTTGCAAGCACTGAAAGAAGTCTCTAAGACAGGAGTCCCTCTCGAAGTTAATACCTCTGCGAAGCGCAAGGGGCACGATGAATATTACCCTTCGACAGTACTCATAAAAGAAGCAATACGGCTCAACATTCCTCTATTTTTTAACTCTGATTCACACCATTGCCAAGATGTCGGATATGGGCGACTTCCTTTAAACAATAACATCCAAGCACAGCAACTATACTAATATCTATTCACTTCAGGAGACAAAACTATAACTACTTTTTTACTATTGAGGAACGATAAAAAACAATCCCCTGTTTATCAATATGTGTTTTTAAGTCGGAATTTTTTATTTTATGATAATCAACAATATCAAAAGTGTACTGTAGTGGTGATTCATCTTCTAATAATCCCCACAAAGCGGTTTTGGAATTTTCAATATTCGTTCCTTTCAATGCTATGTCAATATCAGAATTAGACCTGTTCCGATCTAAGACTCGGGAACCAAATAGCAGCGCCTCTTCTATGTTGTCAAACTTGCGAAGATATCCAATTATTACTTCTAATTCTTTCTGTGTTAGTTTCGGCATAAACCTCTTTTATATATCATTCACTTGTTTTTTAGATAGATATATACTTGAGTTATTGCAACAAAGTATTTGTCTCTTATTAAATTAATAATTTTTAGAAATTCACATCGATCATACGTGTGCGACAGCTCATTTCTTTTATCGAGCATCTCTATCCAGGTACTTCTATCTTCGATAAGTTCTGACTTAAATCCTTCCTTAATCACTTCTCTTGGAAATTTTACTGTATCTCCCATGGCATCTAAATAATCCTTTACGGTTTTCCATGCTAACTCAAAGGTAAATTCAAATGCCTTTATTAGTCCTCCAATTTCTAAATCATTATACGACTTGGTTTCTAAGGACTTGGATAAAAAAAGATATGATTGTTCGAAATTTTGAAACCGCTGACGCCATCTGATTTCATTTGTTGTATTCATTGCGACTCCAGACGGTGTAAACCTTGCCCTTTGGCCCACTAAATGTGATTAATCTGTGCTCATTGTATCTATATCTATACTAACCACTTTTCTACTCCCCGCAGCAATGTCATGACCTTGACCATATCTCCAACACAAATGCTGTGTTCATTTTCATAATCACCTTTTTCGATCGAAATAATATCGAAATTTTCTTGTCCTATTTTAACAACAAAACCTTCTTTTTGGGTAACCGAGTTTACATTGCTTAAGTAAAAATACCCTAACCCTATACTCGCAGGATAAACTCGTAAAAGATACTCACCATTTAAAGTCCAATAATAACAAATTACCTCTTCTCGTTCTGACTTGCCGAAGTGACAAATAAAGGAATTTAATCTATTAGGATTAGAATTAGTGATCAATTCTTTGATCTCCTGGTAGGCCTGGTAGTTTAGATAAATTTTAGGCTTATCCAAGAAAGGATGTCCCGATGATGGACAAAAGGTCACACAGTTTCCACATTCATTGCAAAAATCACCAATGTTCGCAACTTGGTAGTTTTGTTCAAAATGCAAAGGATAAGAGTCACCATAGAACAGCTCTTTACCCTTAATCGTAAAATCTCGTAATTGAAACAATCTCTTGTTGGAATCGATAGAATAACTTACGTTTGCCCGATTGGGACAAACAGTAACACACACCTCACAAATTTCATGACAAGACAAGCAGCGCGCCGATTCCTCCATTGCCTGCTCCGAACTCATCGTCTTAATCACCGTGGCAAATCCTTTTCTTCGCTCCGGCAAAATCTTTGGTATAGGAGCAGGATATACCCTAGTAGCACGCCTTATTCTTAAGTCAGATAAACTCAGGTTAGATAAGTGAGAAGTTCCAGTTCCTGTCAATTCGGCCACCTTGGCATGCTGCTGCTGACCCCCATTACCCCACTCCCGTCTAGCAATTTCGCGGGCGGCCCGCTGCCCGTCGGCAATCGATTGAATAATAGAGGATGGCCCGCGCACAAAATCTCCTCCCGCGAAAACATTTACCATGCTGGTTTCACCAGTGCTAGGTTCTATTTTTAAGACACCTTTAGATGGACCAGAAACAATTACCTTCGGCCAAAATGGTATCGGCGCCTCTTGCCCAATAGCACTAATCACCATGTCAGCAGGCAAAAGAAAATCACTATCACTAATCATTTCCGGAACATGCCGCCCACTTTTATCTATCTCTTTGGTAATTTGCATGCGCACACAACGCACACCCCTCAATTTTTTACCATCACGGGCAAAAACAAACTCTGCAGGAGCAACCAATTCCATCAACGAAATATTCTCTTCCTCTAATTCCACAATCTCTTCTTTGCTGGCCGGCATTTCTCGTTTAGTTCTACGATAAACCAAAGTAACTTTAGCGTCTTTAGCATCTTTATTTACTAAATTTACTAACCTCTTTGCGGCCCTTACTGTATCAATTGCAGAATTTCCTCCGCCAATAACCACTACCCGTTGGGGTAACTTTTTAATCCGTCCCCATTTGACATCTTCCAAAAAGTCTAAAAAATCCAACAACACGCCTGCGCTCAGTGCAGCTTCTTCTCCTGAAATACGCAATTTTTTTCTCTGGGGAAATCCTACTGCCAGATAAAGATATTTATATTTATCTTTCAATTCCATAAAGTGCTTATCATCCTCAATGGGATGTCCGCAAATAAATTTCACCCCTAAAGAACGAACACGATCGATATCCAAATTAACCCGTTCATCGATTGTCCTAAAAGCGGGAAGAATATTAGTAACCATCCCTCCGACTACCTCTCGCTTTTCAAAAACGCTAACCTCAAATCCCAGCAAGGCCAAATAATATGCAGCGCTCAGACCGCTCACTCCCCCGCCAATAACTGCGACTTTAATGGATGTCGTGCTGATTCCAGAGTTTCTGGAAACAGGAACAGGTACAAGTGCAGGTATAGGTGAGGTTACAGTTTCGCTTGTTGCTAAAAAGCGCTTTATCTCTCTAATGCGTAGCGGAAGATCATAATTAATGCGAGTGCATTTATTTTCGCAAACGTGATCACACGCCATGCCGGTAGTATTAGGGAACGGATTGCTGTTCAATATAATTTCCAGCGCTTTTTTATATTTGTTTTCGACAGTCAAGAGCAAATACTCAGGGATTGGTTGGTGCGCAGGACATTTATAATTACAAGGGGCCAAAATACAATCAAAAGGAGTGAGCTCGCGTTCTAACTTAATTCCATTTCCTACTAACGCAAAATCTTTCTGCTGTCGCTTATCTTGAAAAATCTCCTTCAAATAACGTTTAAGATTTTTAGATCTTGCCGCCTTTGGCCCGATTTGGCCACTTTTGCCGTTTTGAACACCACTAAGTTTAGCACGACGAATAGGCATGTCTTGGATCCGCTTCACCCGCAATCGCTGCATTTCCTCTTGTATATTAGAAAAGTATTGCGCAAGACGACCATATCCTCCCGGTTTTAGTAGGTCGGTACAGACAGTTACCGGCCACAAACCACACTCCAACACTGCGGATACGTTGAAGGCATCTACCCCTCCTGAAAACGAGATATCCAAATCTCCCTTAAAATCTTGATCCAACTTTTGTGCCAAATTTAGTACTAAAGGATGTAATGCCCGTCCGGACATATACATAGTTTTATCGCGGTCAAGTTCAACATCCAAATTGCGCTTATTATTGACTACTTCTAACGTATTGGTGAGCTTCACTCCAAAATAGAGATTCAGTTCTTTAGCACGTTTTTTTAACCGTTTAATGATTTTTATACAATCAGCGTACTTCAAATCATGCTCAAATGCTATATCCGGAATTTCAATATTATCGTATCCGAAATGAGACAAGATCTTTCTTGCATCTTTCGCTCCATTAAGCGTTGGATTTAGCTTAACCGTAGTATGTAAATTGTGATCTTCCAACAAATGAAGTGCAATTTTTTCAATCTCAGCAGGAGGGCAGCCATGCATGGTGGATAATGTCACACTGTTTGATATCTCTGCAGGAATGGAGGGAAAAATCGAGGGAAAAGGAAAATCAGCGCCACAAAATTTTAATCTTTCTGACCCCGCCGACTCCACCCAAGATCTCAATGATTCCAGCTCTCGATTCAACTCTAATTCACAATTTCTCATCCTCCGCAGAAAAGCTTGGACCTTATCTTGTAAGATCCCCTCCATGTTATAACCTACGCTCATATTAAATATCGTGCCGATACCATTACCAGTACCATTACCAGTACCATTACCAGTACACGGACTTTGCGGCAGACAGTGAATTAAAATCCAGGACTTAAGATACTCTTGAAATGATTGTTCCAGCGTCAATTCCTGCGACCACTCGCAGTTAAAACCTTCATCCTCCGCATCGATGCAAGGTTTGGATACATGCAGTTGATCCAACACCTGCACTGTCTTTAGCTCCATGTATCTAGCACCTGTCAACCATGCCGCAACAATATTTTGTGCCAATTGAGTATGCGGCCCCGCAGAGACGCCTAGTGGAGTTTCTAGGAGCGCATCATAGCGCTGTATAGATAAATCTAGATTGGATTTTAAACCAGCTCTATTAGAAAAAAATAGCCCAGCATCAATACCAAAAATCTGCTTATTAACAGAAAACTCACGATCGATCATTGAAAAGAGCTTGCTCAAAGGTATGGGATACATTTTATCGCTATTTTTACTCACATTATTCTCCAAACCCCCCGAACACTCCAAACCAATCGTTAACTACAACTACAACTATAACTACAACTATAACTACAACTACAAATTACCAATTTTCTGCCAATAATTCAAAATGCGCGCGTGGATGAACGCATGCTGGACAATTTTCTGGGGCCTCATCGCCTTCGTGCAAATAACCACAATTTAGACAACGCCATTTAGCGACTGTACCTTTGCGACTAAACACCTTACCATTTTCAATATTTTGTTTTAATGCCAAATATCTTTTTTCATGCTGCCTTTCTGCAACAGCAATCGCCTCAAATGCCTTTGCAATTTCGGGGAATCCCTCTTCTCGCGCTATCTGTGCAAAACCCGGATACACTTCACTCCATTCATGTTTTTCACCAGCAGCACTCTCTCGCAAATTATCTACAGTTTTACCAATCACCCCCGCAGGAAAAGTCGCAGTGATCTCCACGTCCCCTCCTCGTAAAAATCGAAAAAAGCGTTTTGCATGTTCTTTCTCTTGATTAGCGGTCTCTTCAAATACGTTAGCAATTTGTTCCAACCCTTCTTTCCTCGCCGCTCCTGCAAAAAAAGTATAGCGATTTCTGGCCTGTGACTCCCCAGCGAAGGCCATCAATAAATTTTTCTCTGTCTTAGATCCTTTAAAATTAGTGCTCACTTCAGAACCTCCATTACAGTTTTTTCTACTATACTGAAAATCTCATCTATATATTTATTGTCTATATATTCTCCACTGTCGCTACTGTTGACGTCAGCAAGCACCAGTGGCAACAAGAAGCGAATGCGCATTGGGTTCTGTCCCGCCGTAAAGCAGATTACCCCATTTTCGAATAATTTATTTGAAAATTCGTTAGTAATTTTTTTACTCCCATCACCTACCTCAAAAGAAATCATGCTACCGATTCCACCATAGTAGGTAATCTTATTTCGCCCGACGCCTTCAGCAATTTCTTTAAACCTTTTCAAAAAGGTCCGTTCTAATCGCGCAATTTTACCATCATCTCCATAATAATTTTCGCTTAGCAAGTGCTGGACACTTTTCCTTCCCATTTTCAGTCCGGCAATTGATCCATTGAAAGTCCCCGCAATTAGCCCTGGACGAGGATTAAGTTCCTCGGTAAAAAGCGTACCACAGACATGAAATGCCTTAGCAACAGTAACCACATCCACAAACTCGTCCAATCCAAACATCTGAAAAGCAAAAAGCTGCCGCGTACGCGCAAAAGTTTGCACCTCATCCACCCAAATATAAATTCCACGATCCTTTGCCCACTTAAAAATTTCCAAATAAAACTCGCGCGGACCAAAAATAAATCCTGCCTCCCCCTGCACCAACTCAATCACCAGCCCGCAAAATGTATCGCCCTCTTGCGCCCAAATTTCCTCTAATGCCGCCATAGTGTTCCTGATCGATGCCTGCGGATCAGGATTTTTTTGATCAAAATGGGGAGCATAGTGTACATTCAGCAGGTGGGGCATGCCCTCGCGATAATCCGGTTTGTCAGTAATATCCTGCGTCGCAATTGATCTTCCTGCAAAGGCCTTTCTGAAGGCAATCAGGTTGTATTTAGGTGCCCGTTTCTGCCACAATAGTTTTAACGCCAGATCATTAGAGCAACTTCCCGAACCACTAAACCAAAAGTGACGAAGACGCGACTTTTCCCTCACCGCGTTCAAAAGCGTGATCGCTGTCTCATTGGCATCAATATAGGTTTGAAGATTGCCACACATCACTGTGTCTACCAGCGCCGCCTCCAAGTTGGATCTAATCATTAACGGATGAGCATGCCCCAAAACGTTGGTTCCAATACCGTTAATCATGTCATACTTGACCGAACCATCAACCAATTCCGTAAACGGCCCATACCCCCTTCCTGAAGAAATATAACGGTAAACAAATTCTCGCCCCCTACTTCTGACGTATTCTGCAAACTTCTGAGATAATAAATCCACTTTATCCGCATCTGGCCCCTTCAATTTGCAAATTTTTTTTTGCTCTTGCAGGATTGCGGCGGCAAGTTGATCCATTTGCTCCAGAATTTGTGGTGATCTCACTCCTGAATTAATACTATTTGCTGTGGCCATAAACCGTCCTATTTTCTAAAATTGTTATTGCACACGATTTTGTACCAGAATGACTATAATTAACTATAATTAGCTACAATTAACTACTATGTACTATGGAGTTGTGGATGAGTAAACAAAAAGAAGAAAAAGGGCACTCTATCCTCAGTGAAAGCTACGAAGTCATGATCAATGAGCAAATTGAGAAAAAAGAGACTTTACCCACAAAAATAAACCTCTCGCTGCTCAAATATTTTTGGCAAGCAGGATTATTTACTAGCAATGACCCTGACAATATTCCGAAATTTCTCCGACAAATAGATATCTTTAAAAATTTCGGAATAACAGAATTACGAACGCTCTCAAAGTACCTACACTTGCGCACATTTGAACCGGGAGAAAAAATTTTTAGACAAGGAGACCGTGGTACCGGCCTCTACTTTGTTCTCAATGGCGAAGTTAATATCTATTTTGAAGATGTTCTGGCGCAACCATCTAGAAATAGGTCAGATGAAAATTCTAAAAATGACAACAAAAGCGGCAATAAAAATGATCACAATAATGATTATAGCAACGCCTACAAAATAGTCTCACTAAAAAGACTCTGTCATTTCGGAGAGTTGGCACTAATTCAAGACAACAACCTTCGTTCGGCAACCGCTAAGGCGGAGGTTGCCAGTAAGCTTTTGGGAATTTTCCGACCAGACCTAGAAGAAATGTTAGAAAGTGATCCCATTACTGCCGCAAAACTTCTACAGTCTCTTGCGGGAATAGTAGTCAACAAGTTAATGGCCGTCACTGAAGAAGTACGATTTTTGAGTAAAAAACTCTCTACTAAAGAATTGGCCAAAGAATTGGCCAAAGAATCGGACAAAGAATCAGACAAAGAAAAGGGTGGGCGACTATGAAGACGAACCAAATAGCTAATCCAGACGTTGCTCACCCAGAAACAAATAATAGAAATTTCTTTTCTCAACACAATAAACGCGGCAGCAAAAGCGGTAGGATGATTTTTTTTATCATCTTAGTAATAACCACTGTCGGATTTTTGCTACTAATGCCCCGACTAAGTATCCCTCTACTCCTTGCTTATGTTGCAGGATTGATTCTAGAACAAATCACGCCTATTTTCACCAAAGTTGGACTTAGTAAACCGTTGGCATTAGTCATTATTCTGGTCGGATTGTCGATCCTTCTAAGTTACCCCCTAATTAAGGCCATCCCTCTCGCCTCTGAAGAAATAGACCGCATTCAACAGTATATTCCCAAAGTGGATCACTTTGTACGTAGTTACTATCTGGAAATCAAGAGCAATATTAAGCAAAAAGTTGGAATAGAATTAGGCGAAACCCATTTGCAAAATCTTTTAATTTTTTTAAGTACAGAATCCAAGAATATCCTTCTGAAAATTCCAATATTGATTACTACTTTGCTGGAGTGGTCATTGCTAATTCCTCTTTTTCTATTCTTCATCTTGCGCGACGGAAGAAGCGGACGAATAAATTTTTTAAAACTAATCCCCAACCCCATTTTTGAACGCACCTACAATCTTTGGGCACAATTTAATAAACAACTAGGGGAATACATCTTTGCCAAATTTATTGAAGCAACAATCATTGGAGTAATAACCATGATTGGGCTATTCTCTCTGCAAATCCCTTTTGCCATTTTATTAGCGACCTCCGCTGCCCTGACAAATATTATTCCTTACCTTGGTCCAATATTGGGAATCATCCCCGCTTTAATCGTCTCCGCTATAGAGTTCGGACTTTTTTC
>JADGBS010000121.1:3431-10723 GCA_015231325.1 Oligoflexia bacterium | reverse complement strand
GTGGTGGTTGGAGGAGGGAGCGCTGTCTCGTCATCCCCGCCGGCCGCCCCGGCACGAATACTGGGTTATATTAATCAACCCAGGAATGTATGGGGAACTTATCTTCATGGAATTTTCGACGATGATGTTTTTCGAAGGTTTTTTATCGATTGGCTTCGTCAAAGAAAGAAATTGTCCCCAATTAATAAAGTGGTTGCTCATTATGATTTGACCTTGAACTTCGACCGTTTGGCCAGTATTGTTAGAGAAACCGTTGATATACAGAAAATTTATGACATGCTTAAACTTTAGTTGTCTGGTCCAGGCATTTTTTTAAATTTAAGAGAAAAATTAAAAAATTTTTTGAGATTAATTAGGTGATTAATTAGGTGATGAAAATAGAACTACAGGTTTTGTTAGCGTTTGTATTGGATTTGATAATCGGAGATCCAAGAAGCATACCTCACCCTGTAACATTACTTTCGAGGTTGGCATCTAAAGTTGAGTTTTTTTGTCGCAAAAAATTTGGGGATAGCAAACGTAGCGGAATATTAGCGGCAGTATTTATATACTTAACAGCATTTTTAAGCGTATTTTTGATACGTAAACTTTTGGGATTGATCTCTCCGCTTCTAGAGTCACTGTTTTCTATTTTTGTCATTTACATCTGTCTTGCCACTAAGTGCCTATATCAACATATATGGGAAATTTACGAAGAATTGAAAAGGGGAGATCTCGACACAGCGAGGAAGAAAGTTGCGTTGATTGTCGGAAGAGATACGCATTCTCTACGAGAGGAAGAAGTGGTGCGCGGAGCCGTTGAAAGTGCGGCAGAGAGTTTGGTTGATGGTATAACTGCTCCTCTCTTTTTCGCACTATTGGGAGGTGCGGAGTGGGCGTTCTTTTACAAGGCGGTAAATACTCTTGATTCGATTTGGGGACACAAGGATAATGCATATTTGCATTTTGGTTATTTTGCCGCAAAGGTGGATGATATTTGTAATTATCTACCTGCTAGATTGACTGCCCCATTGATTGCAGTTGCTTCTTTTATTATGGGACATGATTTTAAACATTCTCTTCGAATTTTATTGCGTGATGGCAAGAAGCATCCTAGTCCTAACTCTGGTCTACCTGAAGCGGCAATGGCCGGTGCTTTAAAAATCCAGCTAGGAGGGGATAATTATTATCAAGGGGAGCTACTTTCTCGTCCACTGATTGGTGACAATATTAATCCTTTAGGTTTATATTACGTAAAGATTAGTTGCAAAATAGTTTTGGTAACTACTGTCATCTTTTTGATAATTGGTTTAGTTCTGGCGCATGTTATTCATTGACGCTTTTTTAACGCTTTATTGATGTTTTATTGATACTTTGTTCAGGCTTCATATTCATCGACGGTAGCATGACCCAATTTGAATGACTCTATCATCGATTTTAATTCTTCTGCCTTAATGCTCAATTGCTTGGCCAAAGTTGCTGATTCCAAGGAATTCTCGCTATTTTTTCTGGTGACTAGGGCAACTTGATTTATGGCGCCAACTATTTTTTCCCCACCCTTCGCTTGTTCTTCACTAGCGACAGCGATTTCGTTAATTAAATCACTTACTTTTTTTGTACCGTCAACAATCTCTCCAAGATACTTGGCCGTTTCACTCGCAATTTTTGTACCGTCAACGACCTTTTGTCGTGAATTTTCGATAAGTGAGGTGGTTTCCTCTGCTGCGCTCGAACTTCTCTGCGCCAAATTTCTCACCTCTTCCGCTACCACAGCAAAACCTTTCCCATGCTTTCCTGCTCTAGCGGATTCTACGGCAGCATTTAAGGCCAACAAATTTGTTTGAAAGGCAATCTCATCAATTACTTTTACGATTTTAGTAATTTGTTGACTAGAATCGTCTATTCCCTGCATTGCGGACACCATTTTATTCATTTGTTCTGATCCGATATGTGCCACGCTCTTTGCTTGTTCACTAAAATTTTTGGCAGCAGTGGAGTTTTCCGCATTGGCCTTAGTTTGACTGCTGATTTCATTCATAGAATTATTGATATTGTCTACTGATTCGGTTTGGATATTTGCACCTTCCGAAAGAGATATACTTGCGTTTGCCATTTTTCCAGAATCGTCTGATACATGATCTATGGTATTTTTGACATTAAAAAGAACACTATTCATTTCCATAATTGTACGATTGATAGCATTTTTTAATATGACATGATCACCACGATAATCACCTGACATTTGTACAGTAAAATCTTTTTCGGCCATTTTATTAAGCACGTCTTTTGCCTCATTTATTGGTCTTAATGCTTCATCCAAAATGGTATTTACTCCCTGAATTATTTTTACCCAGGAACCACTAAAACGGGTTACGTTCACTCTTTTGCTTAAATTACCTGCCACCACATCACTAATAAGCTGTCCCATTTCATCTGAAATAACTTGTAAAACATTTACCGCATCAATAATTTCATTTATGCTTTTGGCAATTGGTTTTAAATCATAACTGATTTCGTCGATATTAATGCGTGAATTAAATACACCTTGGACTACATCCTCTTTCATCTGCTTGGCCCAATAAATAGTTCTATGGATAGAACCCATCAATTGAAAATGAGTGAATATATATGCAAATGCCAATAAAATGGCCACCAATATAATGGAGTAGATTTGATACAATTTTATTTTTTCTAAACTTTTATCAGTTAGATTTTGATACATCAGCACTATTTTATTCATTTTATCCGACAGTTTTGCGCTGGCATCCATCATTGCCTTGTATTTTAAATCAAGATTTTTATCTTCCCCAATTAATGATGCTGCTAATTCTTTAAGTGCTCCCCAATCTTTTTGCACTTCCTTAAGCTTTTCAATGATACTGCTATCTGCCAATAAAGGAACATTAATATCTTTTTCCTCCGCACTTGTGGCAGGAATATTTCCGCCCTCAGTTAAGATTTTTATGTTTGACTCAAATAGTTTTATAGTATTTTGCACTTCCGTAAGTTGCGAGGTTTTAAGAAAATAGAAAAATTCCTTGGTATATTGTTGGATGCTCATAGTTTGTTTTCCAGCTAGATTAATAACCAAGGTATCCATTTTTTTTTCTTCTAGCGTAGTATATATGAACATAAAATTACCAAACAAAACTGCTAGTAAAACTACTAATGACACTATGATTTTAAATTCGAGTCCTTTAACCCATGAGTTCATAATATGTACCTCAAAGAATATAGTAATTTCTACCTCATTATAATTATTATTTCATGGTCAAATTTTTATTACTACTACAGGAATATTTTTCGCAAATACTCACCAAAGACTTGTCGATGTCATTTTTATCGGATAGTTTTAGATTAAGTTTGACTGATTTATTTTGACATAATACGTATTTTTTCTGCAGCTGTGTTGTGTAATTGAGTGTTACTTGAAAATGGGGAGCAACTATTATGAGAGAAAGAAAAAATCTACTGCCAGTGCTGATGTTAAAACACTCTTAACCATAGATGTTGCTCAATAAGGTCAGAAAATATGAGTACAGTTATTAAAATTTTGATGTGTACGTTTTGTTTAATCTCAACAACTGGGTTGTTGTTCGCAAAATCAGTGGCGGTTATTACCAACAAGAATAATAGTGCTACCAGCATACAAAAAGATGCCTTGGAGAAAATTTATACTGGTAGAGATGTGGATTCATTTATGCCTGTGGATCAAGTAGGGGCGATAAAAGAGGTCTTTTATAAAGAAGTTACTAATAAAGATATTGCACAGATTAATCAGCTTTGGGGACATGTAGAATTTGTCGAAAAAGGTACTAGGCCGCCAGAAGTGGGTAGTGATGCTGCTGTTATTAACTGGGTGAAAAAAAATAATAAAGGTATTGGCTATGTTGAAAAGTCGGCTGCCGGTACTGATGTTAAAACACTTTTAATCATGGATATTTCTGCACCGTGATAATGGTGCTCAATGTGTTTTTGATAGTGTTAGGAGTTAACTGTTAATGTTTTACTTGAAAAGGGGAGTGACTATTATGAAAGGAAGAAAACTTTGGACTATTTTCAGTTCAACGTTGGTTACTTTACTGTTTTGTTTACAATTTATTGCCCTATCGGCCTGGGCGGTTGATTTACAAACCAGTGGTTTTTTTACTACTGGGGTGACCAGAACTAATTGTGATGATGGTGATACCTACTCGCTTTATCAAATTAATAAGAGTACTAATTACTTTTATGACGGCAAGGCCGGTCTAAATTTTCGTTCACGTCTCAGCGATAAAGTGGATGCTGCTTTACAGCTTTTGGGAACCAACATGGGCGGCAAGAATGATTTGTCTTTATCAGTTGACTGGGCATTTGTCACTTATAAGCTACTACCAGGATTAAAAATTCAAGTAGGTAAGCAGTTTTCTCCTGCTTGGATGATTGGTGAATACTACGAAGTAGGTTTCTTGTACCCTTGGGCGCGCCCCGTAGATGAGGTATATATAATGGGTTCAGCGCGCACAATTACTGGAGGTAATATTAATTACACATTTATGTTACCTAATGGTGAACTGAAAGCTGAGTTTATAGGTGGGAAAACATATTATAAAGTTCCTGTCCAAAAAGGTGTTACTAATGAAGCGACCAAGTTTGATGTGTTTTTAGAAGGTTCAATGACCATGTACATGGGGATATTAACTTATTCTAATGATTGGGCACTTTTTAGAGCGGTCTATTCCGAATCCAAGGAGTGGGATCAGTCATTGAACATGGAGAATTACAAGACAAATCCTACTGCCACTGGTCTTGGACTAGCGAACACGGCCGCGAATACCGCTTTGGCATCATCATATGGGTTTAACATGGGCAACTACTCTCGTAAATTAAAAGGATCTTATTCCTATCCACGTTACGCTTTTGGAACAAAGATGGAATATCAAAATTTCTTGTTAATGGGGGAATATGTAGACGCTGTACTCAAAGAAGGTTCAACAAAATTGATCGATAGGCGTGCTTTCTATGGTACGTTAGGTTACAATTGGAGGATTTTTACTCCTAGTATCACTTATGCGGCACAAGATAGACATAATTTCCGTAATTTATTGTTTTACAATGTTAGTACCGCTCTTAATGCTGCTGCAATTGATGAGTTTAAAGATAGACAAGAATCTTTTTATCTAACACTGTTGACCAGAACTAGTGCTAAGACCGATATAAAATTACAGTATCAAAGAATAAAAACAACTGGTGGTAAAAGTAGGTATAATACTTACCCTAGTAGTGGAGCGGTTGGGTGTTTACAGCCAAAGGGCTCGCGTGATCCTATTGGGGTATATTCCTTAGTTTTTGATGCAATATTCTAATTTATTACGGTTGAAATTTAAAAGAAAGGAGATACTTAAAATATGAAAACAGTTATCAAAATTTTGATCTGTACGTTGTTTTTAATATCAACAACTGGATCGTTGTTAGCAAAATCAGTGGCCATTATCACCAACAAGGATAATAGTGCTGCCAGTATAGAAAAGGGAGCATTGGAGAAAGTTTATACTGGTAGAGATGTGGATTCATTTTTGCCTGTGGATCAATCAGGAGCGATAAAAGAGGTTTTTTATAAAGAAGTAACTAATAAAAATATTGCACAGATTAATCAACTTTGGGGACAGATAGTATTTACTGGAAAAGGTAGTAAACCGCCAGAACTAGACGGTGATGCTGCTGTTATTAACTGGGTGAAAAGTAACAACAAAGGTCTTGGCTATGTTGAGAAGTCGGCCGCCGGTGCTGATGTTAAAACACTTCTAACCTTAGAGATTTCTGCACCTTAACAATGGGCCACAACATTCATTCCATTCAAGGTCAATATTGGTTTTGCGGATTCCTTCGATTTATTCAAGTTCACCCGGAAAACTAGTTCCCAATCATTGTTTTCTTCACTGTCGACTAAGCGTTGTTTTACCGTCCATTCTGTCTCTCCTCGCTGAATGGTTGTATGAATTTTATTACGAGCATTGGGAGTGATGATAATGTCTTGATGGTCTTGGTAATAGGTTTCCAAAATATCTGTTAATTGACCGTTTTTCCACTCATCTTGATTATCGATTAATTCCCAAGCGCGCTCGTAGTTGTCTGTGGCCAATGCCCGCAAAAAAATGAAGATAGTATTACGGACAAGATTGGCAAATACATTGAGATCGGAGAGAATTCCCAATTCGGCAAGCTGGGCAGCTGTTTCAGTTTGTTTTTCTATTTGTTTTCTACCATAGTTAATGGGGTCTTTGATTCGTTCCCATTCTTCGAGCAAGCTGGCGTCTACCCCTCGAATCATCTCCTCTAGATACGATGTCATATCACCAATTGCCTCGTTCTTATATTGTTCTGGTATGTTTTGAGTTAGTACTCGATAAACGTCAGAGAGATAGCGTAGTAACACTCCTTCCGAACGCTCTATGGAATATTCTTTTATATAATCGTTGAATGAGAAGAAACCCTGATAGATTTCTCGTGCAATGGATTTTGGACGAATATTTTCGTCATTGACCCAAGGGTGATTACTTTTGAAAATGTTGAAATTGTTATAAATGAAATCTCTTTCTGGTTTCGGCCATTCTAATTTTTCTAATTCTTCGATACGTTGTTCATATTCGATGCCTTGTTGTTTCATTTCAAAGAGTTTTGCTTGTTTAACTTTATCTAGTTGTTTGTATAAAATCACATCAGGATTCTCAATGATTGACTCAACAACGCTCATAACCTTTAGTGCATAGTCCTCTAAATATGGATCCAATATTTCAATGGCATCTAAAACGAAAAGCGAAAGTACGTGGTGTAAAGAAAAGTCTTCTTGTAATTTTATATTTAATCGTAATTTGGTCGGCCCTTTCTCAAAACAGATAATTTCTCTTTCGACTAGTGAACGAAATAATTGGAATGCCTCATGTCGGAGAGAAATTTTACGTTGATCACTTTCGTGACAATTTTTGATGATGTCTTTCATTGACTGACAACCATTTTGCGGCCGTGACAGTACATTTAGCAACATCCCTAGTCCGAGTTTGAAGCTGGATTTGAGTGGTTCGGGTGGTGAATTTAGTAATCTTTCGAAATCGCTCCTTTTCCAGGGGATAAAATTTCTATCATTGACCGGTGGTTTAACTTTAACTACTTTTTTCCCCTTGAGCTTGGCCTTCTCCTCATTCATCTTATTTTCGATGATGTACGCTGGTGCCATGACCACCACCGTTCCTTGAGTATCGAAGCCTCGTCGTCCCGCTCGTCCGCTTATTTGGTGGAACTCTCTGGCCGTCAGCAGCGATACTTTTTCTCCTTTA
>JADGBS010000121.1:487-3410 GCA_015231325.1 Oligoflexia bacterium | reverse complement strand
AACACTGTACGTATCGGAATATTTATTCCTACTCCAAGAGTATCAGTACCAATGATTACTTTCAGTAAACCTTTTTGTGCAAGCTTCTCCACTAAAAGGCGATAGCGGGGTAGCAGTCCTGCATGATGAATTCCTAATCCGTGTCGTAGTAAACGATTCACTTCCTTTCCGTAAGGAGTACTAAAATCTACACCAATTAATTCTTCCGCTATCTTTTGTTTATCTTCTTTGCTGCAATAGTTCACGCAGGTTAGTGCTTGTGCCATTTGAGCACAGTCTTTTTGAGTAAAGTTTACCAAGTAAATAGGTGCTAATTGCTGGGCCACCAATTTTTCAATGGTCATTTCTAATGGACATTCTTCATAACGATATTCTAGAGGGACTGGACGATCAACTGAAATAATTGTTTTGCATATTGTTTTGGTTAGACGAGTTATCTCTTGTTCGAAAAAAGTAGTGTCGCCTAAAGTTGCTGACATCAATAAAAAACGACAGTTAGACAGAGTCAATAACGGTATTTGCCAAGCGACGCCACGTTCTCTATCTGCATAATAGTGAAATTCATCAATTGCCACGTCATTTACTCGGCATTGTTCCCCTTCGCGCAACGCCATATTTGCCAATATTTCTGCAGTGCAGCAGATAATCGGTGCCTGGGAGTTGACGCTGGCATCGCCAGTGATTAACCCTACGTTAGTTGGTCCAAAATTGTAACAGAGGGAGATGAATTTTTCATTAACTAGTGCTTTGATAGGAGATGTATAAAATGAGCGTCGTCCCAAACACATGGCACGAAAGTGCATTGCCAGCGCGACTAAAGATTTGCCTGAGCCAGTGGGCGTATTCAGAATGACATTATTACCGGTTAACAATTCAAGGATGGCCTCTTCCTGTGCAGGATAGAGAGTTAGTTTAATTTCTTTACTGTATTCTAAAAATTGTTCGAGTATTTTTTCGACTACTTCGTCGCCGGTGTCTTTGCCGGTGTTTTCTAGGCCAAGTAGTCGTTTTTGTAGTGGGTATTGTGGCAAGGGATGCGAAGGACTTTCGGACATAGGAATCATCCTTAGAGAATATTCAAATATTCAAATATTCTAGTATCTGTTTAGTACATGTATAAAAGGGTA
Organism: Oligoflexia bacterium; assembly: GCA_015231325.1. GTDB lineage: Bacteria > Bdellovibrionota > Bacteriovoracia > Bacteriovoracales > Bacteriovoracaceae > JADGAN01. The sequence continues at coordinate 2,283 of JADGBS010000121.1, read as the reverse complement.
CAATCTTTTCTATATGAGTTACTAAGAAAATAAAATAAAAATTAGTGACCTAAGGCAAGAGAAGTTAAACAAAAAGTTGCTCAACTGAAATTTCTAAAAATTTTCAAGTTCGTTACTGCTTTACGGTTATGAATTAAATCGATAGTTGCTTCTTTTTCTATTAAAGTCAGAACCACTTCCGCCTCTTCTAGGACCGCTACCGCTGTTACCACCACGAAAACGGTTTGGGCCTGAATTGCCACCACCACTTTCATTGGTCGATTTGGCCTCGCTCACCTTGATGGCGCGCTCTTTGAAATCGGTTCCATCTAATCCGCTGATCGCTTTTTCCATTTCTTCGGAGGAGCTCATGTCTACAAAGCCAAAGCCCTTAGAACGTCCGGTTTCGCGATCCTTAACTATCTTAGCGTTTTCAACTGCGCCGAACTTTGAAAAAAGTTCTGATAAATCTTCCTCAGTTGTGCTCCACGCTAAATTACCTACATAAATTTTTGTCATAGTACCAAGTCCTTTAAAAATAAAAATAAAAACGAATCAACCGTACCCTTATACATACATGCTGCCTTAGCTCCACTAAAGCTTCAATTAAAAGTCCAAATCTATTTACTATTTGTTTTTTCGTCAATACCTATTTTATGTTAACATCGCGAAAAAGTAACTGTTAAAAATTGTCTCTTACTGTGTATCATGTATATCAAATGCTTCAGGTACGGTTTGGCCATGGATCGATTAAAAATGTTGACGGTTAAAGAGGCATATAAAGTTGTCACCGAGAGTGTAGCATCATTGATAAAAATGCAACAAAGTGCATATTCGATTAAGTTACCAGCTCATGCTGATCTAGGCACACCGGTCCCCTTTTCTAGCAGTTTATTATTAGGCAAAATCTTACTAGAAGATATTTATTCCAACGAAGATGCTCCACCTTTTTCGAGGTCTTTGTTCGATGGAGTTGCCATCCATCAACAATTGGCCGACCATCTTTTTTCTTGCGCGCAATCGACTGCGACTATACCTGACACAGAAATGGTTTTAACGGTAGTAGGAATGCAACCAGCAGGGGCCCCACCTCTAGATTTTGTTGACCCCATGCATTGCATTGAGATTGCCACAGGCGCAGTAGTGCCCAACGGGTCGGCGATGGTGATTCCCTATGAAGCATTCAAGCATTTTACCCGGATTCCAACCTCGGCCAGTGCGGCCACCATCACTGTAGAAAATTTTTTGCGTCAACATCAACGAATTGGAGGAAACATCGCTGCGAAAGGGAGCGATTATCTGGCGGGAGCACAGCTGTTGCGCAAAGGGACATGTCTTAATAGCGCGCAGCTGGGGATTTTAGCAAGTTCGGGAGTGCAAGATGTTTTGGTGAGGTCCATGCCCAAAGTCGTACTTATCAGTACCGGAGACGAATTAATGTTGTCGGCGCCCACGCTAGCGGCTGCGCCCGCGCCCGCATTTCCTCGCATCCGTCCATCTAACGCCTATGCGCTAGGTGGTGAGTTGTTGGCCCATGGAGTGACTGATATCGAGTGGTTACATTTTCCAGATGATTTACGCACTATTGTGAATGGTTTAACCGATTTATTAGATCAGAAAAAAACAACTTGGGTGGTATTGGTGGGGGGCGTTTCCAAAGGAAGATTTGATTTTGTTCCTCAGGCCTTGCGAGAACTGGGAGTAGAGATTCTCTTTAGTGGGGTATCACAAAGGCCAGGAAAACCTTTGCTTTATGGAGTTCATCGACAAAAAGCAGTGTTTTTCTGGGGATTACCAGGAAATCCTATCTCTGCACT
>JADGBS010000121.1:0-410 GCA_015231325.1 Oligoflexia bacterium | reverse complement strand
AAATGATGTGGATTGATCGCAATTTTTGGAAAGATATTTTAGAAGAGATTACGGTTAGTGCTGCAGTTGGCCCTGATACTACAGATGCTGAGATGGTGTTTTATATCCCTTTTAAAAGTATTGAAGGGGATCAGTCCCTGCGTCCTCTTAGCTATAAAAATTCTGGGGACTATTTGGCGCTAGTGGAGAGTGAAGGTTTTGTGGAGATAGTGGGTTCATTATATAAATGGCCTGGCGCTGAACCACGCATTTTAGTACCAACCTATTGGTGGGGTAATAGGTGGGGTAAATAGAGTGAAGTTGCGTCTTTCTATTACCAGTAACTGTAATTTCTCTTGTTTTTATTGCCGCGACAGCATGTCATTGTCTACGCCATTGCTTGGCCCATCACTTCAGACACCAGAGTTGTT
>JADGBS010000120.1 GCA_015231325.1 Oligoflexia bacterium | reverse complement strand
TAATGGAATAATTTATGAGCAATGATTTGACTTGACTTGACTTGATTTGGCTCGACATCGAAATCTCTCTCCAAAAAAATAGTTGTATCGTTGTATCAGACTTGATAATCTACTGACTACTGACTGAGGTAGCAAACTGAAGGCCGCGATTGAAGGCCAAGCGTGTATGGAGTTCATTCTGTTATGAAAAAAATAGCTGTTAAAAAAATTAGATCTATTTTTATTAATTTTTCATACTTATTTTTAATTTTGTTTATTTCAGTGCAGGCCATGGGGCAGCTAGCAGCGCCTATAGCAGCGCCCCAGGTGGCATCTGTGGCAGCATCCAATACATCATCTCCTGCGGATCTTTTTATAAAAAAAGTTATGTTAATGAGTATTAATTCTACTATTAACCCTGCGACTTTCAATTATCTAAAGGTGGGAACTGAGCGTGCTCAAAAAGAGGGGTTTGATCTGCTATTGATCAAAATTAATACTCCTGGAGGATTAGTTTCTACTACTAAGGAAATCTTGAGTTTGTTTGGCGAAAGTAATTTACCGGTAGCGGTATGGGTGACCCCTGAAGGGGCATCCGCCACTAGTGCAGGGGCAATTATCGCTAGCGGCGCACATCTACTCTTTATGTCACGCGGTACTAATATCGGAGCGGCCACTCCCGTAACCCTCTCTGGTGATTTAGGAGAGGATGATGGGGAGAATAAGCAGGATAATAAGCAAGAGAACAAAAAAGAGAACAGGAAAGAATTAGGATATATAAATAAAGAAAATAAAGAAACTAAGGAAACTAAGGAAACTAAAGAAACTAAGGACAATATTTTTCCGTCTTCAGAGCAGATAAAAAAGCTTCCTGGATCTGGTGGTGGTGATTTGAAGAAAAAAGCAGTTAATGATTTGGTGGCCTTGGTAAAGTCTTTGAGCGTGGCAAGAGGAAGAAACGGTGATTTATTTGCAGAAATGATTAGCAAAGCATCTTCTTTTGAAGCGGAAGTGGCACTTAAAAAAGGTTTGATTAATGGTATTTGCAGTGATTTTTCAGATTTTTTTAGACAGATCTCCGGTAAAGAAATTTTGATCAAAGGGAAACGTCACCGGTTGGTGGTTAATGAATCTATTCCCCCGCAAGTTGTTGAACAGGAGATGGATTTGGGTCAAAAAATATTGGATATTTTTGCAAATCCCAGTCTTGCCTACATTCTATTTATTTTGGGGGCCGCCTTGATTTATCTGGAGTTTCAGAGTCCTGGCGGTTTTGTGGCGGGAAGCATTGGCGCAATGTGTTTGCTACTAGCGGGGATCGCTTTTCAAGTTTTACCTCTCAATTTTGGGTCTCTCGGATTAATTGTGTTGGCATTTGTTTTTTTTCTTTTGGAAACCTATGTTACCAGTTACGGAATACTTACTGTTGCGGGGTTGGTAGCGCTCACTTTTGGATCACTTTTCCTCTATCGTTCGGAGAACAGTTTTTTAGAATTTAATAGTGGACTGGTTTTTTCAAAGTCATGGAGCATTCCTCCCAATGTGATATTGGTTATCGTACTGCTTGATTTCCAGGATAATTGTTTACAGATAAGAGTTGCCAAAAAAGAAACCAAAAAGGAATGGTAGTAGCAAGAGTAACTCATTTCTTTAAATAAAGAGAGAGTCTTATAAAGTTCTTTCTCCTTAGAAATAAGTTCCTGTACGTGCTGACATAGTTTTTTCGCCTCATCAACAAGATTATTTTTTAATCCAACTGTATGGATTTCTTGAACAATTTTTTCGGTAATATTTTTAATGTTTTTCATCTTGTTTTCTACTGGGATTTTTGCAATCGAGAGGGATTTTTCAATTATTTTATTCATGAACACGATGTAAGCATTGCGCTCCTTAGTTAAAAAATAGAAGTAGTTAACTTTTTTTTCGGTTTTGTAAATAGCAATTCTTTCAGAATCAAAATAATTTCCTTTTTCTAAAATTTTTACATAATGATTTTTACTTAAGCGTATAAATAAATCAAAAATACAGGAGCTGCCACTAAAAAATTCGTCAACTTTAATTTCTGTAAATAGATCATCGTTTAATTCTAATTCTTCTCCAGTGGAACCTTGTTGGTTTTTGTTTGTTGATGGAGAAGCACTTACATTAAGTGCATAATCGAATTCATTTGATAAGATATTAAGCAATGATTGGTAGTCGTAAGGTTTATATAAGATACTATTTGCACCAGCATTTATTATGTCTTTTTCGTTTAATGAACTTTCTGTTATCAAATTTATGTTGGGAATAGTAAAAAGAATTTTTAATGAGGGATGCATTAATTTTAAGTATTTTAGTACAGTGAAGGCAGAATGATCTTGGGTTGCCAAATCAAGTATTACAAAATGGTATTTGTTTTTATAGCAAAAAGTTTGCACATCCTTACCAGTAAGCGCAAAATCTACTTTATAAGTACTCCCTTCGAAAATTTTGGAAATAATGTTGTTGTATTCCTCGTCAGGATCAGATACTAGAATTTTTTTAGTGAATGACATTTGGGAATGCTCCGTAATACATAGGACTTCTAAATACATTCAAACATTGGATTATGAACTTATTCCTATATCATCGGTGTTCGATTTTTTTATGTTAAACAAAATTGCCTACGCCCCCCCAAAAACCCCAAACACCTGATATCCGATTAAAACACATTACAAATAATCCCAAAAATCATGTTTCACCTGCGGAATGTGGGTAATCGCGCACTATAAACAAATTTTTCCTCTCTAGAATTAAATAAAATTTAGTTGGTAATATTAATCTATAGTGGAAAAAGTCTTTCGCTACAAAATTAAGTTAAAAATAATTAGACACTAATATATATTTTTTTTCTTCCGAAGGGAGTTGTACGCGAGTGAAACATTTAGAGTGAAATACTGAAGCGTTGAGGAGTATTAGTTTTTATTATTTACTTTTGAAAACGGAGAAAGAAACATGCGTTGTTTTCAAAACATGGCCAAATTGATTCGCAGTAAAAGACTGGGGCACCCTAAAAGTTATTCTCAGTCTGAACTATCACATATGCTTGGATATAAAAACGGCCAATTTATAAGCAATGTTGAGCGTTCTTTGTGTAGTATTCCTTTTAAGATGCTGCGTCGGGTCTCTGAGATCCTTGATATCCCTTTGGAAGATTTAAAAATCGCTGTTTTAAAGGATCAAGAGCAAACCATAAACCGTTACCTCTACAGCTCACAAAAACGCAAAGATAATAATCTGCTAGTTGTAGACGATGAATCAGACGAATCTGATGAACGACCGGACAAAGCTGCAACACATGAGGGTGACGAAAAAAAACAACCGAAAGATGATGACTCCGAGGAAAAACCGCAGCAAGATTACGGATATAACGAAAAAAAGGTCGCTTAATTTTGCTAGCAGCAGTAGTCTAGGAAGGATGAAAAAGCAAAATGAAAATGCCCCCAGAGGAGCGGTTACGGTTGGTGATTATTCTTCCCTGATTTTCGGTCCGATACATTCACGCCGACTAGGCACTTCTTTGGGCATTGACCTTACTCCTCACAAACATTGTTCACTAAATTGCATCTATTGTGAATGCGGTTCCACCACTCATTTGGAAATCACCCGTCAGGAGTATTTTCCTGTGGAGTGGGTGTTAACAAAAATAGAAAATTTTTTTCAATCGCTATCCCCTTCGTTGCCGCCTATCGATTTTGTGACCTTCAGCGGTAACGGTGAACCCACGCTCTATAGCAAAATTGGGACGGTGATAAAATTTCTGAAGCAAAACTACCCACAATACCAATTAGCACTAATCACTAATGGCACGCTCTTAGCTGACCGATTACTGCAACAAGATCTTTTGGAACTTGATTTAATTATTCCCACACTAAACGCCGTTACACCTACCATTTTCACCAAAATCAACCGTCCTTCACCTGAGCTCTCTATCGAAAACGTATTGCAAGGAATAACGGATTTTTCTTTGATTTTTGGAGGCAAAATTTGGATAGAAATATTTGTTGTTCCTGGATTAAACGATAATGAAGAGGAATTTACTAAAATAAAGGAATATATACTCAATATAAATAAAAAAGCAGGGATGCAAAAAATAAGCAAAATTCAGTTAAATAGTATTGACCGCCCTGGAAGTGAAAAATGGATCTCCCCGCCATCAGAAAATAAACTCAAACAATTGCAACAATCGCTACTTCCCCTTTCGGCGGAGATTATTCCTTCTAAATACCTGCGAGGTATCTAGAAACACCTGTAAACACCCATCTTATATCCTTTAATGACAGAGCTTATTAGTCTCTTCCTGCAACTGTTGAACCCCTGGATCATCACTATTGAATGCTAAATCCTGCATCCCTTTTTTTGCATCATCGCAGTTATTTTCTAACAAGTGGGTATACACAATCTCTAAGCGAGCAGCAACAATTTCATCCCTTAGATCATTTAATTCTGAGCTGCTGGCCCCGGCCTTGCTCGACTCTTGCAACATCTGCTGCCTAATGCTCAAGATACGTTTAAAGCTCTTCACCGCCGCGCCGAAATTTCCAGTTTCGGTATAGAGGTTGGCCAAGTCTTCTATAACGTACAATGCACCGCTCCTGTCGTTGGACCCCAACGAAGTGCTAACGGCGGCCTCTAAGTAAGGAATTGCCTCATCCGCTCGTCCTTGGCGAGTAATGGTATGCGCCAACGATGTAGAAATACTGACTAAACCAGGAAAACGACTGCTCAATTCCTTTAAATAGTTCTCTACCTTGTCCAATCCCCCTGCCTCTTCCAGAACATAAGTCATTTCATTCAAAAATACGGCATTAGCGGGATTTATCTCTACTAATTTTTGTAAATACTCTTGTGCCTTTTCTAAATTCTTACCACCCTCCAGGTAATACAACCCTAATCCCTCTAGGGCCACTTGATTTTTGGGATCCTTTTGCAACACTTCATACAAGATGGCCAACCCTTCTTCTTGCTTTCCCTCACCTAAGAGCTTAACGCCCTCTACTGCCCGCTTATAGAATGGGGAATCAATATCACTACTATGGGAAGCTGTTGCCCCTGTCCCTACACCTACAATATTTGACTTCGAACTTACGCCATATCGATCAGCAGAATTATGAGATGACTTAGTATCACGTGATCTCTTCATCAATCCGTTTTTAAAATCCTGCAGAGGGCGTTTGCCCGGACGAAAAGTAGCGTCACCTATGTCACTTACATTATTTACGACATCTGTAGACAAAAATTTCTTGTACCCCAGATGCACAATTCCCAAAATCAAAACAATTATCACCAGATATATCAGCTTTCTCTTCATTTTTACCTATTGATGATTTTCTTTATGATAGCGCAGGCAATATTTTTACCTTCGCAACTAATGCTCCGACTGGCAACACATCTCCGGCCTTAAAAAATAAATTCGTTATTACTCCATCCACAGTTGAGGGGACCTCCGCAACCACTTTATCGCTTGAAACCTCTAACAAAGTTTCATCAATAAAAACTTCATCCCCTACTTGTCTATGCCATTTAATCAGGGTGACTTCCTTAACTCTCGCACCCATCTCAGGCATGTAAATATCGACCTGATCTGTCTGATCTGTTTGATCTGTTTGATCCATAATTTGCCCCACTTAAAAATTAAAAATTTATTGCCCGCCCATTGGCCAATAGAACTGCCTCTGCTAACCATTCACTCAGTGTAGGATGGGAATGAATGGTATTGTATAAATCCTGGTCTGTCCCCCCTGTACTCTTTAGCAAAGCATATTCTTGAATTAATTCTGTAGCATGCGCCCCAACAATGTGCGCCCCCAACAGCTCTCCCTTCTCTCCCAAGAGAACCTTCACATGCCCTTCCCTTTCATTAGCAGCAACGGCCTTACCATTGCCCATAAATGGAATTTTCCCTATCTTATAAAAAACTCCGCGTTTCTTCAAAGACTCTTCACTTTCCCCCACTAAGGCAACCTCTGGACGAAGATACACGCCACTAGGAATGGTCGTGCGATCAAGAGGGTAAGGATTTTTTCCAGCAAAATCCTCAGCAGCAATTACACCCTGATGTGCAGCAACGTGCGCTAACAAAGGTGGTCCACTAACATCTCCAATCGCCCACATTCCTGGAATATTGGTTCTACTAAAATCATCAACAGCAATAAATCCATTCTGTAATACCGGAGGAGTTGAATCCCCCCAATTCGGAAGATTGGCCTGCATCCCCACTGCCACTATCGCAAGATCAAAATTATGCTGCTTATCCTCCTCCATAACAACAACGCCTCTGTGTTGATTTGCTTGATCAACACAAACACTGAGTTTCTCCACACCCAGTGAAAAATTGATGCCATAGCGCCGACAGGCCCGTTCTACCTCTTTAGAAGAGTCACCATCTTCCATCGGCAGTAAGCTTGGCATCTTTTCAAAAACATGCACCTCTGTACCAAACGAACTAAAGAAGTATGCAAATTCCATTCCAATTGCCCCGGCGCCTATTATCGCTAAACTACGAGGCATTTTGGTAAGTGCTAGTGCCTCAAAGGCACCTAAGATCAACTTACCGTCGTGTTCTAACCCAGGATATGTTTTGTATTTGCCACCGGTAGCAATAATAATTCCGTTACTTCGTAAAAATTTCTCCTCTTGCTCCTTTTTATCTTTTTTATCCTCGCCTTTATCCTCGCCGACCCTGCCCATAACCCTGGTTAGAAAATTTCCTTGCCCTGCAGAAAAAATGCTGGCCTCTCCTGAAATGACGGTGATAGCATTTTTTTTCATCAACGAGGCCACCCCTTTGCCTACTCTTTCTGCCACTTCCCGTGCGCGGGCCAATGCTACTTCACCCTTCAAAGCGCAGAGTTCCACTTCAATTCCAAAACTTTTAAAATCTTTAATTTCTCGCACCAGAGTTGCTGCTTTTATTAATGCTTTAGTGGGAATGCACCCACGATTGAGGCAGACACCTCCCAATTTATCCTTTTCTATGAGGGCCACTTTTTTTCCTAGTTGTGACGCACGTATAGCAGCGGTATAACCACCAGGGCCACCTCCAATAATCACCAAGTCATAAAAATTATCTTCTGACATAAAAAACTCCACATTTTTCTTATTTTGTATCATTTTGCATCGCGCCCACGACACCTTCACTTAAAATAGAACAAAGATTTCGATGAAGCAAAGATTAAAGTCCGTCCGCGAATCCTCTACTAATCCTCCGCTAATCCAGGGAAGTATACGAAAATTCGTCAGACAGATCAATTATTGCTTTATTCCACCTAAACCGATATAAATCAAAGATGGATAAAGATAATAACGCAAATTACAACATTGATAGACCCCGTAATGATGGTACTGTCAACAGCTCAAGGGACTATGTCTCGGTCTCGGGACTCTCTTTTCCGGATGACGAAATTAGAGATCTGCTGGGATTTTTCCCTCGAGGGGTAGTGGCATTTGATTTGGAAACCACGGGTCTCTCCCCCCTTACCGATAAAATCATTGAAATTGGTGGAATTAAAATTACTCCGCACGGAGAAGTTTTGCGTTGGCAAAGTTTGATCAACCCATTAATTCCCATCCCCAAAAATACTACGGAGTTTCATCACATTGTAGATGAGATGGTGAGCAGTTCCCCTATAATCCAGAACGCACTCCCTCACTTTATCCGTTTCATCGACGACCTGCCTTTACTAGCGCATAACGCAAAATTCGATATTGGTTTTGTTCTATTTGCAATCAAGGTCCATGGCCTCACACTGCCGCTCAGTGAAGTTTTCGATTCTTGCCGCTTAGGTAGAAAAGCGATTTTGAATATTGATAGTTACAGACTCAGCACTCTCGCAGGCCATTTTGGAGTTAATTTAGGACAACATCATCGAGCGATCTGTGATGCTTATGTTTGCCTACGTATCTTTAGCAAATGTCTGAACCGGATGCAACAATCAACCAATCATAGCAAAATTTTGGATGTTGCTCGTCTCTATAAACTATCGCCCAAACAACTGCTAAGAATTGATCTTCATCTCCCAGAGCACCTATTGTCAATCGTGCCACAAATGGCCAGACAAGAACTTGTTGAAATTAAGTACGACGGTGGTAGTTACAAAGGGGCGTTTCGTCCAGTGCGTCCTATCTCTTTCTTACCTACCCCTGCGGGAATCGTTCTCTATGCCCAATGTATTCTCTCTCAAAGCAATAAATCCTTTGCAATCAGAAAAATAATTGAAATACGAACTTTGGGTAGCGATGAAATTGCTAGTTGGGTAGCGCAGGAACAACAAGTCGTTCAAGAAAAAAAGCAGCAAAAATTTAAATGAGTGATAGTATAGTGGTTGACTTCTGCTGGCATCTGCTAGTAGAATGCAGAAGTTGTTCGTTTTTCTTATGCGGGTTTAGCTCAGTTGGCTAGAGCGTCTGCTTGCCATGCAGAAGGTCGAGAGTTCGAGTCTCTTAACCCGCTCCAAATCTTTTTGTCCAGAACACTATAAAACATTTATGATAAATTCAAGAACGAGTAATACAGCTCTAACTGTGTTGGTTGCGCTTGTGATTGTGGTCTACGGTTTGGCCGCTTTCTTTAGCACGGGTTATAACCACTTTGATGAACACTTTCAAATTCTGGAGTTTTCCCAGTACAAGATGGGGGTTCTTTCCAAAGCCGACCTACCCTGGGAATTCAAAGAGCAGATGCGCTCGGCATTACAACCGTCGATGGTCTACCTCCTTCAACGGATTTTTTCTTCTTTTGACCCATTTACCATCGCTTTTATCTTGCGTCTACTTTCTGCAACATTATCAATTTGTGCAGCAACCTTGTTGACCTATTCCCTAAAACCCATGTTTCCCACTTTTTCCACTTTTTATAATTTTCACAAGTCATCTAATGAAAAAAAATTTTTAAATTATTACATTTTAATTACTTTTTTTACTTGGTTCGGGGTTCTTCAAGCAGTCCGATTTTCATCGGAAAATTGGTCGGGACAATTTTTTGTTATTGGTTTGGCCATTCTGCTACCTTCTATTACACCACGTTTTACACTTTTTGCGTCTTCTTATTGGCGTTTTCTCTTCACGGGTTTTTGCTTGGGATTAGCTTTTTGCTTTCGTTACCATACGGGGATATTGATAGCAGGATTATTGTTGTGGTCTTTGTTTATTGGCAAAATTCATCTGCGTTTTTTGCTTACTATAGTTTTGGGAATATGCTCCGCAATAACTTTGGAACTTTTTGTCGATCGTTGGTTTTATGGGAATTGGGTTCTTCCCCAAATCAATTATTTTGTTCAAACGTTGGTTTTAGATAAGGTCAGTAGTTTCGGAATCGAGCCGTGGTGGTTTTATTTTTGGAAAGTTTTTATCAGAGCAATCCCTCCCATTGGCCTCACTATCATTATTGCTTTTTTTTATCTTATAATTACGAAACCAAAATCAATGCTGGTATGGGTAACCGTTCCTTTTTTATTAATCCATACAGGCATCGGGCATAAAGAGATTCGTTTTGTATTCCCACTTATTCCGCTTATTCCACTGCTCTTTCTAGAAACCGCACAATTGCTAATTTCACACCCTCGGCTTGCTAAATTTCTGTTAGTATGTAATGGAATCGCACTGCTGATTATTATCTTTAGACCTGTTGATAACTATATTTCTGTTTATCAACAAATCTATCGTGATTATCCTCTAGCAAAGGTTCTCTACACCACCGCGCCCAACCCCTACCAACGAATTCTTCCAATCACTTACTATAAGCGACCGACCCTGAAGGTTATTGAAACACCAGTTCCTTTTCCTATTTGCTCTCAACCTTCGGTCTGTCTCTTTATTACTAATACCGAAAGCAGTCCACCGAAAAATTCTCCCTGGCGCTTGGTTTTTCGAAAATATGAACATTATCCTTCCTTTGTAAAGAAGATGCTTTCTCCATACTCCCTCTATTACTTTTAGTCCTGTCTTTGTCGCTGCAGTTGTTGCATATGCATAATGAATTCTATAATTTCCACATCAGTATATACTGAATGATTCTGGATTTTTTCTCTGATCTGTGTTATTTCACTTTTCACAATAGCAAGACGTTCTCTTTCCTTTGTCTTTATTATCTCTGCCTCAAGAACTCGACTCCGCATTACTTGTAACAATAGTGACAATGTTTCTTGCGAATGTCGTCCGTTTAATACCAGCGATGGGCGATCATTTTGTTTCTCCATTCCTGGTTGTTCATCATCAGCTGCAAATAAATTCGTGATATCTGTTGCGGTTGATGATAACAAGGTTATCGCAATTATCGATACATGTGTCAATAATGTGTGCTTTGGAAAAAAAATCATCATGAATTTCTCCCTGAAAAAAATAAATAATTAAAAAAAAGTAAAAAACATATATGTAAGTGGTTAAGAGACACCCCACATAGATATAGGTATCAGTGTCCACAAAGGAAGAATTATACATCATCATTGACTTACGTTGACCTAAGTTTTGAAAAAAGTGCCAGACCGCTTTTCACGCTCTTATATAAATGTATAAATGCCTGAGAAACGAATTAATAGTCTGTAAATTTTACAAAATCTTCGTAGAAAAATTTCGGCGGTGGCAAAAAACATTGATTCTTTTTTATTTCCGTTAGATTATGCTGCTGATTAAAAAAACACAAGGAGCTATTCAAGGAGCTATTATTATGATGGTAATTAAAAAGAAAAAAATTTCACGACAAAACATTTTATTTTTTCCACTTTTGTTTTTGATACTTATCCTGCCGCTTATCTCAAATGCCG
>JADGBS010000011.1:39033-39411 GCA_015231325.1 Oligoflexia bacterium | reverse complement strand
TGTAATGCCATCCCTTGTAAAAAGATAAAAGGATTTTTCACTGCCCCTCTTCCGATCATGAGGGCGCGACAGTGAGTGTTTTTTAATCTTTCCTGTATTAGTTCAGGCGTATTGAGATCTCCATTGCCGACGATGGCCACTTGTGCTTGTTGCGCAATTGATTCAATCATCCCCCAATCTGCTGATCCGCGATATAGTTGCGATGTTGTTCTTCCATGGATGGTGACCATGCTTATATCCAGATCTTCGGCCACCTTGATGACGTTGGGGGCGGTGATTTCAGTCTCTGACCAACCCAGCCGAATTTTGATAGTGAGTGGTATAGAGATCGCGCGTTTTATCGGTTCTAAAAATGCATAGAGTTCCTGTGGTTTGCGG
>JADGBS010000011.1:0-38869 GCA_015231325.1 Oligoflexia bacterium | reverse complement strand
AGGTTCGTTTGTTGTTATGAGAAATTCCATTTCCAGAGATTAATTCACTGATGGTCCCTCCAGCGCCCAACTCCTCCATCAACACTCGAAAGGGGGCGTTAGTTATTCCTGCCATTGGTGCCAGCAGCAGTGGAGATGCAAATGTGAGTCCTGCTATTTGAATTGATTGGTGCTGGACCACAGGTTTGGTTTTCGAGAGGTACATCCTTTTCTCCAGTTCTCCAGAATTGTTGTTGCTAAAATCGTGCGCATGATTTACTTATTTTACTTAGTACATTTGTAAACTAGAAATAAAGTAATAAATAAATTAATAAATGAAGTCATAAATAAAGTCATAAATAAATAAAAGAGAGATTTTTATGTTTGACCATTTAAGCGAAAAGATTAGTGATGCCTTTCGCAGTTTACAAGGCAAATCTAGTATTAGCGAAAGTAATATTGAGGAAACTCTGCAAATCATCCGTTCTGCGCTATTGGAGGCAGACGTAAATTTCAAGGTGGTGAAGAACTTTCTTGCTCAAGTCAAGGAGAAGGCCCTAGGTGTCAAGGTGCTCAAGGGGGTTGATCCTGGAGAGCAATTTGTGAAAATTGTTCACGATGAATTAACCGCTGTGATGGGCGGTGAGAGCGAGAAAGAGATCGATTTTGATCGCCTGGGAAGTTCTAGCGGTCCGGGTGGCAGCAAAATGCCTATGCCGCTTTTGATTGTGGGACTGAACGGTGCAGGGAAGACAACTTTTTCTGGCAAGATAGCGTTGCATATCAGAAAAAAATTTAAAAAAGACGTATTGCTGATTCCTGCTGATACCAATAGGCCAGCGGCAAAAGAACAGTTGATTATTTTAGCAAAAAGCATTGGGGCAGATTACTTTGATAGTGATCTTAGTAGACCTCCTCACGAGGTAGTATTGGCCGGTTTGGCAGAGGCGAAGGCGCGCGGAAAGGATGTGGCAATCATTGATACCGCAGGGCGTCTGCATGTCGATACTGAGTTGATGGAGGAGTTAAAGCAGGTTAAGGCCGTAATCGCTGATCACAATCCCGAGGTGTTGTTGGTGGTAGATGCCATGTCTGGACAAGAGGCAGTGAGCGTGGCCGAGACCTTCCAACAGGAGATCGGAATTTCAGGGGTGGTTTTGACTAAAGTAGATAGCGACGCTCGTGGTGGAGCGGCACTGTCGGTACGTTCAGTTACTGGCGTTCCCATTCGCTACCTCTCGGTGGGTGAGAAGTTAAAAGACCTGGAGCTCTTTCACCCCGATCGTTTGGCCAAAAGAATTTTGGATATGGGTGATGTGGTTGGCCTAGTTGAAAAGGCCCAGGAGATTGTTGACGAAAAAGAGGCAGCTAGGGTTTTAGGGGGACTGGAAAAAAATCGTTTTACCATCGACGATTTTTGGAAACAGCTTAATTCTATGAACAAGCTTGGGTCTATGGCCTCTATTTTGAAGATGCTACCAGGCATGGGAGGGATGTTACGACAGGTAGGTGACATCACCCCCGCCGAAAATGAGATGAAAAAAATTGGGGTACTCATATCTTCGATGAATAAACAAGAGCGCAATGATGATAAACTACTGGAGGTGCGCTCACGAAGGGAACGGATTGCCAAAGGTTCAGGAACCGCAGTCACTGACGTAGATAACTTTATAAAGCGTTTTCGCGAGATGCGACAGATGATGTCCGGAATGATGGGGATGATGAAGAGTGGTTTTAACCCCCTCGGTGCTCTGATGGGAGGCGGCGATGGCGGTGGTGATGCCCCTTCACCTCAGATCAAAGGTTTTCGCCAACCACCAGGTGGCGGTGGAAAGGTGAAGAAAGGCAAGCGACGCGGACCATGGGGGAATAACTATTTTTAAGATGCGTTTGAGATGCGTTTGACTTATGGATGTTAATCCATTAATCCATTAATCAACGTCGCGATTGCAATGTTGTTATTGTTGCGGAGTTTTTAAGTTGTAGGTTTTTTTATAATTAAATTTTAGGAGTGTGTTTGTATGATTAAAATCCGCTTGGCCCGAAGGGGCAGAACTAAGCGTCCAGTGTATTCAATCGTTGCCGCTAAATCTACCTCTCCCAGGGATGGACGCTTTTTAGATAAACTGGGCCAGTACGATCCTTTAAGCAAGGACGTTCTAAAGCAGATCAATGTTGAGGGAATTAGTAAGTGGATTAAAACAGGTGCAATTCTTACTGATACCGTAAAATCTTTGTTGAAAAAGCATAAAATTCAAATAAACTGTTGATATGTACCGGGTTCTAATTTCCCAGTACGGTTGGTTCTTTTGTTTGTTCTTTGTGTTAACTGTTTTACTTTCAAAAGAGTGGGAGTTATGAGCGAGTTAAAAGATCTTATTGAAAATGTTAGTCGGGCGCTAGTTGATATTCCAGGGGCAGTGGAGGTTAACGAGATTCAGGGCGAACAGACCACGGTGGTGGAATTGAAGGTAGATAAGTCTGATCTGGGTAAGGTGATAGGAAAACAGGGGCGTACGGCCCGTGCTCTTAGGACTATTCTCAATGCCGCTTCAACTAAGTTAAAGAAGCGTTCGGTATTAGAGATTGTCGAGTAATTTCTGATCTTCTGGCCAGTTCTATAAATCTTCGAACAAGTCTGCAAGTCTGCAAGTCTGATTGATCCGTTGGATCTTTATCGTTTTTGGTGTGCTTTCTGATTTTTCATAAAGATTAAAATTGTGTTCTATCACTCCTTTTGTGGGTTAGTTTATGAGTAATGATGTTCATATTTTTTTGGGAGAATCGCTGCGCCCTCATGGAATCAAGGGAGGGGTACTATTGCGCTTGTATAATGATAGCGCGAAAGAGAGCATCTTAACTTCAGGATTGTCAGTCCACTGGTACAAGGGGCCCGATAACGGGTCTGACAAGGTTCCCGATTCAGAGAAAAATTCACTGCCATTGCAAGTTTCCAGAGTACAATACCTAGACAGCATTCATCATCGGCAAAAAATAATTTTGTATTTTCAGGGGATAGGTAACATCAACGAGGTTTTGCCTTTACTTCCTGGGAAACTTGCGGTGGAGCGGGCCTTGTTTCCAAAGCTGGGGGATAAAGAATATTATTGCGTTGACCTCTTGGGTCTTAGTGTTTTTGAGCATAAAGTCGGCGTTGCCTTGGGTACTATTACCTCCAGTTATTTTAATGGTGCTCACGAGGTTTTGATTATTTCTACCACCAATGGTGATATCGAGCTTCCCTTTGTTGATGATTTTTTTCCAGTGGTCGATTTAGAGGGTGGGAGAGTGGAAGTTTCTTTACCAAAATATTGCTGATGATCGATAGTCGATAGTCGATAGATTGATAATAACTGATATTAATAGTATGACTGAAAGTAAAAAACATAGAATTTGGATTCTTACGCTTTTTCCTGAGTATTTTACGCCGCTCCTCTCCTCCAGCGGAGTGATCGCTCGTGCATTGGCCGATCCTTCCAATGGTTTGGATTTGGAATTCAGGTTGGTGCAAATCCGAGAATGGGCGGGGAATCGCTACGGTAGTGTTGACGATTCTCCTTATGGCGGTGGGCCAGGGATGATTATGCGCGCGGATGTTTTACAACGTGCGTTGATGGAAGGGGTGGTAACTGCAGGAGGATACCAGGATCGTTCTCAGTTGCAGGTGATTTATCTCTCTCCCAGGGGAAAGCAGTGGAACGGAGCGCTCGCTAAGGAGAAGCTTCAAAGTGTTTCGTGTTCGCGAGATTTCTGGCCGGATCCCTCGCGGGATTTCCCGCGAGATATGGTGCTAATTTGTGGTCGCTATGAGGGCGTTGATGAACGTTTTATCAAAAAATACGTTGATGAGGAGATTTCCATAGGAGACTACATTCTTTCAGGAGGAGAGATTGCTGCTATGGCAGTGTTGGATTCGATGCTCCGATATCTTCCTGGAGTTTTAGGGAATGCCGAGAGTGCAATAAAAGAGTCTTTCGAAGACTCATTGTTGGAAGCGCCACAATATACTCGGCCAAGAATTTTTGAAGAGGAAGAGGTTCCTGCAACACTAATATCAGGGCATCATAAAGAGATTGCGGAGTACCAGTTGAATGCTAGTGTAGGGTTGACCAAGCAGCTGCGGCCGGATCTCTATCAACGGTATTATCAGCAGCAGAATAAGGCGGAAATAAAAACTTCTCCAAAAACTTCTCCAAAAATTTCTCCAAGAATTTATCTGGGGCTTGTACATGGTCCTGTGAAAAATAAATTAGGAGAAGAGGTAACTACTTCAGTTACCAATTTGGATGTTCATGATATTGCACGTAGTTGTCGCACTTATGGAGTCAGCGCTTTTTTTATTATTACTCCGGTGTGGGCACAGCAACAGCTCTTGGAGAGAATGCTAGGATACTGGAAGAGCGATTCTGCTAATCTATATAACCCAGATCGTCATGATGCACTTTCCTTGGTGCGGTTGAGCAATAGCGTGGAGGAGGTCCTACGCCAGATTGATCATCACAATGATCATCAGAAGGTAAAGGTGGCCGTAACTAGTGCGACGACTAGTGGATCTATGGCCGCTAAAATGAGGACAGATCAACAACTGTTGCAAGAATTGGCGACGGATGGTTCGTCAATGTTATTGTTATTTGGCACTGGATACGGTTTGGCCCCGTCGTTGTTTCAAAGTGCAGACTATTGTTTAACTCCGATCTATGGTGCGGCGGAAGATAACTACAACCACCTTTCGGTACGTTCTGCAGTGGCCATTTATTTTGAACGTTTATTTGGGGCCGCTCAAAGCGGTGTATTTTTGCCAAAATAAAAATTTTAGTATAAGTTCCTAGTAAAAGTTTTGGTAAACTTAAGATATTTTTAGAATTTTTATATGTTTTCTCAAAAGCAAAGGGGTCTATTTGTATGAATTTGGTGGATATGGTAAACGCTGATTATATTAGCAAAAATCCGAGAGAGTTTCCTGCTTTTCGTCCAGGGGACACGTTGGTGGTGCACGTAAAGATTGAAGAGGAAGGAAGTGGTAAGGCCAAAGATAGTGGTAGCAAATCTCGAATCCAACTTTTCCAGGGAACCTGTATGGCCATTAAGCACAGAAACAGTATCAATGGGCACTTTCGGGTTAGAAAGATTGCTAGCGGCGGTGTGGGTGTAGAAAGAGTATTTCCATTCTATTCTCCGAGCGTTGTTAAAGTGGAATTAAAAGACAAAGGTAAGTCTAGGCGTGCAAAGCATTTTTACCTGCGAGAACGTGCTGGTAAGAAGGCCAAGATTGAGATTGATTATGAGCGTTAGTAGGCGGTCATTCACTAGACGGCCATGCGGAAATATCTTTGTTGGTTATAATAACGAGGGGAAAATATCTAAGTTTTTTCATAAAGAAGGTATTGGTATCCCCTTGTTGGTTTCCTCTGCTCTTTTGCGTAGGTATGGGGCAGGGCAAGTAGATTTAGCACGTGTCGAGGGAAGGATCAGGGGGAGGGCCCCCTTGTCTTTTCGTTGTGGAAGGATTTTAGAAGTAAAAAGTTCTGGTGGTGTACGGCCAAAGCAGAGGTTGCGACTTCTAAATTCTTTGAGATTTCTATCGATGATACTTAATATTCCATTTCTCTTTGAAGAACTGGTTGTCAGTGCTCCAGAGAGTTTCTAGCGTTTTTCAAGGGAGGAGAAATAGGTATGTCCGATATTTTGTCTCGTTTATGGACAGTAATTTTTTTGTCATTGTGTCTTTCTTCTTTTGGCGTGGCTTTTTCTATTACGGCGGACGCGATAGCTGCCGATGGAACTAGTGTGTCTAGCGGTGGTCCAGGGAAGGGAGGACTTGATCCTCGGGTGAGGGTGATTTTAACTACTGCCATGTATGGGACTGTTGGAGGTGCCTTGCTAGGGGCGGCCAGTATTGCGTATGGAACCGAGTTGAGGGCGATAGCGATCGGTGCTTCCCTGGGTTTATATGCAGGGCTGTTCTTCGGGGGATATGTGGTGAGTACTCACTATCTTGATAGGCAAGATGGCACGATTTTGCCAGCGAGTCCATATCAGGAGCCAGGTGCGATGGGGGCCGCAAGTGATCTTCGCGATAATAGTAGCAAAATGTTGTCCAAAATCGGCAATACTTCTGGCCATCGCATTGGATCCACTGGCCCCACTGGCCCTAGTGCTCGTATTGGCAATGATTTGTTGTTCTACTTAGATTTTATCCATTATAGGTTCTAACATAGGTTCTAATATAGGTTCACTGATATTACTCACGCCTATACTGTTACCTGTGTCTTTGTCTGCGTTTGCGCTCGTATCTATATTTTCAGGAGGGTTCTCCTCTTTAGGGGTATTGTCTTTGTTTACATCCTCATAATCTCGATCTTCCTCTTTGTTGCTGCCGTCTGCGTTGAGCTGTGTTGGTGTAGAGATTATATTGGCCGAGTCTTCTAGTTTATACATATTGAATATTTTTAAAAATTCAGATCTTACATTGATTAACTTAATACGCTGTGGATAGGTTATGTTTAATTGATTAATGTTATCTACAAAGATATTTATGCCCGAGGAACCCACAAACTCTATACCATAAAAATCTATGGTAATTTGACTAGCGGGATAATTCTTGAGTAATAGAAGCAACTCCTTTTTGAGTGGGGAGCTGATTTCGAAGTTTAGTGCCCCCTTCATTTGAATAAGAATATTACCGTGGACGTCGGTTTGGATATTTGCCAGAAGAGACATATCTGATCCTTTCATACTTTACATGGAAGATCATATCTCTTTTAATTTATCATAAAATAGACCTAGTTTTTAAGAAGGTAAGTTTTGCTGAAAGTATTTGGAAATATAAGGAGTCATTTTTATGGGAAATTTATACCTCCTGTCTACTCCGATCGGTAATTTATCGGATCTTAGTTTAAGAGGGAGACAGATTTTAATGGAGGAGAAAAATTTTGTGGTGGAAGATACTCGGGTTTTTAAAAAATTGTTGGGATGCTTAAATATTCCGCTGGGGGAAAAAAATATTTTTTCTTTTCATGATCATTCGAACGAAAATGTTATTTCTAGAGTATTGCAGCTGCTATCTCAGGGAGAGAACTTATGTTTAGTTAGCGATGCAGGTAGTCCGATTATTTCTGATCCCGCTTACCCAATTATTCGGTCAGTTTTAACTGCAGGATTTGCTATTAGTTCGATTCCTGGGGCGTCTTCTCCGATCGTTGCACTAGAGTTATCTGGATTACCACCCTACCCGTTTCATTTTAATGGTTTTTTTCCTCGAGGAGAACGTGCACAGTTGGCATTATTTCAAAGGATGATGATGTCTGGGGGGGGAACACATATTTTATTTGAATCGCCATTGCGTGTTGAAGAAAGTGTGCAACGTTTGTGTGAATTTTTTAGTGATAGTGATTTGGCGGTGGTAAGGGAGTTGACCAAAAAATTTGAAAAAGTTTACCGTTTTAGTGCTAAAGAGTGGGAGCAAATAAAAAAGGAGATCACCTACAAAGGAGAATTTGTAGTTTTAATTCATTTACAGCATGGCGCTCAGCATGGCGCAGCTTTTGATTGTGAACGATGGAATCAATGGAATGAGATCGAAAAAATGGCGGAGGAGTTATTACAATATTATAGCGGACATGTTAGTATTAAACTGTTGTCAAAATTATTGGCAATGATTTTACGCAAGAACAAAAAAGAAGTATACGATTTTTTAATAAGTAGAAAATAGATTAGTCCGTTATATATTGGATAGGTCTGGGGGGATCTATTACATGGGCCTATGATTGGTTCCATTATATTGGTCTTATTATTTATAAAGAAGAGTGGGGGAATGAAAAGGAGAAAATATAGGTCACAGGATACGACACCTACGAGATCTACAACATCCACAACATCCACAACATCTATGGAATTCACGAATTCCATGGAATCTACGGGGTCAAAGAAAGAAAGTGTAAATTTAAAGAGCGAAGGTGAAGATCACGAAAGTATTATTATTGAACTTAGTGGGAAAGTGAAACGTTATGATGGTTTGATTAAATTTGGAGAGTTGATCACTTCGGCAGCGATGGCCAAAAGAGCTGATAAGGAAATTTATCGCAGAGGAATAGGTAAATTAAGAGAGTTGCTCGAATGCGAGATTGTG
Organism: Oligoflexia bacterium; assembly: GCA_015231325.1. Classification (GTDB taxonomy): domain Bacteria; phylum Bdellovibrionota; class Bacteriovoracia; order Bacteriovoracales; family Bacteriovoracaceae; genus JADGAN01. The sequence goes on along the minus strand of JADGBS010000011.1, from coordinate 30,762 downwards.
CATATTTTTCGTGTTGATAAAAAGCGAAAAGAGCTTTTTTATGAGTATAAAAATTTGGATGCAACCAAATCTAGGGTGGGAAAGAATTGTAAGGTTAGCTATGCTATCGATGAGAATTCTATTCCTGGTGCATGTGCTTTCTATATGGCGGTTTTACATATTCCGGATGTCTCTTTAGATGCACGCTTTGAGAAACAGGCGCAGGAGCTTGGATTAGAAAAAAAAGATAGCGATGGCAATCCATTGAAGTGTCGAGACATGTTACTAGCGCCATTGGTTGTTGAGGGAAAGTTATTGGGAGTAATTCAAGCAATAAATTCCTTGCGCGGATTTTTCAATCAAGAGGATATTCAATTTATAAGTTCAGTCGCAAATCAAATGGGCATTATTTTGCGTTATATCTCATCAGTGGAATTGGCGAAGCGCCAGTTATTACAAATATCCAAGTCCTTTGCTAATGCCATCAACCTCAAAGATCTTTATACAGGCGCGCATACTCAGAGAGTGGCCCACTTTGCGGAGGTTATCGGTCGAGAACTGGGACTTTCACAAAAGGATTTAGAGGATATCAGATTGACAGGGGTTCTCCATGATGTTGGAAAAATTGGGATTGAAGACTCAATCTTAAAAAAACAAGCGCAGTTGACCAAGGAAGAGTTTGAAAAAATGAAGCAGCATCCACGGTTGGGATATGAGCTATTGGAACATATCGAGGGATTTGAGCGAGTGGTTGATGGCATTAGATATCACCATGAGCGTCCGGATGGTCGAGGATATCCCTACGGATTGCAAGGAAAGGATATCTCTTTGATCGCACAAATCATCGCAGTTGCTGATACTTTCGATGCGATTACCAGTGATCGCCCCTATCGCAAGGGATTGCCGCCGATGCGTGCATATCGTGAAATACTACAGTATCGTGGTCGTCAGTTTACGGAGGAAGTAGTGGATGCATTCGAGAGATCATTTAAAAAGTCAGAAATGTATTCTCCTGATGAGTAGTGATTAATAAGATAGGAGTCGTATAATGTTGGTACGCATTATTGGTTGTCACGGAGGTGTTTCACCTAAGGCCAAAGCAACTTCTTATTTGATTGATGGCAAATTATTAATTGATGCAGGATCAGTTGCAGAAGGGATCATTATTGATGAACAATTGCTCATAGATAATATCTTGATTTCACATGCGCATCTTGATCATATTAAGGATTTGGCATTTTTATGTGATAATTGTTTCGGTCTAAAGAACACTCCTTTTGAGGTATACGCGCATGCGGAAGTAATCAATGCCTTAAGAACCCATCTGATGAATGATCAATTGTGGCCGGATTTTACCAAATTGCCTAGCTTAACGCGACCAACTATTCGTTTTCATAATTTTCAGAGTGAGGAGGTACTTCAACTTGGTGATTATAAAATTCTGCCAGTAGAAGTAAATCATCCTGGGCATTCCATGGGTTTTATTATCGAGCATGGAAAGCAATTTCTGGTTTTTACTCAGGATACTGGGCCAACGGATAGGATCTGGGAATTGGCCAAGCAGTGCGATACACTTAAGGGAATATTCACTGAAGTAAGTTTTCCGAATCATTTGCAAAATGTCGCGAATATAAGTCAGCATCATACTCCCCATTCATTAAGGGAAGAGATAAAAAAAATGCCCGAAAGTGTCCCTATCTTTGTTGGACATCTTAAACCCAACTATCAGACGCAGCTGTACACCGAGATTGAAGCTATTGCTTGTGATCGTTTGGTAATATTGGGATCAGATGATCGTAGTTATCTTTTTTGAGTTTATAGTCCTGGGCCTTAAGGCCCAGGTTGAAGCTTGCTACAGTTGATCTCTGATTCTTTTAACTAATAAAGATAGCTGAATTAGTTGTTCGCTGGTGATTCCCAAGGTGGCGGCCGTGTCCTTGATAATCTTTAACGAGGTGACGGAAAGTTCAGGTGCAGATAATTTTTGATGGTTTAATAATGGAATAACTACGTCAACTCTAGCAAAGAGTTCACGCACTGTTTCCAAATTTATAGCACGGGCCTTTTCAGGATTATGTAACAGATATTCTAACTCTGCAGGGTTATTAATGGTAATCCCCTCATTGTTGAGATCTTTTCTGATCATTTTTAGTCCATGGCGTAACATATGTTGGATTTCTTGTAGGGCCTCTTCGCCCTTGGACGGTTTTGCCTTAATATTTTTTATAGGCGTGGCAAATGGACGGATCCATTCTCCTCCTTGAATATGACGGATTGCCAGGGCAACTATTCCAGTACGGTGGAATCCTCCCTTGCAGTGGAAGTAGACGGCCTTTCCCTCGTTAGCTGAGGTAAAAATTTGCTTGAGTATTTGGATCAAATTGGTAATTCCTCCTGCTATTTTTGCTCGATGGTTAGAGTTGTTGGCATTATTGTAATTAGAAGTAAGACGACGATAACCGACGCCCATAGGAATAAGTTCGGTAGCGTTGGGGTCAGTCATGGCATTATCTTCAACTTCCTCTTCATCCAGAAAATTTTTACCATAAAGAAAAACATCTGGACGGTTGCCAGGGTGAAGAAAAGAAATTCCTTTTTCCGGATGTTCTCTGTTCCATTGAAGAATAGCAAAACGTTGGGCCGTCACAAATTGTTGACAGTCTTTCTGTCTTGCAGTTGCCATACCAGTACAGTAAAGTGAACAGCGGTAACACAATCTAGTTAATGGAGGAATTTTTATACAACTTACGCATTTTTTATAATTATCAAATCCGTTTTCATTAAGATAGACAATCTCTCGAGGGATGGACCACTCACCTAACACATTTTGAAAATGATTTAACAATTCTGCAATTTTGGCACCAGGTGCCTGACCACGATAAATTTTAAGGTGTTGAGTATGAAGGAGAACACCAGCATTAAAATCTGGCGAATACCCGTAAAGAAAAGAGGGACGTAAATTTCTTTGCGCCATTTCTTTGAGCGCCGCGTCTAGCTGCCGTTCTATTTCTGGGAATTTCAAACTGGAAATGATTTTAGAGTGGTTAAATCCCATACTTGCTCTAAACCCTTGCTTCATAATGGCGAACACGGTTTCATCGCTGATGGTTCCAGCGCTTTGTGCTAGAGGTTTAAAAATTGTAAAAGTTGCGATGATGAACAATGGCCCTAGTGTGAGCGTGAATAGGATCTTTTTTAGCTTTAACATCTTCTTATCCCCTTCATTCTATTCAGTTATTGATTCAGTATTGATTGATTTAGTTTCAAAATTCTGGGGATTGTACCACTGAACGTCAAAAACATCGATAAATCAAAAAATAAAATCCGTATTTAAAAATTTAGATTGGTGGTTGTAGGTAATATTCGAAAGTAATGTTTTATTCAAGTTATTTTCTTTAGCTGCCACTAGCGTGCGGATGGAAAAAACTCTCAGTGCATCACTCACGGAAAGAGTTCCTTCTGCGGAGTCCTTGCGTCCAGTAAAAGGAAAGCTATCCGGTCCACGTTGGCATTGGGAGTTAATGTTCACTCTGGACACTTGATTTACCAAGTGATCGACTAGGGTTGCAATTTTTTCCTCGTTAGTACCAAAGATACTAGTTTGCTGTCCATATGATGATTCGATAATATAATTAATCGGTTCTTCTATTTGATCGAAAATGGCAATTGGAACAACCGGACCGAATTGCTCTTCTCGCCAAACGCGCATTTTTGCATTTACTGGAGACAAAACGGTGGGTGTAAAAAGTGAGCGATGATGACTTCCCCCAGTAATTATTTTTGCTCCATGAGTGATAGCATCTTCTACTAATCCATTGAGGTATAGGCATTTTTCATCTTCAGGAAGGGGTGTGATTTTTACGCCATCTTCCCACGGCATGCCGATTTTTAATGCAGATACCTTGTCGCTAAATTGCGATAAAAATTTATCTGCTACTGAACGATGAAGAAAAATGATTTTTATAGCGGTGCAACGCTGGCCATTATAGGAGAGTGTGCCGAGGAGTAATTCTTCAACTGCTAGTTGTATGTCAGCGTCCTCCAGAACGATGGCAGCGTTCTTGGCCTCAAGCCCTAAAACTGAACGCAAACGATGAGGTGATGGGTGATGCTTTTTTAGAACATCTGCTACTTTTCCAGAACCAATAAATGCCAAAACATCGATACCTCCGGAACTCATTAACGGTGTAATTACTTCTTTACCTTCACCGTAGACGACATTAATGACTCCCGGGGGGAACGATTTTGCGAAAGCAGGGAGTAGCGGATTCCATAGTAAAACTCCAAATTTGGCAGGCTTAAAAATTACTACATTGCCCATGATCAGGGCAGGAATTAAAGTTGTAAAGGTTTCATTTAAAGGATAATTAAATGGTCCCATACACAAGACCACTCCTAGTGGAGATCTACGGATTTGACCGATGATCTTTTGCTCAATTACAAAACGAGAAGAAATTCGATCTAATTCTTTGAGAGAGTGGATGGTTTCTTTTATATAATCGATAGTACGATCGAATTCTTTTTCTGCATCAGGATAATTTTTACAAATTTCCCACATTAATGTATTAACAACTAAATTCTTTTGCAGTTGCATTTCCTTTACAAAATTTTCGACGCAACGGATACGTTCACTAGTAGAGCTAGTCGCCCAATCGCTATTGCCTTTTTTCCAAGCTTGTTGTGCGTGGGAGAGCACTGAGAGAACCTCTTCCCTGTTAAGATGAGGGTGTTCCCCTAGAGATACTTGTTGAGAGTTAATGTAAATGGGTGATAATACTTGAAAGTTGTCAGGGGTATTACTTTGAATAAAATTACCGTTGGCCAAATAATTTTTTTGAATAATCATTTTTGGAAGATGTTGTGGCGGAATTTCATCTTTTTTTGCAGGGAAAAAATTTCGTAATTGATTGGATGAGCAGTTTGATGAGCAATTCATTGTTGTTTCTCCATATTTGGTGTCTACATCTATGTAAGGTGTGGCCTAACGGCCACTCTTTAAAAGTTATAATGATCAGGGCCATCAGGCCATACTTTTGCTGAAGGCCGACAATCGATGACCGATAATCGATGACAGAAGGCCTTTTGTGATGGGCCATGCAATATAAAATAAAATGGAATAAAAAAGAGGATAACTAAAAGAGGATAACTAATCAATATAGTCAATATAGAAAAAAATTTTGCAAAAAGGTTCCTTGTTTTTTTATTCCCATCGCGGAAAGATGGGTTATGATATTTCGGATTCGTGATTTACAACATCTTTGCTTTTTGTAAAATTTTTAATCCAATTAATACTGAATACCTATGATATAGCATTGTGCCATTAAACAATCTTTCTTTTTTTTTTGAGGTTTATTTATGACGATGAAGACACATTTATTAGCTATTTTTTTTGTGTTATGTACTCTTTGCAACCATGCGCACGGAAGTCAGTCCGTTGAGGGTGAAGTTGATATTGATATTGATATTGATATTGATATTGATACTGATATTCATATTGATGTTATTGGAGATCCTAATTTAGACATCCACCTCGGAAGAGTAGCTGACAAAACAAAAGAACAAAAATTTACTACTTTCATCGATTTTAGAAAGATGACCCCAACCGATATTTTGCAGCTCTTTGTAAGCGCTCTTCAATCAGGTGAGTCAAACGATCTCTTGATTGTTGATAATATTGTTACAAATATAGAAGGTTTACAGAGTAATCGAACGCAAAATGAGAAGTTAAAACAAGACATTTTAGTACGCCTATTGATATGGGGTATACAGAGACACTATGCTGGCACTGTCGCACATGTACTTCAATCTGGCATTGACCCTAATGTCACTGACGAAAGTGGGACCTCTGCGTTGATGCATGCAATACGTTCAGGCGATGCTGCTTTTGTTGCCTTATTGTTGAATAAAGGTGCCAATCCGAAACGGCCTGAAAATATTTCCTGTTTAGATGATGCCCTGGAAAGGAATTATGACCAAATTGTCTTAGTTTTACAGGCATTTGGAGTAGTACGAGCAAAGAGGGATAATAGTAGTAAATCATTTGGGTCAGTATCTTTTTTAGAGTCTCACATGTATGCAACTGCTACTGAATCAGGATCAGTATCAGGTTCAGAACTGTTTGATGCGATTGCAAGGAAGGAGGATGGAATTGTTCAACAATTGCTTGATAGAGGAGGATTAGTGTTCCAAAAAAATGGAGATCAAAAAACTCCTCGTATGTTTGCAACAGAACTGTTATCACGCGACGCTGACGAACGACTTGAGCGAATAGTGAGTATGCTCCGAGATACAGAAGAAATCCGTAGCATTGTGATTGGGGGCAGTCTAGGTCGTCAGGCCATACATCCACATTAGTGCTTAGTATTTTGGACGATTAATATTGGGATAGACACAGCTTCTTTTCTTGTTAAAATTAAATTATGCAGCGTTGATATGGAACATTGATTAAATTTTTTAGATGACATTTTTTTACGACGAATCCTAAGGAGGGTGTTCGGAATGAAAAAATTTATGTTCAAAGTTGTAATAGTTGTTTCCACCGTGTTCATCTCATTCATCGCAATTACCGCATTCACCGCATTCACTGCATTTTGTCATTTTACGGGATGGGCACCAGAAGGTACCATCGGTTCGCAAGATAATGGCGCTCCTGGTTTTGTTTATCGTCCCCCCATCAATAAAACCAATAAGATTACTGGTCCAATTCCATCCAATAACTGGTGGGCCGGTGTTTTAGTTAAAGATGATGTCATTACGATGAGTCCATATCCGTTGATAGTTTATCCCTGTAAAGATCGCTATCCAGCAGAGAATGGTTTCTTTGGACTGGGCATTAGTTATAAGGGAAACGGATACGTGATGTCGGCCAGTGGTGGTCCGATAATTGGATACTCAAAGAAAAATTGGAAAATTGGTTCATATGTACATTATGATTTGTTGTTAATGAATGACAAGTTGGAACAAATTTCGACCAAAACTAAAGTAGATGGTTATGGTGATTGGCATGTAAATTTACAAACTGCAGATAATAATGGTCATCAAATGAATTCGACTATAACCGCGGGTAGTCCGTACATTTTTACGAGTTTTCAAAATGGCAATCCTCGTATTCGCCTCAATAGCTTTGCTGGTAATATTCATTTTTACGACAAACAGGGGAACGCTGTTTTAATCAATTCAGATTATGTTACAAGCGATCACATTGTTGTAAAATTATTACAACCCATAACGCAGGAAGTACGTTGGTATGGGCTATATGCAGACGAGGGTACTACTTGGAAGCGGGAAGGATCTAATTTATCGGTTTCTTTTGCCTCTAACAATCACCCTAGCAATTATTTAACTGTAGCACTAATTCCATCATTAGCGGATGCTCCTCTTTTTTATGAGCATGCTTACACCAAAATAGTAGGTACTTATGCTAATTATCGTTATAACGAAAGTGAGGCTGCTATCACCACCACTTTTAATATTACAACTGTTCCTTTAAGAAAATCGATGAATACAGAACCGCTGATTACCCTTTTCCCACATCAATATAAAAATCTGGCCACTCCCTATTCCCAAGAAAAGCACTACCAAACGATGCGTGGAAAATTAAAGATTTTTATTGGTCACACATTTGAGACGGTTTTGAAAAATCATGGAATTCTTCATTCGTTTAATGAACCGCTCAAATCCTTGGGGTATGATCATGGTCTTGCACTTGAATACTTGTATAAAGAACAAGAAATAAAAAATAATTATAATGTTGATACTTATGGTGGTGGAAAAGCGCTGCTAAGGATTGCTGAGTCGATAAATATTGCGGATAAATTAGGCCCGGCAGCGTCAGAGCTTAAAAATGAATTTATTGAAAGTCTCTATAATGAATTTGCAGATTGGTTCACTTACTCTCCAGGAAAAGAAAAAACTTTTTGGGCCGATGGTGGTCCTCATCACTTTATGACCTACTTTTCTCCAGAAGGCGGTTATTGGGGAAACATAACTGGTTGGCGTGCGGGATTTGGTACACAAGCGCTTAATGATATGCACTTTCATTATGGTTACTGGATTCATGCTGCTGCAATTTTGGTACAGTATCATCCAACTTTTTTACAAGATTATGGTTCGGCCATCGACGAATTAGTTCGCAATATCGCATCTCCATATCGGGATGATCGACAATTTCCGCACCTTCGTTATTTCTCTCCATATACCGGTCGTAGTTACGCCAACGGATGGTGTTGGGATGACAATTATAGTGGAAATGATCAAGAGTCTTCTTCGGAAGCAATGAATGCGTGGGCGGCAATTTATTTGTGGGGATTGGTCACCGGTAATAACGATTATCGGGATCTTGGACTCTACTTATATTGGACTGAAAAATCGGCGATCGATCAATATTGGTTGGATGTGGATCGGGAGATTCTTCATCCAGATTATCCTTACTCTCATGCAGTTATTTTGCGTGAGACGGCCTATGAATTTGAAACTTTCTGGGGGAGTAAATATATTGAAGAGCTCTATGGCATTCAAATGTTACCAATGACAGCGGCCACCTTATATCTCGGTTTAAATCAGAGTTATGCAAATATGCTCTGGAAAGAAATGTGGGGTATTCATCAAAAGATTTATGGTAAAGATGCCGAAATTAATGCATGGGATGGAATTATGTTGCGCTTTTTGTCGCTCATTGATCCCCAATTGGCCATTAGTAAATATCAGTTTGGAAAAATTCATGGGCCACAAGGAGCGCCGGAACCTGGAATATTAGATCAAGAGACTTGGACTTCGACTTACTTCTTCATTCATAATTTAAATCAATTGGGAAGTGTGGTAGCTGATATTTACGCAGACAAACCTTCTTTTGGAGTATTTAAAAAGAATAATATTTACACTTTTGTTGGATATAATCCTTCTACTAACAAATCTTTAACTATTAATTTTAAAGACACTAGTGGCAAAGTTATTCACTCCATTTTAAATATCCCTCCCAAGACCACGATGTATGATGAAGTTTTTCGGGCAGATTGAAACCAGTTCTATCTATGTAGGCGACATTTATCCTGCTCATAGCGAAATTATCAATGAATTCTTTTATAGAATTATTAGTTTTGATCAACTATTAATAGCTGACTAAAAGCGGTTGTTCTATTTTGAATGAACTTAAAAATTTTCAATATTCGCAGATATTAGTTGGTATTGGCCATATAAGTAGGTGTTCACTGTAGCAGATTTTCACATTGGCGGAAAGTGAAAAAAATACTTGAGGCGAATTAGTGAAAAATAGATTTTTGCACAAAGTCTTTTTTATTTCTTGTAATATTTGGTATTCTCGGGTTATCGTATTATTATGCCTATGTTATTATCAGGTTTATGAAGGGAGGTATTGCACGGAATTCTTTTTTTATAACTATATAGAGTTAGGATATTTATCAGATTGATTTACTTTAATGTTAATCATGTTACTGAGGAGAACAGCTAATTTCCTAAAGGAGGGAATAGTATGAGTTTACGATTTCTCATGAGGTTCGTTAGTGTTTTTGCTTTATTGACATTGGTTATTGCTTGGGTTCCTGCACATGCTGACAGTAAAGTTGGCGCACAGATTAGGACCGATTATGTGATCGAAGGTTCTAATGATGATACTATTACGTCTAACGGCGTGAGCATGAAGACCAATGATGAAACAACAGCAAAGTATTTTCAGTTCAAGGTAGCAAAGCTAAAAATAGGTGGTAGCTTGGATGACAATGTTAAATATTTTGCGACCGTGGATTTTCGTGGTAGTTGGAGTTCAGACGCTGTTTTTGGGTCCTCTGACCAAACTAGCGTTCTTCCAGATTTGGCCATGGAATATAAATTGATAGATAATCTGACTTTGACTGTTGGTCAATTTTTTCTCAATATCGGAGGGGTTGAGGGGCAGATGTCTGGTCTAGATGTTTATAGATGGTCGTATATTGAGGACTATGGATATGGTGAGGTGGCCTACGGGCAAATGCCTGGTTTAGCATTAGACTATACTTTCGCCAATCAGAGAATTGAGTTATTGGCATTCAATAATGCATCCAATATTAAAAATCAATCTACTCCTGGAATGGGGATTGTTTTCTTTGGTGATTTTCTGGATGGTATGATTAAACCGATCTTGTCCTACCACAATCTTCCGTATCCAAAACAGGTTGCGAAGGGTCCTGAATCATCGCTCACTGCTGATGTTATCAAGAAAAAAATTGATTACTACGCTGTTGGTTCTGAATTTGTATTGTTGGACAAGCAACTTATTCTGCATGGTGACTATTTAAAAAATATCTATAAAGATTGGCAAGGTGTAGTTGGAAAGAACGATAGTAAGCAATCTATTGTTTTTGAGGCACGCTATAACCACGCAGGAAATGCTTCCATACAGCCGGTTATAAAATATGATACTGGTAAGCATAGGGTGCAAGATGTAGATTATTGGAAGTACAATACTTATAACATTGCCCTTGAATACTTTCCTCGTATGAACGTAGATAAAACCGATAAGAAAACCCAACCCAAAATCTTCTTGTCATATGCTAGCTGTCAGGATGAGAACCAAGTAGCATACACTTCCACTACTAGTGACAGAGGCTCCAGGGCCGTTGGTAAAAAAATTCGCACCTCAGAACTACGTTTAGGTTTTTCTCTAAATATTTAATTAATTTTATTTCTTCTAATTTTATCTTGTTCTAATTTCTAATGTAACTCACCCCCCTAGTTAAAATTTGATTGTGGCCTTCAGCGGTCAGTCTTCAACTATCATTGTGCTTTTTTTGACACTGCCATGGTTTATGTAAGTGTTAGTTCATTTTATATTTGATTTTTATTCATAAACTTGTGCTAACTTTAATATGCAAAGATGCGCAAAAATTTTTGAAGTCTAGTCTGTCTAATCTAATAGAAGTTATTGGGGTGTCACCCGCAAGAGGGGAAATGAACAATAAAAGTAGGTGTGATTATGGAGAGTCTAAGGGCCTAAGCATAGCAGTGATGTTTTCCTTAATTTCACTGGGATTAATCTTTCTGTTGGAAACAATGCTAACTGCTTGTTCTTCTATCGCTGTAAATAGCACTGCAGCTTCATCATCTCCTTATGAACAAAAGACCGCTCAAATCTTCCAACCTGCTTCTGCAAGCATATACATCAGAGGTAATAATAAAACAACATGTTATCTACGAGTGAGTAGTGTTGACCGTGATGGACCAAGTTATACTTTTAGTGTAGTCGGGCAAAGGAAAGAAGAAATACTTTCTCTTACTATGGATCAAGGGAAATATCGTTTCACGGAATTACGCTGCCGAAATTCATCTTATAAATTATTTAATCTTCCAGAATTCGAAATAAAGGTCGGAGTGATAAATTATTTGGGACGACTGGATATAAATATCTTAGATAAGACTCACATTCAATACAATTATGAAACAGCGCCGAACATATAATAGAAACGTTCACGCTTTATACTTTATAAAGACAATACTTCATAAACTATAGTGAACTCCTTGTCGAGAAAACTATAGTATCCATTTTTGTCAAAAAATCAAACCATCTCCTTGTCAGTATTTTTTTCTGTGACAATTATTTTTATAAATATGCTCCCCTCTGTTTCCGCTGCAGCGGCCCGCTGATACGGCCGTATGCGCTCGGCATTTTTTGGGATAAGGCATGGTCCGATGGTAATGAAGTAAGGAAGTTATTAAGTTTCCATCCCTTAGTGACCAAAGTGAATAATTGGCCGATCGCCTAGTCGAGATCTAATTTAATAATGGCAAAAAGTTGTAAAAAAAAATAATTTTAAGTTTGACAACCACTAGGTAAATTTAATAGATATGTCTAGTTCATTAACTTGTATGGTTTTTGCAGTTAATGAGCTGGATATTATTTATTAACTTTCATTTTTTGTCTTAGAAGGAGACATTGTATGAAAAAAATTGCTTTGCCCTTATTTGGTCTTTTGTTTTCTACGCTAATTTTCACTGCACCGTTGAATGCTGCTGATCCTGGCGATGACGCTGTTGGTACAGGCATTGTTGCAAACAGTGACGAATTCATTGTGCAAACCAAAATAGTTGACGCACAAAAAGAGAAGGAAGGTAGCGATTATAAACTTTTTCTGTTAGATGGTAGAGTTGCCGTTGTTTCTAATCCAAATGTCGAGACAGTACAACAATTGAAGGAAGCAGTTGATAATCGTAGCTTACTGAGTTTTGTGTTGAAAGAAGGCAATTTTAAGGTAGTGTCTTTTGATGTTTTGGAGCAAACTACCGACAGCGAAGAGGTGCGATTTACAGATAAACTTGATCCTGATTTTGTTCTATATACGTTAGGACTAAAAGATGTGGTTACTCGTCAGGAGATGCAGAGTGCCTTCAATCGGCAGCATAATCAGTTCGTTGGTCCACGCTTACGCTTTCGTAGAAATGCGGCATCGCAATGTTTTCGTCGTGCGCACGTCTGGTCCTATGAGATGGAAAAGGATCTTAATATTGCCACCAAAAAGGTTTTCTTGATGTATGGTAATTTGTGTATGAACGGTTGGTGGTTCCATGTCAGTCCTTACGTAAATATGCAGGACGAAAGCGGAAAAATCACTGAAATGGCCATGGATAAAGAATTTTTTAATTCTCCTGTTGATCTGCATCAGTGGTCACGAAAGTTCGTAAATGTGCGTGGTAAGTGCAAAGAACTAGAATACAACCAATACAATATTTATCAGCGCGAAAAAAGGAATGCTTGCTGTCATCTTATTAAGACAAGTCGTTTTTATTTCTATCCTACAGATATGGACACGGCCACTAGAAATCCAAGTAAGGATATTACCGCTTGGGGTAATATGCATAACGCTTATAGTGAGCTTTATCCAGTCTCAGATCGAAGGTTTTAACGGAGAACAGAGAACGGAGAATCGAGAATAGCGAACGGCGAAGTCTTAACCTAACGGATTCATCTCTTTGCCGTTAAATGTAAAGAGGATCTCTTTGTTGTCATATTTGCTTCTTAGGTTTACTGGGCGTCTCCAAATTGCCCAAATATTGCGCATGGTTTCTTGCGCATAATTTAGGTCGAGATCTACTCCATCATGATGGTGGTGGAGTAGCATCTCCCCTCTATTAGCGAAATTGGCATCCGCCACTTCAATTAGGGGAGACCCAAAGTTGGTGAGCGAGGTGAGTAACTTCAGTTTAATTGCCTGAAAGTCACGAGTATCAATCTCGTACCGTCCACTTCGGGGATTGAATTTGTAGGTGAAGATTTGTTGTCGTTCACAAAACTCAGGAGTCAAGTATTCATCGATGAAAGTTATATCGTTGTGTGAACTACGAACCTCGAATATTTTTGCTGCTCCCTCTCCTTTTCTCAGGTCCCAGTTTTCTTTTTGGCGCAGATCTGAGCAATCGTTGTATTCTTTTCCATAACGCCCAGTATTCCAGCGGAACTCGATGTCGCGAAATAGTTCTATTCCCAGTTTGTAGGGGTTTAATTGTTTACGACTCATTTGCATAATTCCAGCATGGTGGTCGGCAAAATCGGTTATTTCGCTGGCAAACAGCGCTTTTTCTGTGAGCAGTTTAGAGTGCCAGTAGCTTGCCCAGCCTTCATTCATAATTTTAGTCATGCGCTGGGGTAAAAAATAGTAGGCCTCTTCACGCAAAATGCTGATTACGTCTGACTGCCACTCATTGATTGGTGCATATTCAGCTAAAAAGCTCATAATATCGCGCTGAGGCAACGAAGGGAGTTTTTGTATTTGTTGTCCCCTTGCCTCACTTCTGCTACCCTCGCCCTCATGGTTGGGTCCTTGTACTTGAGGGTCTGTGCTCGTTGCTGCAGTGGTTGTAGTTGGCGTTGCAGTTGTGGTCGCATTACTGTCGCTATTCTGATGTTCATGCTTTTTATGTTTTCCCTTATCTTTTTTACCGCTACCACCGCCGCCTACCCCTCCTCCTCCTTTGCCGTCCTTATCTTTGTAGTAGGGACTGCGCATAAAAGAACGGAGCGCCTCGCTGCGATCGTCGTCAGGGCCTTTTTGTTTTTCTTCTTTTGCTAATTTGTCGATATCTTTGCGCTCGCGCTTTAACTCTGGGGTTTCAAATAGTTCATGGACATCCAGCAAATTTTCTAAGGATAGGACTTTGTCGATAAATTGTTCAACTTCGTCAGCACCATATTTCTCCATGTAGCGACGAATTTTGCTGCGATGATTGGCCATAGTATCCATCATTCTGCGATTAGTATTAGCAAACCAACAATTATTTTTAAAAAAGTCAGCGTGTCCGTAGACGTGGGCCATAACAGTTTTTTGGTCTACCAAGTAGTTGGCATTTAATAGATAAGCGTAACAAGGATCAGTATTTATTACCATCTCATAAATTTTTTGCACTCCGTAGGCATATCCTTTGGAAAATTGATCATATTCCATACCAAAACGCCAGTGAGGGTAGCGAGTAGGAAATCCTCCTTGTGCTGCTAGAATATTTACTGTCTCATAATCGCAGAGCTCAAAAATTACCTCATAGAAGTTTAACCCATAATCGGTTGCATATTTGCAAATTACTCGTTGTAGATCTAATAGCTCTCCGCTTAGTGGTTTGGTTTTTTCCAATTCGCTCATTATCTATTTTCCCTTGCCTAAAAAGTCTTTGATTGAGTCAAGAATTCCCTCTTTGTTTTTAATTTTGCTCAGGATCACCTTGTCACTACGTTCTCCATAACGTTCGCTGAGATCTTTAAAAAATTGTCCTGATCCATAGCGACTTTCCACCTGGCCGTAGCAAAACATATTGGCCGCGGGCAAAAGATCTTTCTCTAGCAACTCCAAGCAAAGTTTAGTGTCATCTAGTGACCAATTGTCGCCATCGGAAAAGTGGAATGGATAGACGTTCCATTCATTAATGTCATAGTCCTTTTTGATAATATCTTTGCACAATAAAAAAGCGGAGGAGATCAGTGTTCCACCGCTCTCTCTGGTACGAAAAAAGACTTCTTCATCAACCTCCTTGGCGGTGGCATCGTGGATGATATAGCGAATCTCGATATTTTTATACTGATGTTTTAACCAGAGATTGATCCAAAAAGATTCAGTGCGCACGATTTCCTTTTGTTCATCACCCATTGATCCGGAGACGTCCATCATGTAGATCACTACTGCCGAATTCTCATATTCCACTTTGGTATGCGCTGATTTGTAGCGAAAATCTTCTTTGCTGGGAACAATTACGGGATTTTTAAAATCGTAGGTATCGGTGATCAGTTGACGTTTAAGCGATTCTCGAAAGGTGCGTTTAAAGTGCCGTAGCGATTCTGGGCCAATAACACCAATAGTGGTATAACGATCTTTTTGGGATTCAATCTGATGTCGACCCTTTGGCTCGATATTGGGTAATTCTAGTTCCTCACCTAAAATCTGTGCCAACTCTTCTAAGGTTAAATCTACCTCTACATCTTTGGATCCTGGTGACTGACCTGCTTGCCCATCACTACTGTCGCCTGGTTGGCCATCCACAGCATCACCCGCTTGGCCCTTCCCCTGTCCCATGCCTCCTTGGGAGCGATCGCCGAAACGAAAATGGGGAATCTCAATATGGGGCACGGGAATGGCAAAGCGTTTTGGCCCTTTGGGAATTATCATGTCATTGCTAGAAACATATTTGCGCAGATTCTCGCGAATTTTCCCTTTGATTATCTTGCGGAAACGAGCGTGATCTCTTTTTATTGGATGATCCATAGCGAGGACTCCGTCTTTTTTTGACTAGCTTTTGACTAGTTTCTTACTAGCTTTTGGTCGAATCGCCTTTAGCAAATATCGATGCTACAAAGTTCAGGGCGTCTGTAGAACAAATTTCACAGTACCCTTGGTTCTTTATTAGTCTCGATTTAACTACATCTATTTTTTCTTGTGTCGCTTTATCCACAACGTTAGAAATAATAGTTGTTAGTTTGATAGTGTCTTTTTGATCTTCAAAAAGTTTTAATTCTAATGCTCGATGCAGACGTTCATTCTTTTTATAATCAAAGTTTTTGCCTTCGATTGCTAGCGCGCCGATATAGTTCATTATTTCGCGACGAAAATCATCTTTTCGTGACTCAGGGATATCGATTTTTTCTTCGATTGAGCGCATAAAACGTTCATCTGCTTCTTCTAGACGATTAGAGTATTTATTGCGAATTTTTTCTTTCTGGGTGTATGCCTTTACGTTGTCAATATAGTTGGCGCATAAGGTTTGAATTGCTTGTTCATCGACGCTGATTGCCTTTTGTACATCATTTTTAACGATATCTTCATACTCTTGGCGAGCGATTGCCAACATCTCTCGATAATGTTCCAGCATCTCTGGAGTGCTAACCAAAGAATGGTGTTTGAGCCCTGCTTCTAATTCATTGAAAACCATGAAGGGGTTGAGGCAACCAAGATGTCCGTGTTTAACTAGTGAGTTGGATATTTTGTCTTGAATATAGCGTGGCGAAATTCCTTCCATACCTTCTCGAACTGCTTCTTTTCGCAACTCCTTTACGTTTTCTTCGTTATAACCAGGAAGCGTTTTGCCATTATATAGTTTCATTTTTTGCAGACGGGTGAGGTCTGATTTTTTTGGTTCTTCCAACCGTGTTAATACTGCCCAAGTAGCGGCCATCTCGATGGTGTGAGGTGCAATATGGATATTGCCAATGGTTCGTGGATTGAAATCTCGTTCGTAAATTTTGATTTCTTTGTCTAATCTAGTGATGTACGGAACGTCAATTTTAACGGTGCGATCGCGCAAGGCCTCCATAAATTCATTGTTTTGTAGTTTTTTATATTCTGGCTCATTGGTGTGGCCGAGAATTATGAGATCAATATCTGTCTGAGAAAATTTCTTGGGCTTAATACACTGTTCTTGAGATGCCCCCAGTAAATCGTAAAGAAATGCGACATCCAGCTTCAACATTTCAATAAACTCTACCACTCCACGATTGGCGATATTAAATTCACCGTCAAAATTAAAGGCGCGAGGATCAGAGTCTGATCCGTAGCGAGCGATGTTGCGATAGTTTATGTCACCGGTTAGTTCAGTTGAATCTTGATTTTTTTCATCTTTGGGCTGAAATGTTCCAATTCCTAAACGATCTTTTTCAGAAAGCACCAGGCGTTTAACGCGAATGTGCTTAGTTATTTGGTTCCAATCGCCGCCATATTTTAGCATATACTGTTTTAGAATATAGCGACAAGCGGGATTGACCTCGCCTTTGATAACTACGCGTCTACCTTTGTTGCTACGATTGATCTCTTGTAGAAATTTGTCTCTAATTTCCATTGGTAATAATTTTAAAGGTTCTTCATGCATAGGTGAGGAGAATATTTTTTGTCCACCCAAAACATCTGATTCCTGTTCTTCAATCCATTCGTAAGTGTAGAGGGCCCCTTCATCGGTTTTAGAGTAATATTCCAATCCTTTTTTTATCAGGCGTGCGATGGAAGATTTTGCCGAGCCCACCGGTCCATGCAGTAGCAAAATTCTTTTTTCTGTACCATACCCAGCGGCGGCCGATTTAAAAAAATTTACCAATTTCATCAAATGTACATCAATACCAAAAACTGCATCTTTCCCACTATCAAAGGGATCATCAAAAAAGTTATAACGAGTAATTTCTTTCTTATATTCAGTGTATTTGGTAACACCGAAAGTAATAACCATGTCGTATATTCTCTGAAATGCATTGCGAGTTATTTCAGGGTGCTCGTTCACCAAATCTACGTACTCTTGAAAAGTACCGCACCAATGAAGATGAGCAAAATCGGTGGCCTTGTAGTGGTCAATCATGAATTTTTTGATATCGAGTTTTACCATGACACTTCCTCCTTAGAGCTTAAGAGCTTATTGATTATGGACAAAATTTGCTATCCTGCATCGAGAACCTTGAGAATGAGGTGGTTCTCTTGTGCTGTTAAGTTATTACTTATGTATATATTTAATTATAGCTTTAAATTTTGCATTTTGGAAAATAACTAGTTTATGCCTAATAAAAGTTTAAAAATTGAATAAAATGGATAAAAATAGAAGTAGTTTTGGCCGAATTACGAGAATTCTATGCGATGATTGCTTGCCGTAATGATTGCGTCTGCATGTTATTGAGAGAATCGCTGTTGGTCTATTGTGAGCTTTATTGTGAGGAGCATTATAGGGGTATTGTAGGAGTCTATAGTTATTTACTTTACTCAAGATAAGGGACTGGTAACATGGGAATACTTGTTTCGGGAAAAAGTGATATTGGCCTGGTTAGGAAAAATAATCAGGATTCCATTTATTTAGATCCCAGCATTCACCTTTATGTTGTTGCTGACGGTATGGGCGGCCATAGCGGGGGAGAAATTGCTTCTAGCATGGCAGTGGAATCTATACCCAAATTTATTGCCAGTAATCGAAATCGACTTGGCCCGTCAGAGTTAGTGGAGGGTGCGGTCAAGTTTGCCAATCAGAACATTTTTCAATTTGCTGAAGAGAATCTTGCATTAAAAGGGATGGGAACTACTGTTGTTTTGCTATACTTTGCTGGTTCAAATTTGTACATCGCTAATGTTGGTGATTCGCGTGCATATTTGATCAATAGAGGGAACCTTTTCCAGCTATCACGGGACCACTCTTTGGTGCAGGAAAAGATTAATTTTGGATTGTATACCCGAGAAGACGCGGCCAAAGATAGAATGAAAAATGTTTTGGTTCGTGCCGTCGGTCACGAAGAAAAGGTGGATGTGGACGTATTTACCTATCGTATTTTAAAAAATGATCTTTTTTTTATTTGTTCTGACGGATTACACGGAAAAGTAAGTGATAGAGATATTTTATATATCGTGGAGAAAAACATTATTGATCCTGGATGCGCTTCTAAACAGGACATAGAGCAGACCGTATCTTCTTTGGTCAAGCAAGCAAATCTTAATGGTGGGCAGGATAATATTTCAGTAATTATGTCGATTGCTCAGTAGATTATGATTATGTTTGTAGAATTATATTTGTAGAATTATGTTTGCTATTTATATACGGAGTGATTGTGCATCGTTATTACACGATTATGTTGATTCCCGAGCACGGGAAAAAAGTTGTTTCTTTTCGTATTCCGCTTTTGCTTTTTCGGGCGACGATTTTTGTGCTCCTGATTGCAGCTTTTTTTATTGTTTTATTGGCATACGATTATAAGCAGATTTTGAATCAGGTATACGAAAACAAGTATCTAGTGCTGGAAAATTATAAATTGCGCGAACAGCTCGATGTTTTCCAATTAAAAATTAGCACGATGGCCAGCGATTTGCAGCGGATAGCTGTTTTTGAGAAAAAACTACGGGTGCTTACAGGAATGACCATGGAGGCAATGCCTGGTCGGGAATTCAGGGATACCACGATCAAGAATACTACCGTCAAGGATATGACTGTTAAGGATATTGAAGGGAAGAAAGAGTTTATTAAATTACGAGAGTTGTATCATCAGCAATTGGCCAAAGATTTTGGAATTCCCGTTGATTACTTCTATACGCCAACTTGGTCGACAATGGTAAAGAAGGGACTGATGTTGGCAGAGCAGTTTGCGCTGTTCGATTATGAGTACAACTATTACCGTGATTTCTCTAAAGAGTTGGAGAAGTCCGTAAATGATTTGGATCAGTTTTGGTTAGATCGCCAATCGATTTTGAAGTCCACACCGTCGCTCTTGCCTTCGGTGGGATGGTTGACTAGTTTTTATGGCGTCCGTCAGAGTCCATATTCCGGTCGCCCAAAGATCCATGAAGGATTGGATGTGGGTGCTACAATTGGAACACCAATCGTTGCCTCCGCAGATGGAGTTATAACTTTCGCAGGACATAAACCAGGTTTAGGTAAGTACGTGCAAATCGATCATGGACACGGATTAGAGACAGTATACGCTCACGCCAATCGCTTGATGGTTGCAACCGGAAAGAAAGTAAAGCGAGGGGATTTGATTGCGGAGGTTGGAAATACCGGTTTGTCCACTGGACCACATTTGCATTACGAAGTGAGAGTCAATGGAATGGCAGTGGATCCATTGTATTTTGTGTTAGACTAGCACTAACTAAAAGTAATAGGTTAACAAAGTATAATATAAAAAAAGTATAATAGTATAACAGTATAACAAGATAGATCATTGGGAGACACCTACGATGTTTATTGAAGAGGTTTTGAAGAAGATATTTGGCACCAAATCGGAGCGGGACCTCAAGGCCATCTGGCCGTTGGTGCTAAAAGTTAATGCGTTGGAGAGCACAATTAAGGCAATGAGCGATGAACAGTTGAAGCAACAGACTGTTAAATTTAAGCAGCTTCTTGCTCAGGGAAAGACACTAGATGATATTCTTCCAGAGGCATATGCTACTGTGCGCGAGGCCTCAGTGCGAGTCTTGGGGATGCGCCACTTCGATGTGCAAATCGTTGGAGGGGTGGTGCTACATCAAGGAAAAATTTCTGAAATGAAGACCGGAGAGGGAAAAACTTTGTGTGCTACACTTCCGCTTTACTTAAATGCATTGAGCGGTAAAGGTGCGCATCTGGTTACAGTTAATGATTATTTGGCCAATCGTGATGCCAATTGGATGGGAGGAATTTACAATTTTTTAGGATTGAGTGTGGGCGTCATTGTCGCCGATATGGATGATGAAGAACGACAGACTGCTTACACTGCGGATATAACATACGGCACAAATAATGAGTTCGCGTTTGACTATCTTCGCGACAATATGAAATTTAATCTAGAAAATTATGTGCAGCGAGATCATAATTATTGCATTGTTGATGAGGTAGACTCTATTCTCATCGATGAAGCTCGAACCCCACTACTAATCTCTGGTCCTAGCGAGAATACCTCCGAACTTTATGATGTAGCAAATAAAGTTGTCCCTAAATTGTGCAAGGGTGAAGATTATACTGTTGATGAAAAAATGAAGAGCGTGGTAATGACTGACGCTGGGATTATCAAAATACAAGGCATATTGCATGTGGCGAATATGTACGAAGTGCAACATGTTCCTTTGCTTCACCACCTCAACCAATCTTTACGCGCCTGGACTCTTTTTAATCGCGACGTCGACTACGTGGTCAAGGATGACCGGATCATTATTGTTGACGAGTTTACCGGCAGACTCAAAGAAGGGTCTCGTTGGTCTGATGGATTGCATCAGGCAGTCGAGGCCAAGGAAGGAGTGGCGGTTCGTAACGAAAATCAGACATTGGCGTCAATCACTTTCCAAAATTATTTTCGTCTTTATAAGAAATTAGCAGGAATGACTGGTACTGCGGATACTGAGGCCGAGGAGTTTCGAAAAATATACGGTCTGGATGTTATGGTTGTTCCTACACATATGAAAATGATTCGTACCGATTCTTCAGATGTGATTTACAAAGACAAAAATGCTAAATGTAACGCGGTAGTCCAATTGATTAAAGATTTGCATCAGAAGGGACAGCCGGTATTAGTGGGTACTATCTCCATCGAAAATTCCGAAATTATCTCCCAGCGTTTAACTAAGATGGAGGTTCCTCACGAGGTTTTGAATGCTAAGCAGCATGAACGCGAAGCGCAAATCGTAGCGAGGGCCGGAGAGAAAGGTTCGGTGACCATTGCTACCAATATGGCCGGACGTGGTACTGATATTAAACTTACTCCGGAGACGGTGGCCGCGGGTGGACTTTATATCTTAGGTACAGAAAGGCATGAGTCACGCAGAATTGATAATCAGCTACGAGGACGCTCAGGGCGACAAGGAGATCCTGGTTATTCGAAATTTTTTCTTTCGCTAGAAGACGATCTAATGCGCATTTTTGGTTCTGGCAGAATAAAAAGCATCATGGATAGGTTGGGGATGGAAGAAGATGAGCCCATCGAGCATCGAATGATTAGTAATGCCATCGAAAATGCGCAAAAAAAAGTTGAGAGTCATAACTTTGATATTCGCAAGCACTTGCTTGACTATGACAACGTTATGAATGAACAGAGAAAGGTGGTTTACAGTTTACGGCGAGATATTTTAAATAATGATGGTAATTCTGAGCTAATTAACGAGATGATTGAAGATGTGGTCCAGGTTTTTCTAGATGGACTGCGGCCAGAGGGAAAAGCTTCTCTTGACTCTTGGCCTTGGAGCGAACTGATCAAAGGGTTTAAAACTATATTTCACTGCGAGTATCAATTAAAGGAAGAGGAGTGTATCTCTAAGTATGATGGCGATTTGGCCGTCTATCTTTCTTCCGAGGCAAAAAAGATACTTACCGAAAAGTTTTCTAAGTACGATTCACAACAAGTAAAAGATGCGACAAGAGAGATATTGCTTTCAATTTTAGATCATCACTGGAAGGATCATCTGCTGGGTATGGACCACTTGAAAGAAGGGATCAATCTACGTGCCTATGCGCAACAAGATCCACTCAATGCTTACAAGCGCGAGTCCTTTCTTATGTTTGAGCGTATGAAAATGAATGTTAAGCAGGCGGTAGTGAACAATATTTATGGTGTCCGTCTTTATACACTAGAGGAGATAGAAGAGATCAAGCGCCAGCAAGAGGCATACTTAAAAGCACAGATGGAAGCGCATCAGCGGGCAGTAGAACGAGCACAGGTCGCCAAAGAGCGAGAGCTGGAGGAGCGGCGCGCAGCACAGGCAGCGCAGGCAGCACATGCACAGGGCAATCAACCGGTGATGCGTAGAAGCGAGAAGGTTGGTCGCAACGATGTTTGCCCCTGTGGCTCGGGAAAAAAATATAAACATTGTCATGGTCATGCAAGCTGATAATTAAGTTGCTGCATAGTTGCTACATAGGGGGGATGGATGGCAATAAATCATAATCATCATGAGGATGGAGAGGAAAAGGGCGATCTTACATCGCTAGAGAAGTTAGGGGAGTTTCTGCATGAAGAAGATGCCTCAGTAGATAAACTCCTATCAGATAGCGTACTCCCGCCGCCGCCAGTTGAAGAAGAAGAAAAAGAAGAAGAGGAGGAGGAAACGCCTCCTCCGCCAGAAGTGGAAGCGGTAGAAGAAGAGCAAGAAAAGCAAGAAGATTTTTTGGCGCAGGAAGAAGTACAGGAAGAGGTTGCAGCTCAAGAAGTCGCAATCGACCAAGAGGAAGTAGTTGCGCCAGAAGGGGCGGACGTAACTGAGGAAGCAACGGAAGAGGTGTCCGCCTCGGTCGGCCCTGATGAAATAGAAGAAGAGTCTGTATCAGATCTAGCAATGGATCTCGAAGAGGCAGAAGAGTCAGAAGAGGCAGCGGATAGTGGTGAAGCAGCGACAGAAGATTTTAGAGACGTTAAGGATTTTGCAGAAAATATTGACTATGCAACTTCTGCAACATTATCTCCAGAATCTCCGGTGGTGCCACTGATAACGCCGGGGGCAGTGCAAGGTGCTCCTGGGACCCCTCCTTACAGTGTGTTAGTCAAAAATATTCTCTACCAAGACGATGCTCAAGATATCTTAGGGGTTTTGCGGGAGCTGGGGTTCATTGATGAGCAAAATCGAGAGGTCATAGAAAAAAGTGTGGCACGAGGGCAAGTGCTTATCTCCCAGATAAGTGAGTATCAGGCAATTCATCTAGTATTAAAACTGCGACGTTATAATATAGACATGCAAATGGGTCTTTCCGATGAGATTCATCCTCCAAAATACTACAGTAATAATCGCGGTCTGGTTAGCAAGTTTTCTCTAAGACAAAATAATGCGGAGAGTAGAGAGTTTGGTACAGATGACCCCGATTTAAAAACAGTGATTTTGACATCTACTCCAACGTTAGACGGCCGGCAAATAATAAAATATTTAGGAGTTGTGTCTGAGCACTCGGTGATTACCGAAGAAGAATTAATTTTTGTACAGGCAGAGTCTGCACCAATGTCGTCAACACTGGACGCGTCGGAGGAGACAGAAGCGTCGGAAGAAGAGCGCGAACAAGAGCGCGAGCAAAAATTGCGGGAATATGCTCCCAATTTGAATGACCGCTATAGTGCATTGGCGGATAAATTACGTCCGCTAGCGCAGCAGATGAAAGGGAACGCAGTAGTCGGGATTACGTATCAAATTATGCCTTTTGTAGTGAATGAAAATAATTCTTTTCGCAATTACTATAAATTAACTTGCACCGGGAGTGTGGTGTTGGTCAGGTGATGCCAATAGAGTTACAGAGCAGGCGTACTTGGTCCGCTCAATACTTTTTGTTTCATATTCTATTCATACAAGGGGAGGTTGATTTTATGGACTGTTACTTTAAGTATTTCTTATGTGTGCTTAATCTTTTAATGTGCAGTACCATGATGCAAACGGATTCCCTAAATGCAGGATGTGGAAATGATGGTGATGTAATTGACCTGCGCAGACAGGGGTTTTCGATGGAACATGTTCCTGTAAGAAATCAAAAAGATACAGGGTCATGTTATGCTGTCGCTGCAGCACAAATGTATGATGCTGTATTGAAAAAGGGATGGGGATTAGAGGGGATAGAGCTTACTGAGGACCAAAAAAATTATCGAACTTCGATAGTTGCGACCACGGTCGAAAATTTGTTCAATAATACCCCCACAGGTTATGTAGATAGTATATTATCAGGCCAGTCGACCATAGAAGCATTGAGCGGTGGAAAATTGCAATCAGCACTTGCAACATTAAGTCAAAATGGAAGTTGTTCTGAAGAGTTTTTTGAAAGAAAAGCAGACAATGTTGATTCTATGGATAGAGTAAGGGAATTTATGAGTACGTTCGAGAATTTAAGAGCATTACACAATATCAGCGATATTCAAAGGATGGATCTTAGAAGAAAATTAAGCGAGGAGCTTAATGCTCATTTTGGCAAAACAAGCGAACGGTATGAGGAAAACGTTAACGATATAACAGATGAATTTATCGCAGAAGAGCAAAGGAAGATCAATGCTTTGGCAAAAATAAATTCTAGCTACAAAGAGGAAGCGGTTAGACTTGGACAAGAAAAAACCAGACTATACAAAGTTGTGTTTAATAAAGAGGATGAAGTAGAATCATTTAGTAGTGATGTGAGTGATCAGGAAAGAAAAGAAAGGGTACAAGGAGAACTCAAAAAAGCAAAGGAAGATTTGGCAAAAATAGAAGAAGAGATAAAGAACTTATTAAATAAACAAGAACGGCTGGTCAATTCACGTAGAATTATCAGCTCTTTGAATATAAATCGAATAAGTCAATCAACGGATAAAACGCACAGAGTTCCTCACCAAACCATGACCGATATTAGAAAACGAACCGAGCATTGTAGATTTTATTTAATTTCTGGAAGGGCCCCTGCTAGTGGTGAAAATCCTGGACTGACTCTGATTGATGGTGTTTTGTATGTGCACTCAATCAGTAATGGGCAAACGGAAACGATACCAGTTCTTAACACTACACCGGAAGAAGTGAGAACAGTTTTCAGTGGAGTCAAGCAATTTTCAGAAAATGCAGGAATCACACCCACTAAAGGGTGTGAGGTCAACATAAGTAAAACTCGGATATCTTCATCATTAAAGAAAGAGGATTGCCCTATTTTTTTATTAGATGGTGTAGATGGGAATCTACACCTTTATGATTACGATGAGAGCAGGAATATTGTAAAGGAGTATACATGGAATAATCCTGCTACTGATACTGAAATGCTGAGGCAACTTAGACCCTTTAACGCAGGTAAAATAATTTTACCTAATAATATTTGCGAGCAAATGAAATCAAGTGGAGCTAGCGTTATTGATAGATCTCCTTCTCTTTTAACCGAAGAACAATGCCGTTTCCTTTCTGCACATGGAGTCCCTTTGGCAAGAATTCATCTCCAACAATTAGATGCTGAAATTTGTCGAATAGATCCTCAAAGAAATTTTGGATGGACATTGAATAATTTTCTTAATAACGCAGAAGGAATACTCGATTCGATGATTAATGTTGGTGCAAAAAAAGCAGTGAACGATTTTATTGGTGCCTATTGTGGCCCGAAACAAAGGAAAAATGCGTCTTTTAGTTTTGATACCAAAGAAATTGGTCCTGATGTGAGTGCCAACGGTGTTTTTGATCAGATTGATTCTAATTTAGAAAAAGGAATGAACACCTTACCCATTGGAATTAGTTATCATGCAGGCCTTTTGCGTAATGGAAGAAATTATGATAACTCAACTCCCGGAAATGCTAATATAATTGATGGACATGCTTCGTTAATAATAGGAAGAAGAAATATAGCTGGTCGGTGTCAGTATCTTGTTCGTAATTCTTGGGGAGAAGATTGTAGCACAATGCGAATCTCTCAAGATTTTGAATGTGACAGAGGGAATATTTGGGTAGATAGGGATACTTTAGTACGCAATATTACTCGCGCAGTAATTCCGCGTGTTTAAATATAAAAGAAGTTAACATATTCGACAATATTTCTTTTGATGCGACAACTATCTAAATAGGCAGCATCGGCCTTGCGACTATCACCTATGATAATTGCAAAAAGGTACCTGTTGACTTCTTTTACAACTCGACATTTGTTCCAAAAAAAGTCTATTGGTACCTTAGCTAGACCCCTAGCTAGACCGCCCCTAGACCCGTACCTAGATCCCCCTAGACCCCTATAGGAACAGTTCCCATCTTATGATTCGTATTGGTGATGGGTTGGTTTGTTAATTTTCAGGATGGGGAAACTCCATATATTTTTATGTTGACAGGTACGGTTTTTTGCCGTACTAAATACGAATGAATACTAGTATGAGACAAAAAAATATTTTTAATGAAAAATCGGGTCCAGAAAGCTTTGGAGTTTTTATTAGGGGCGCTAGAGCATCACTGAATTTGACTCAAGTAGAGATGGCCAAAAAAATGGGAATCTCTAAGAGTACACTTTGTGATATAGAAATGGGGAGACAGTTAGTGAGTGTTGCCCTCGCTGTAAAAATTGCTAAGCGTTGTGGTCTATCTGAACTAATAGCAGTTCAAGCAACAATTCAGGATCAATTGTGTAAGGCAGATTTAAAATTTAAAGTAAAAATGATGGCATAGTAAAAAGGGTCATAATCGATTAAAATAGAAGTATCCTGTTAAAATTTAGGAATTAAAATTTTGAAGGTGAAGGAAATTATCAAAATTATTGAACATGACGGATGGTGTGAGGTTAGGTAAAAAGGAAGTCATAAGCAGTATAGACATCCAATTAAAAAAGGCTTGGTTACTATACCTGTTCATAAGATGTCTAGTGAACTTGCCAAAGGAACCGTTGCTAGTGTCCTAAAACAAGCACAAATAATCAGAGATTAAGAGGTTAACTATGCAGAAATATTTAGTGATTTTTGAGAAAACACAGAGTGGATATAGCGCATATGTTCCTGACCTACCAGGATGTATATCCGAAGGTAAAAATAAAGAAGAGACCGAGAAAAACATTTATGAAGCAATTAAATTCCACATTGAAGGAATGATAGAAGAAGGGTTGAGTATTCCTGAGTCTCGGTCAGAAAGTGAGTTAATAATCTTTCCAGACTTGCTTATTCGTTCGGAAAATAAAAAAATTGCCAAGAGGGCCATAAAGGCGTGAGCGTCCTTGATACAGGGACCAGGGTTAAAAACGTCAGAAGCTGGCCGTGATCAATCAAAAAAGACAAAAAGGTACCTGTTGACTTCTTTTACAACTCGATATTTGTTTCAAAAAAAGTCTATTGGTACCTAGGCTTCGTACCTAGGCTTCTCTATCGTTTAAAGATGGAGTTTGAATGCGTTTTATCTGAATCTAATCCTAACTGGAAGTGCAGACAATCGCCAGATAGGAATGGACATATTGATAATATGACTACTAAGATTCTTAGCGACGGTATTAGCTTAGAACAAAAGTTAGTAAATATCATTGAAGAATCAGTTGGTGTTGTTGGTCTTTAACGAAAAGAGATGAAAGGTGGTTGTGGTTATTTTAACACCGATTTTATTTTTATCCTCAAGCGTATGGTCGCAAAAAAACGTTAGTATAAATAGTAGAATTCAACTATTAAAGTGTGGACGGGAAGGTTTTGGTTTTAAACAGTTTTGTAAGCTAGACATTGAAGAATTAAAAATAGCTTTGCCAATACAAAAAAAAATTTCATTTGATAACCACGATTATGACTTAGAGAGCGTATTTGTTAATAACAAGATTACCCCGTTTCGTTTAGGTGGTCTTACACCGAAAATTAAATTTACCTTAGATTGGTCAAATTCAGGGAACTGTTGGAAGGATCAATTCAGAAACGATAAAATGTCTCTCTTTTCGAATAATTCCTTATTAGGAAGGGTGTTTACTGGTACGAACAACTATAGTTTTTCTCTGGTTTCGGAAGAAGGAACCGCCCTTTATGTCTATGAAAACTCCATTAATAGCAATTTATTTGAACTGTCTTTTGTATTTAATTTTTTTGACGCTTCACATCCTCTTGGTGATGGAAGCATGGGGGGCCGACAGATTCCGTCGGCATGCCATATAACTGCTTCAAACATAAGAATTGAATTCGATGAATTATTAATTAACAGAGATCTGGATACTTTGTCAGTTGATGCGGGGCGATTAAAAGATCTAATCTTGAAATCAGCAGTATTGCACGGGTTATATGTTGATCGTAATAAAGGGGCATTGTGTTCTATCTATCATATGGTCAATACTTTGAAGTTAGCGGAGGGTTTGCCCGCAGATTCGAAACTTGATAATTTGTCTTTTAATTCAATCAAATCAGTCGAGTCCTTAATATCACATGCTCTTTCAATCGGAGCTGTCTCCCAGGAAGAAATGCCAAAAAAAGAGGGGACCTGCGATCATAATCCGGTTTTAGATTATGATGAGTTTTTCCGACAGAAAGAGGCCTTACTAGGGCAGGAATGTGAAAACAACTTCATCTATACTGTCTCCATGGCCCCCTTTGTCAAAGAAGGAAAAATTATTAACCAACAAGGATATCAAAATGCTAATGAATACTTTCTCGCTCAAAGTCAATTAAAAGAGGATATATCAGCGGCATTGGCATTAATAGTTGCTTCCAAAAATTCTATCGAAAATAAAAAGAAATATAATTGGATTTTTGATTATGCCAAATATGTTTTTTAATTATCCAAAAAAGATCACACTTAGGATAGAAATATGAAGCAGTTTTTATATCTGTATACGACCTTTCTTTTTATTGCCAACGTCATCACGGTTTATGCCAGCAGTGATACTACCACATTGAGGAAGCTTGAATCAAGAATATGGGATTTAAAGGCGAAAAATTGGGAATTAGATAAAGCGATTTCAGCGACAGATTTAAGTATATATGATGCTAATAATACTATTTTTAAACTTAATAACAATATTGATAAAGTAAAGCGTAATATACCAGAATTACGTACTTCATTATTCAATGTCCACCAGGATATCACAAATCTTGGACGGAAAAGGAAAAATGCGGAGCTTAGTGCTGCAAACCTTTCACAAGAATGGACAGATATTGAAAAAGAGAAAAATAAAATAAAGGTGCAGATAGGTGAGCTAATACAAGAAAATTATATTTTAGCAAAAAAGGTTGATGTTGTAGATGCTCGTATAACAAAATTAAATAGTATCGCCCCGAAAACAAGCGGTGTAATTATCTCTTTACACCAAATGTTAGTTAACACTAATGAAATAAATAACCATTTTAACCAAATTAACGAAATGCACAATGGGTGGGTTTCTAGACTGAAGGAGACGTTAAAAGCTCATCAACCAGAATACACACAAATAAATAGTATAGAAACATATAAAATTCAATATATCAAAATTTTAAATCTTACTAAAAATATTCCAGAACAAGGATCATTGGATGAAGCAGAAAAAAATTTGATCATAAAACTGAAAAAAAGTTATAAAGAGATCGCTGCAGTTCAAATGAGCATTCGGGATGTTGTAACCAGTCCAGAATTAGGCGTAATTACCCATTTTAAAATATTAACCCCCGAATTACGACAACTAAGGGAAGTAGATCTAGATCTCGACAAATATAAGGGTGAGATTGCCAGAATGGAATACACCATTAAGGAACTAAGTGCAAAAAGAAACTATCTTGTCCAGGTCATACCAAATACTTGGAAGGTTTTAACCAATGCGATGCTGTCTAAGCTTAATATCAAAGGAGCACATCAATTAATAAATGATATCGAAATAGAACTAAAAGGAGCGGAAATATATTCTGCAATAAGGGGCGATCTGGAGCGTATTGATACTCAGGCAAGGAACGGACTTTACAAATATTTTGCGCCATACTACTCGAGAAGAATGGCCTTATCAGGCACGCAGTACATAAAAAATATTAATGAGAAGATTATAAAACAGAATTTATCTTCTGCATCTTTTGTGGCGCAAGTTAACGCATTAACCACCGATTATGCTCGAAATTTTCAAGAAATGTTTGCTCAGGCGCATTATGCTTCTTGTAAAGAGTTGTCGAGATATTCTAACGAAATTAGGCGACAAATGAATCTTTTGGCAAAAAGATTTGAAAGCAATGGTACAGCGATGATGCCGAAAGACAGCGATAAGACCTTCGAAGAGTGCAAGTTATTGGCGCAAACGGTTTTGAAAGAACAGTCTCAAACCAGATTAGAATATTTCTTTATCGATTTTCGTAAGGGATGTGTAAAATGATGATCAACTCTTTTTACGCCAGTTTTTCCTTGAAAAGATTGCTCCGACATTTGCTTATTTTGACCAATGTTTATTTTTTTATAATGAACTCATTCTATTTAAGTTTGATGGGACTTACTGTTTCTTCTACTTATGCAGCAGAACGATCTGTTAATACCG